>NZ_CAMZFB010000007.1 GCF_947305955.1 uncultured Brevundimonas sp.
GGTGGAACTGGATGAAGTGGAGAGTGCCGCCCTGGCTCTGGAACAGGTCGAGGCGCTCGAGGAAGCCTTGCTCAAAGCCGCCAGCATGGCCCGTGAGATCGCCGAGGGCGGCGACGCCTACCCCGTCGGCGCGCGCGAGATCGCCAGCCGCCTGTCCGAGGACCTGCCCTCAAAGGCCGAGACGATCAAACACATCGTCCACCGCACCACAATCTGAAGAAACGCGCTTAAAACTCGGTGACGTCGCGGTACTGCGGGTGCCGCGACAGCCACGCCCGCGCATAGCCGCAATGCGGCGACAGCTTCAGCCCCTCGCTGCGCGCATGCTCGGCCAGCGCCTGCATGAACTGCCCCGCCGCCCCCGAGCCCCGCAGATCGGGATCGGCCTCGACATGCAGGATCACCCGCGTCTTCCCGCGCACCGCATAGTCGGCAAAGACAAGCTTCGTCTCGCCGCCCGCGTCGGCAAAACCCTGCTCGAACCGCTGCGCGGCAGTGACGTCTCTAAAATCCATCGGCTCGTCTCCGGTCTGGCCCAAAAAGCAAACTACCGGAGCCGCCCGATGTTCCGGCCACTTAGAGCCAGCCCTTCGGATTGGCCACCAGTTGACCATGCTGCAGTGCCTTCAGCCCCCGCATCCCGCGAACCAGCGTCCAGACAAGGCCCACAAACAGGACGAACACGCCCACGTTCACGATGATCGACAAGGCCCCCACAATGATGGCACCCAAGGCGACCAACAGCGTCCGCTTCTGATAAATCCGGTGATTGCGGCCCAGCTCGTCCTCGGGCTCCGAGCCCCACAGCACACTGGCCAAACCAATCACTGCCGCCACACCAAAGGTCGGCACCGCCAGCAGGATCAGCGCATAGGTCGCCGACAGACCGATCCGGTCAACAATCGGCCCACGACGGCTGAACTCTCGCATTTCTTCCCGGATGGACATGCACTACTCCCTGGGCGCGTACCCGCCGACAATGCCCTCAGACACCTACGGGCGCAATCACCGCGCGTAGGAAACCTCGCAACCGGCGGCCGCCGCTCCCGGAATGGCGCCCGGCTTATCAACCTTGACCCGCACGCCCAGAACGCGGGCGTCAGCCATACAGCCCAGCGCGATCCGCTCGGCAAAAGTCTCGACCAACTCGATATGCTCGCCATCCGCCAGCGAACGCACGATGCGCGCTACGCCATCATAATCCAGCGTATCGGCCAGTTCCCGCACCGGAGCCGCGCCCAGATCCAGCTCGACATCGATCACCAGAGTCTGCAGCCGACCCTTTTCGTGATCATAGACGCCGATACCCGCCTGAACCTCCAGCCCGCGGACATGCACAGTCATGCCCAGACGGCGCGGCAAGTTGCCCGCGACGGGCAGCGGGGTCACGGTCATGCCCACGTCTCCGGCGGCAAAATGTCATTGATGCTGTTGTCGGCACGGTCGCACCATCCCGCCAGCGGCCACGCACGCTCGGCCTCGGTCAGGCCGCGCGCCAACACCGTATTGGTCGGCGTTTCCTCGATAGCCAGTTCGGCCAGACGGAACGGCAGGCCTTCGGCGGCGATGATGGCTTCCAGCTTGCGCCACAGGGCGATGACCAAGGCCTCGGTCGTCGGATCGCCATCCACCACCAGCACCTGCTTCAGGCGCTGCGGCTCATGCTCTTTGAAATAGGCCAGCAGCGGATCGGTGCTGTTCAACTGGAACGCATGGTCCAGACTGCGATCCACAAAGCCATGCCAGCGCGTCTTCAATCGCTCGAAGCTGGCGGCATAGTTGGCGTTGCCAAAGTCGATCTCGGCCAGCGGCTCCAGCGTCACCGACACGAACTCATTATGCCCGTGCGGCACGGCACACTTGGACGCCGCATCGGCAATCAGCCGGTGCGCCATCGAAAAGCGGCGGGTGAAACGGACAGCAGGCATTCAGGACTTCAATCAACGATAGGGGCAGCGGCCCATATAGGCGCTAACAGGGGATCGCGCATCAACACTGTACGAAAAGCGAAGTAAAGTTCGACTTTCAGGCTTTCAGCGCCGGATCAAAGGCCACATCCCGACCACGCGGGCGCAGATGTTCGCCCCCATCGACCGTAATAATCTGCCCCGTGATGCCCTTGGTCGTCAGCAGGAACCGCACCGTGGCCAGCATATCGTCAAGGCTCGTGCCACGGCCCAGCGGCGTATCGGACCACGCCTTTTCATATTCTTCCTCGGTCTGGTCACCGCTGCGCAGGATCAAACCGGGCGACACCGCATTGATCCGAATACGCGGGGCCAGCCCCAGCGCCAGCGACGCCGTCAGCGCCCCCAGACCGGCCTTGCCAGCCGTATAGGACAGGAAGTCCGGATTGGCCGCGACCAGCTTGTGGTCCAGCACATTGACCACCGCGCCCTCGCTGCCCGCCTTTTCCACGGCCCGCGCAAAATCGCGGATTAGGAAGACCGGCGCCGTCAGATTGGCCGCCAGATGCGCGTTCCAGCGCTCCGGCTCCAAGCGGTCGAGCGTGTCGTACTCAAACAGGGATGCATTGTTGATCAGG
Organism: uncultured Brevundimonas sp.; assembly: GCF_947305955.1. Classification (GTDB taxonomy): domain Bacteria; phylum Pseudomonadota; class Alphaproteobacteria; order Caulobacterales; family Caulobacteraceae; genus Brevundimonas. Next base: position 2,546 of record NZ_CAMZFB010000007.1, read on the forward strand.
GCATCGATCTGCCCGAGCTGCGCTACCACCGTATCGATCAGAGCGCCACGGCTCGGCTCGTCGGATAGGTCGGCGTAAAATGTCGAGGCTTTGCCGCCCTTGGCCACGATCTCGGCGGCGAGGCGCTCGGCTTCGTCGGCTCCGCTGCGGTGATGAAGCGCGACCGTCCACCCGTCGGCAGCCAAGCCCTGTGCCAGCATCGCCCCCACGCGGCGGGCCGCCCCGGTAATCAGGACGACCTTGCCAGTCATGATTGGGGTCTGCGGCGGAACAGTTCGACGCCCGCACCGGCCGCTTCGTTGAAGACCTGCGGCTTGGCGACCTGAACGCGGCAGGCCTGCACCTGCGGCAGTTCAAAACAGGCCGAGACCAGTTCTTCGGCCAGAGCTTCCAGAAGCTCGACATGGGGCCGTCCGGCCCAGCCAAGAATGCGGTTACGCACATGGTCATAGTTGATGAAGCCACCGTCCGGCAAAGGCCAGTCGGCGAACATCTCGACATTGATCACAAGTCGCGTCGGGCGCTCTGGATGGCGCTCCCACGGGTGCAGTCCGACACTGAGGTCAACGACCACATCCTTGAGGAAAACCCGCACCTGATCCGGGGCGGTGCGCCAGTCGGCAACACCGGCCCCCGAGCCGATATCAGTCAATGCGGCCGAACTCGTAGAAGTTCACAGCGGCGATGACGGCGATGAAGGCAAAGATGGTGGCGATGGCGACCATTGGAGTTCTCCCTGTTTCTCCCCCGAATAGAGGCACACCGACCACTGTTCAAGCCACCCCTACACGTCCTATCGTCGCGCTATGACCACTTGGCGCACTCGCATCGAGCCTTTTACCCGTCCGCTGTTCTTTTTATGGTCGCGGATGAACCGCGGGATGACGCTGGGGGTGCGGGCCATAACCACGGACGATCAAGGGCGGATCCTGCTGGTGAAGCACACCTATCTTCATGGCTGGTGGCTGCCCGGCGGCGGGGTCGATCGTGGCGAGACCACCCACAAGGCCGTCGTCCGCGAGTTGCGCGAGGAAGCCGGCATAATTGCCAAGAGCGAGCCTCGGCTCCTGTCCCTCCATTCCAACGAGCGATTCTTTCCGGGCGATCACGTCGCGGTGTTTCACATTGACCGTTTCGAAGTCGGCGAGCGCACAAGCCATGGCGAGATCGCCGAGACAGGCTGGTTCGCCCCCGACGCCCTGCCTGATGATACGACTAAAGCCACCCGTGCCCGCATCGCCGAGTTCATGGGATACGCGCCTTCCTCTCCTGATTGGTGATTGATGATGAATGGTCCGCTTCTCGCAATGGTGCTTCTGGTTGTGGCGGGTGGCCTGACGGCCATTCAGGGTCCCAGTAATGCGCGATTGTCGGCCGGGCTGGGCTCGGTCGTGAACGGGGCCTTCGTATCCTTCATCATCGGCACGATGGCCTTGGGACTGCTGGCCTTAACCCTGCACATCAAACCCGAGGGGCAGGCCGTGCGATCCATTCCGTGGTGGGGCTGGCTGGGCGGGCTTTATGGCTGCCTGTTCGTCACCAGTATTGCGTGGGCCGTTCCGCGTCTGGGCGTTGCCACCACTATGACGCTCGTCGTCGCAGCCCAACTGGCCATCAGCGTCGTGCTGGACCACTACGGCGCATTTGGCACCACAGCCCAGCCTATCAGTCTGGCCCGCATCGGCGGAATCGCTCTGATCGTGGGCGGCGTGCTTTTGGTCCGTCGCGGCTGAGCCTATATCGGAGGGGATGACCGAGCCCACCGACGCCCCCATCCCCCTGCAGGCCGCCGCGCTGATCGCCGACGAGGCCAGCCGCGCCCCCGACAAACCGGGCGTCTATCGCATGTATGGCGAGGACGGGTCGTGCCTCTATGTGGGCAAGGCCAAGTCGCTGAAGAAGCGCGTCATCCAATATGCGCAGGGCCGTTTCCACACCCAACGCATCGGCCTGATGGTCAGCCTGACCCGCTCCATGCAGCTGGTCGTCACAGCTTCCGAGACCGAAGCCCTGCTGCTGGAAGCCAGCTATATCAAGAAGCTGAAGCCCCGCTTCAACGTGCTACTGCGCGACGACAAGTCGTTCGCCGAGCTGATGATCCGGCGCGACCATCGCGCGCCACAGGTCCGCAAGCATCGCGGTGCGCACACGATTCCGGGCGACTATTTCGGCCCCTTCGCCTCGACCTGGGCGGTCAACAACACGCTGAACACCCTGCAGAAGGCCTTCCTGCTCAGGAACTGTACCGACAGCGTCTACGAGAGCCGCACACGTCCGTGCATGCTCTATCAGATCAAGCGTTGCTCGGCCCCCTGTACCGGCGAGATCAGCCTTGAGGACTATGGCACGCTGGTCAACGAGGCCGAGGCCTTCCTGCGCGGCAAGTCGCGGGCGGTCATCAACCGCCTGTCCGAAGAGATGCAGGCGGCGTCCGATGCCATGGAGTTTGAACACGCCGCTCGCGTGCGCGACCGCATCCGCGCCCTGTCGACCATCGCCATGGAAACATCCGTCAACGCCGACGGTGTGGCCGAGGCCGACGTCTTTGCCGTGCACCTGGATGGAGGTCAGGCCTGTGTGCAGGTCTTCTTCTACCGCGCGGGCCAGAACTGGGGCGGGCGCGCCTATTTCCCGCGCGTGGACCGCAGCGACGATGAAGGCACCGTCCTGTCGGCGTTTCTGGCCCAGTTCTATGAGGACAAGCCGGTTCCGCGCCTGATCCTGTCGAACATCCGCCCGCTGGAGTTGGAACTGCTCGAAGAAGCCTTCTCTATGAAGGCCGAGCACAAGGTCGAGATCACCCAGCCCAAGCGCGGCAACAAAAAGAGCCTCATCGACCACGCCCTGACCAATGCCCGCGAGGCACTGGGCCGCAAGCTGGCGGAGAACTCGGCCCAGTCGAAAATCCTCGACGAGGTGTGCGAGGCCTTCGGTCTGGAAAGCCGCCCGGAGCGGATCGAGATCTACGACAATGCCCATATTCAGGGCACCAATGCCGTAGGCGGCATGGTGGTGGCGGGGCCTGAAGGCTTCCGCAAGAACCAGTACCGCAAGTTCAACATTCGCGGCGAAGACCTTACCCCCGGCGACGATTACGGCATGATGCGCGAGGTGATGCGCCGCCGCTTTGGCCGTCTGGTGAAGGAAGAGGAAGCGGGCGAGGAGACCGAGCGTCCCGACCTGCTGCTGATCGACGGTGGCGCGGGCCAGCTGACCGAGGTTCTGGCCATGCTGGACGAATACGGCCTGTCGGACATCACCGCCGTGGGCGTGGCCAAGGGCCCAGACCGTGACGCGGGCAAGGAGCATTTCTTCATGCGGGGCAAGCGGCCCTTCATGCTGCCGCTCAAGTCCCCTGCCCTTTATTACATCCAGCGCCTGCGCGACGAGGCCCACCGCTTTGCCAATGGCGCGCACGCCAAGCGTCGCAGCATGGACATCAAGAAGAATCCGCTCGACGAGATCGACGGCGTCGGGCCAGGACGCAAGAAGGCGCTGCTCCACGCCTTCGGCTCGGCCAAGGGCGTCTCACGCGCCTCTGTGGCCGATCTGGTGAAGGTGGACGGCGTCAGTCAGGCCCTGGCCGAGCGTATCCATGCCTTCTTCCATCGGTAACAAAACGACCTTTGGCGGGTTGAAGTGGGGCTCAGCCTGCTGCAAGGAACCGTCTCATGATTACCAAGCTCACCCAAGGTTACCGTCGCTTCCGCGAGGACCGCTGGCCCTCCAAGAGAGCTGAATACGAGCAACTGGCCGTTAAGGGCCAGAAGCCGCACACCCTGATCGTCGCCTGTTCCGACAGTCGCGCCGACCCTGCCCTGATCTTCGACACGGCACCGGGCGAGCTGTTTGTCGTGCGCAACGTGGCCAATCTGGTCCCGCCGTACGAGCCCGATGGCAAGATGCACGGCGTGTCTGCCGCGCTGGAGTTCGGCGTCAAGGTTCTGGGCGTGAAGCAGATTGTGGTCATGGGCCATGCGGGCTGTGGCGGCGTGAATGCCATGATCCACGGCACGCCGGACAGCTGCCGCGACTTCGTCCTGCCGTGGGTCGAGCAAGGTGCGCCGACCGTGAAGCGCGTCTGCGAATCCTATCCGGCCGATCAGGTCGAGCGCGTGGCCGAGGAAGCCATCGTCAAGCTGTCGCTGGAAAACCTGCGCACCTTCCCGTGGATCGCCGAGCGCGAAGCCTCGGGTGAACTGAAGCTGGTCGGCCTGCATTTCGGCATTGCCGACGGCGTGCTGACCCGCGCCGGAGACGGCGAGCGTTTCGAGCCGCTGGCTCAGGACTGAGCCGAGGGCCGTGTCGTCGAAAACGGCACGGCCTCGCTTCTGCCCGCAAAGCGTGGCACACAAAGCGGCTCATAGACGGAATATTCCATGGCGACTGCCCACAAGCCCAACCCCATCCCCAACATCCTGACCGCCATCCGTTTGGCTGCCGGGGTGGTGATGTTCCTGCTGCTGGCCGGTGCCACCAGCGGCTGGCCGCTCATCTCGCCGATGCTCAGCCCCGACGACCAGTTTGCCATGTACCGCATCGGCTTCTGGATCTTTGTCATCGCGGCATCGACCGACTGGATCGACGGCTATCTGGCCCGCAAATGGAATGCGACCACCCGTTGGGGGGCCATCCTTGACCCGATAGCCGACAAGATCCTGGTCACCGGCGCCATTCTGGGCGTTCTGACGTCCGGATCGGTGCAACAGATCATCATCCCCTGCGGTTTGATCCTGTTCCGCGAGTTTGCCGTTTCGGCCCTGCGCGAAACCATGGCGGGCCGTATCACCCTGCCGGTGACGCTGGCCGCCAAGTGGAAGACGACCCTGCAGATGGTGGCTTTGGGCTGCCAACTGTTCGCCCGCAACTGGGACGGTTTTGGTCTGCCGCTGGACTATCTGGCCCACTTCCAGCTGTTTGCTGACATCCTGATCTGGCTGGCGGCACTCGCCACCATCTGGACCGGCCTGCAGTATTTCATGGCGGCCAAGAAGCAGATGCAGGACCTGTAAGGGTCCCGCTTCATTCGCTGAAATGATTAAGGCGCTGGCTTATGCCAGCGCCTTTTCCATGACCACAAAGTAGAGATCGGTCCGCTTGGGCAGGCCAAAGCGCGGATCATCCATCGGGAAGGGCCGTGTCTCGGACGTCTGGCCATAGCCGCGGCGCTCATAATAGGCGACCAGTTCGGGCCGCTGGGCGATGACGGTCATCTCCATTACCCGCGCCCCAAACTGGTTTTTGGCCACAGCCTCTGCTGCCGCGATCAACTGGCGGCCCAGACCACCGGACTGGCGCTGAGGATCGACCGTCAGCATGCCCAGATAGGACCGCTCGTCGTCCTTCTTCTCGATGCAGACCGTGCCTACCAGCGCTTCACCGTCATAGGCCAGCAGAAGCTGACGCGACGGGTCGGCGATGATTTCTTCCAGCTCTTCCCTGTCGGTTCTCTGGCCGTCCAGAAGATCGGCCTCGTGCGTCCAGCCCGCCTTGGCCGAGGTGCCGCGATAGGCACTCTCGACCAGACTATGCAGGGCACTGACGTCCGACAGTTCAGCCGGACGGAAATGCAACTTACCCAAACCTGTCCCCTTAACGGACGCCCAGCTCTTCGAGCAGGTGATCCATCTGGTACACATCGCGCAGGGCTACCGTTACGGCTTGCGTCGTAACGATCACGCTGCGGTTGGTGTTGCGGTCATAGCCATAGGCGTTGCGCTGGCTAAGGACGGTGGAGTCGAAGTTGGCACCGACGATCTCGCCCTTGGCGTTCAGCACCGGCGAGCCCGACGAGCCGCCGATGGTGTCGGTCGAGACCGTCATGTTCATGACCGCATTCGGGTCGATCCGGTCCTTGGCGGCTTGCAGGCGCGGGGTGGTGACGAACGGCTCGGCCCCCGTCGCGCGGTCCCACAGGCCCGAGAAGGTGGTGAAGGCCCCGAAACGCTGGCCCGGAACATCCGAGCCCTCGATCTTACCATAGGTCAGGCGCAGGGTGCCGGTGGCGTCCGGATACACAGCATCGCCATAGGCCGCGAAACGGGCGGCGGACAGTTGCTCCGACGCCTTGTCGGTCGGGGCCTGCACGCAGTTTTCCCAGTCGCTGCGGATGGCGCGGGCGTCGGCATCGACGCGCAGAGCGTATTGGATCATCGGATCATCCGACGCCATGATCGCCTCAAGACCGCCTTCCCACAGGGCGCGGCGTACAGCCGGATCGGCCAGTTTCGAGCCTTCGACCAGACGGGCCGACACACCTTCGGGGCTTTCCTTGCCCAGCAGGGCCGCCATGTAGGGGCTGTCAACCGTCAGCCATTCACGGGTCTTGGACAGCCACCATTCCAGACGGATCTGCTCCAGTTCCGGATAGGTCGGACGCTCGGCGAAGAGACGCGCCTGAACACCGCTCAGGCGGCTGTCGGAATATTCCGGCAGGCGTTCCGCAGAGGGCTTGGCCCGTTCCTGCGCGGCACGGACCAGGGTGCGGGCATAGCTGAACAGGTTGGAGCCACCGGCGACCGAGGTCGTGCCCATACCGGTGCCGCCTTCCAGCAGCGCCATCGGGGCATAGAGTTCACGGGCAATCGGCTGGACCGCTTCCAGCGCGAGCCACGGCTCCTGCGAGGTCGCACGGGCACGGAAGTCGGCCTCGGCCTCGGCCTTCATAGCCATGAAGGCCGGATCGATCAGGGCGGCCATGCGGCCACGGCCACGCTTATAGGTGTTCTCGATGCCCACGATCGGGTCCATGGCGATGAAGGCCTGTTCCTCGCCCTCTTCCGAATAGCGGATCAGGCGACCACGCAGTTCGGACGCGATCAGCTGGTCCATCGGCAGGACCACGTCGCGGATGGTCATCAGCTGGGCCTGCGTTAGCAGGCGCTGGGTCGAGCCGGGGTTACCCGACAGGAAGATGGGCGTGCCCTCGACCGGACGCTCGCCGTTCCACTTGAAGTGGGTCGGGGTCAGGGCCGGCTTGCCGTCTTCGTACACGCGGATGAAGGCCGCATCGATGGCGTAGCGCGGGAAGGAGAAATTATCGAGATCGCCGCCAAAGGTCGCCGCACGGTCTTCCGGTGCCCATGCCAGACGCACGTCGTCATATTTGCGGAACTTGTACAGCTTGAACTGGCCGCCGCGATAAAGGCTGACGACCTGACAGCGGACCTTGGGATCATTGCCGCAGGCTTCGCTTTCGATGCGGGCGGCCTCGGCCTCCTTGGCGCGGGTAAAGGCCTGACCTTCGAGGCCCTCGGCGGCCTTGTTCACGCGCTCGGTCACATCGGTGATGTCGGTCAGGATCTCGGCGGTCGAGCCCTGGCACTTCTCTTCTTCCTCGCGCGAGCGCGGCAGGAAGCCCGTCTCGGCATATTGCTTTTGCGGGGTCGACAGGTTGGCGACACAGGTGGCGACGCAGTGGTTGTTGGTCATGATCAGGCCTTCGCCCGAGATCAGACCCGCCGAGCAGCCGCCGAACTTCACCGACGACAGGCGCAGGTGATCGAGAAAGCCCTGATCGATATTGGTGCCCAGCTGTTCATTGGCCTTGGCAATCGGGAAGTTGTCATAGGTCCACATGCCCTCCTCGGCCGAGGCCGGAGCCGCAGAGGCGGCGAATGCGAGAACAGCAGCAGAAGCAAAGAATGCGAGATGGCGCATAAGGGGGTCCCTCGTGAATTGCGCTGAAAAGACAAGAGGGGGCTGCCAATGGCAACCCCCTCCCGCAATCGTGACGCTGTCGGTCAGTGTTTAGCGGCGTACGCCCAGTTCGCGCAGCAGGTGCGGCTGGTTGTAGACGGTACGCAGGGCCTCGGTGATGGCCGAGGTCGAGACCGAAACCGTGCGGTTCAGTTCGCCGTCATAGCCGAACGAACCACCCAGCGAGTGGATGTTGCCGTCGAAGGCGGCACCGATGACTTCGCCATTGGCATTGATCACCGGCGAGCCGGAGTTGCCGCCGATGATGTCGTTGGTCGAGACGAAGTCATAGACCGCATCCTTGTTCACGCGGTCACGCGCGGCCATGAAACGCTCCGAGGCATCATAGGGCGATGCGCCGGTCTGGCGTTCGTACAGGCCACCGATGTTGGTGAACGGAGTGATGGTCTTGTCGCCTTCGGTCCAGCCCTTCACCGAGCCGTACGACAGACGCAAGGAGAAGGTCGCATCCGGATACAGGTTGGTGCCGTAAACGGCGAAGCGGGCCTGGGCGATCTTTTCGGCGGCGCGGGCCGACGGACCCGAAACCTCGGCTTCATACTGGGCGCGGATGGCCTGTGCGGCGTCATCGTTGGCCAGAACGAATTTCAGCAGGGCGTCGTCCGAAGCGGCGATCTGTTCCGGCGTCCAGTTCAGGGCCTCGGCGCGGAAGGCCGGATCGGCCAGACGCGTGCCGGTGACCAGACGGGTGGCCAGTTCCTCGGGGTTCTCGGCACCGATCAGGGCCTTCACCTGCGGGTGGTCGGCGGTCAGGTATTCGCGGGTCTTGGTCAGCCAGAAGCTGAGGGCGATGCGCTCGACGTCATTTGCGATCGGCACTTCCTGCGACAGGCGACGACCCATGGCGGCGATGTCGGCGTCGGAGTAACCGGCGCGGCGCTCACCGGCTTCCTTGGCGCGTTCCTTGGAGGCGCGGACGATCGAACGGGCATAGGAATACAGCGACGAACGCTGGCCCGCAGCCGCTTCCAGCTGGCGGTACGGCAGGTAGAGGCGACGCTGGGTGGCGACAACCGCGTCCATGTCGGCCCACGGATTACCAATGCGCTCGGCCAGCGCCGGATCGGCGGCCACGCGCTCGCGCAGCTCGGTTTCCTCGGCCACCTTCTTGCCGAAGAAGTTCGGATCGGTCAGCGCACCGACCTGACCGTAATAGACCTTGAAGCTGTTCTCGAGGCCAAAGATCGGGTCCACCGAAACGCGGCGGGCTTCTTCAGAAGTGGTGGCGTATTCGGTCAGACGACCGCGCAGTTCCGACGACTGGATCAGGGTGATCGGCAGTTGCTGGTCACGCAGTTGCGACAGCTGCGAAACGGTCAGCAGACGCTGGGTGGTGCCCGGGTTACCGGCGACGAAGACGGCATCGCCTTCCTTCGGCGCATCGGCGTTCCACTTCAGGTGGACCGGCGAGGCCACCGGCTTGCCGTCCTCATAGGCACGCAGGAAGGCGGCATCGAGAGCGTAGCGCGGGAAGTTGAAATTGTCGGGGTCGCCACCAAAGAAGGCGGCCTGGAATTCCGGTGCGAACACCAGACGGACGTCATCGTACTTCTTAAACTTGTAGAGCTTGTACTGACCACCGCGATAGAAGCTGATCACCTGGCAGGTGCGCTTGGGATCGTCGCCGCAGGCTTCCTTCTGGATGGCATCGATTTCAGCCGAGCGGGCGCGGACGAAGGCACCGCCTTCAAGACCGGCACCAGCACCCAGAACGCGGTCCGTCACATCCACGATTTCGGTCAGGACCTCGGCGGTCTGGCCCGGGCATTTGCGCTCTTCCTCGCGGGTAGCGGTCAGCCAACCGTTCTTGACGTAGTCGTTCTCGGCGGTCGACAGGTCCTGCACGCACGACACCACACAGTGGTGGTTGGTCAGGATCAGGCCCTCGCCCGACACGAACGAGGCCGAGCAGCCCTGCAGGCGCACAGCCGACTCGCGCACGCGATCCAGCCAGGCCTGATCGATACGGGTGCCATAGGTCTGGTTGACGGTCTGGGTCGGGAAGTTGTCGAACGTCCACATGCCCTCTTCGGCGCGCGCGGTGCCAGCCGGAACACTGACCATGGCGACGGCCATGCCGAGGACGGCCAGCGAGGCCGAGAACGTAACATTACGACGAAGAGACATAGGGGGCTCCCTCTTGCGACCGCCACAAGACCCTGCGCCCCGCGACGTGTCGGTTTCACTCTCAGGGGGTTGGTGAACCACACCTTGCCAGCCGTACCAAGCCTTTATTGCCTGAGGTTGTGGGCGGTCGCCGCTGCCTTAACCCGATTTAACTTGGCCAATCACGCGACAGCCGCCAGACAGTGCTCATATTACTGAGGTCTGTCACCGTATGTCCCTTGCACTATCCACGCTGCTGTTCGAGTGGCGCAGATACATGGCCGCCGTTATGGCGCTTGCCCTGTCCGGCCTGCTGGTTCTGGCCATGACCGGGGTCTTTCTGGGCATCGGCAAGGGCTTCACCGCCCAGATCGAGCGTTCCAGCGCCGACCTGATTGTCATGCAACCGGGGGCCAAGAGCCTGTTCGGCGGCCCGTCGGGCGTTCCGCGCCGCTTCATCCCGCAAGTGTACAACCATCCGGAGATCGAGGAGGTCCAACCCTTCGATATGGCGGGCGGCAGCTTCCAGTCGGTCAAGGACGTGGACCCGACCATGTCGCAGGCCGATCGCGCGCGTCAGGGGGCTCCGAAAATGAACTGGGTCTCGACCCAGATCATCGACACCACGCCCGGTGCCGTGACCATCCCGATCGACTATTCCCAAGAGCTGATCGATGCTCTGCGCCAACCCTATACGGTGGCGATGGACGAGACGACCCTGCCCAAGCTGGGCGTGAAGCTGGGTGACAAGGCGCTCTATAACGGCAAGACCGTGACGGTTGTCGGCGTGCTGCGCGGTTACCCCAGCATGATGCAGCCGACCATCGTCATGAGCCGCGACACCCTGCGCATGATGGGACAGGCCGATACCGGACCCCGCGTCGGGCCGCTGATGATCAAGCTCAAGAACCCTGCCCGCGCCGCCATTGTGGCGGCCCAGTTGGACGAAATGGGCAAGGGCCAGTGGAAGGTGTGGACCCGTCAGCAGTTGGCCGATGCCAACGCCACCGCCCTGTTCGAGGAAGGCATCCTCGTCATCATCGTGGCCGGTTGTGCGGTGCTGGGCCTGATCATCGGTGTGGCCATTACCTGGCAAACCCTGCGCGGTGCCATCATGGCCAATATCAAGGAGTTCGCCTCGCTGCGCGCCTTGGGCGTCGGCATGGGCAGCCTGCGCCGCATTGTGATCGAGCTCAGCTTCTGGGTCGGCATTGTCGGCGTACTGGCAGCCATTGTCCTGACGTGGGGCCTGTCGGTGCTGGCAAAGGCGGGCGCGGTGCTGATTGTGCTGCACCCTGTGCTTCTGATGATTGTCGGGGCCTTCCTGATCGGTATCGCCATGCTCTCCGGCGTGCTGTCGATGGGCATCCTGAAAAAGAGCCAACCGGCGGACCTGCTGCGATGATTACGAAATCCCACGGAAAACACGGCGACGCCGCCATCGAGGCCAAGGGCATCGTCAAACGCTACAAGTCCGGCCGCGGCATGATCGAGGTGCTGAAAAGCGTCGACATCGACGCCAAGCACGGCGACCTGACCATGATCATGGGGCCGTCGGGCTCGGGCAAGTCGACGCTGATCGCCGCCCTGTCGGGACTGTTGCGCCCTGATGAAGGCACGGTCGCGGCGCTGGACAAGCCCAGCCTATGGAAGCTGTCGGGCGGCCAGATCGACAAATTCCGTCTGGAGCACTGCGGCTTTATCTTTCAGGGCTTCAATCTGTTCCCGTCGCTGACGGCGCTGCAACAGGTGACCACCGTCCTGAAATATCAGGGCCTGTCGCCCGACGCGGCCAAGGCCCGCGCCAAGCTGGCGCTGGAGGAAGTGGGTCTGGGCCACCGCCTGAACCTGCGCCCCGCCGCCCTGTCGGGCGGTGAAAAACAGCGCGTCGCCATCGCCCGCGCCCTCGCCAAGGACCCGCAGATCCTGTTCGCGGACGAGCCGACCTCGGCGCTGGACGGCGAGAACGGCCAGATCGTGATCCGCCTGCTGCGCCGCGCCGCGACCGAACACGGGGCCGCCGTCATCTGCGTGACCCACGACCCGCGCCTCGAAGCCTGGGCCGACCGCGTGATCCATATCGAAGACGGGGTCATCATCGATGACCAGCGTCGCATTCCCAATCCTGACGCCGCTCTGGCCTCGCACTGATTTTCTTTCTGGAACCAACCCAAATGCCCGCCTTTCTGAAAAACAAATGGCTCTGGATCGGTCTGGTCCTCGTCGTCCTGCTGGTCGCCGGCTTCATGGCGTTCAGCAGTGCCAAGGCCAAGAAGGCCGAACAGGCCAAGCAGGCCGCCGTCAAGGTCGAGAGCCCCTATGCGGCCATCGCCAACGGCAAGATCGACGTCGAGGGCGGCATCATCCAGATCGCGGCCCGTCGCGGCGGCGTGGTCCGTGCCGTCTATGTGCAGGAAGGCGATATGGTCACCGAAGGCCAGATTCTGGCCCGTCAGGAAGACGATGAGCCGCGCCTGTCGCTGCAAACCGCCAATGCCGATCTGGCCAGCGCCCAGAGCCAGCTGAACCAGATTCAGGTCGATATCCGTGCCGCCGAGCGCGAGCTGGCCCGCATGGAGCAACTGGCCGCCACCAACTTCGTTGCCGCCCAGCGTCTGGATCAGGCCCGCGACGCCGTGGCCACCGCCCGCGCGCGCTATGCCTCGCAACAGGCCGTGGTCGAAACCAACCGCGCCCGCCGTGACCAAGCCGCCTATAACGTCGAACTGACCGTCATCCGCGCCCCCGCCAACGGTCGCATCGTCCGCCGCTATGCCAATCCGGGTGCCGGTGCCTCGACCCTGAACGTGTCGAACATGTTCGATCTGGAGCCGGAAGCCCCGCGCATTGCCCGCGCTGAAATCGTCGAGGCCGACATCCCCAACGTGACCACCGACCAGCAGGTCGAGGTGACGCCGGAAAGCGATCCGTCCAAGGTTTATGTCGGCAAGGTACTGCGACGCGCCGCCGTCTTCGGTGCCCGCAAACTGGCCTCGGACGATCCGTCGCAACGCACCGACGAGCGCGTCGTCGAAGTGGTCGTCGACGTCGGTGACGCCCCGCTGCTGATCGGCCAGCGCGTGCTGGTGAAATTCATGAAGCCGGGCGAAACCGCCGGCGCCCCGCGCCCCACCTCCAACGGCGTTCCCGCTGGCCGCGCCATGCAGGCTCCGGCCCGCCGCTAATACTGGGACAAAAGAGAGATGAGCTTGCTGGCCGCCGCTGTCGCCTTATGGGGTTTGGGAGTTGTGGCCGGCGAGGCTCCGGCCCAGACGACGCCAGAGGCCAAGGCCGCAATCCTGTCGATCAACGGGGCCTTGCTTCAGGCCGATGGGCCCCAAGCCCTTGCAGGACTACGGGCGCTCTCTCCCGATAATCTGTCCGAGACCGATCGCGCGTGGCGAACCTGCGTGGCGGATCGGTTGGGTACACCGCGAGTTGCGGACCTTCCGGCCTCTGCCTCCTTTGCTGACAGGGCGCTGGCCGCCTACCAATCCTATTGGCTGGCCGCGTCTCTCGATCCCTCGCGCCGCGAAGAGATCGAACAGCAGCTGATCCAACAACTGTCGGCCTTGCTCGGGCCGGATGCGCCGACGGAGGCTGGCGAGGTCGAGGAAGCCGTCATCGCACGTATCGAATCCGAAGGGGGCCATGCGCTGGGCGGACGTACGGGTCGTCTGCTGGAACTGATGCTGTGGAACAGCCAGACCGAAAAGACGCATGAGGTGGCCCTGCCCGAAGGCCCGCATCGGGTCACGGTCTTCTATCTGGACGACTTTGCCAGCCGTGGCTGGAGCAGCTTCATGACCTGCGAGCGCTCCAGCACAGGGGGATGGGCCAAGACCGAAGGGCTTTACGCCATCGTTCCCGCCTATAGCTCGCTGGAGGACGAGAATTTCGAGATCAACTATCTCGCCCACGAAACCCAGCATTTCGCGGACTATGAGACCTTCCCCGACCTCAAGTCATGGGAGTTGGAATACCGCGCCAAGCTGACGGAATTGGCGATGGCCCGCGAGACGGGCGGCAATATTGTCGGACGCTTCCTGAGAAACCGCTCGGGAGATCCGGAGGAAGCCCATTCCTATGCCAACGGAAAGGTGATCGCGGCCCTGATGGCGCGGCTAGGGCTGGCGGATGGCTTTGATCCTGCCGCGCTCGATCCGGCTGCGCTGGCCCAAGCCGCCGAGGCGGAACTGCGGGCCGATACCGCGCGGCGAAAGGCCGTGGGTACCGTCCCGCAATAGGCCCTTAGCGGCCCGAGAACTGGCCGGGGCGCTTTTCGAGGACGGCGGTGACGCCTTCGATGTGGTCTTCGGTCAGATGGGCCAGCGCCTGCATGGCGGCGCTCATTTCCAGCATCTGGTCGAAATTCATGTCGCGCCCCTGACGCAGCAGGGTCTTGCCCATACGCAGCGCCTGCGGCGGCTGGCCCGCGATCTGGCGGGCGGTGGCCATGGCTTCGTCCATCAGGCTGTCGTGCGGGACGACACGATTGACCAGACCCCATTTGTCCGCCGTCTCGGCATCGATGCTGCGGGCCGTGAACAGCATTTCAGCGGCGCGGTTATAGCCGACATTCCGCGGCAGCAGCCACGAGCCGCCATCGCCCGGAATAATGCCCAGCTTCATGAAAGGAATGCCGAAGCTGGCCTTGTCCGACGCGATGCGGATGTCGCCGAGGCCCGCGATGTCACAGCCCAGCCCCATGGCCGGACCGTTCACCGCCGTCACCAGCGGCACCTCCAGCCCATAAAGGGCGCGCACGATGCGATGCACCACGCGGCGGTAGCGTTCGCGGATGGCCGCGCCCGAGCCTTCAAACAGGTCGCGGCGGTCCTTCATCGCCTTCAGGTCACCGCCCGCGGAAAAGGCCCTGCCCTCGCCCGTCAGGACCACGCAGCTGACGCTGGGGTCGGCATTGGCCCGCTCGCACAGGGCCGCGATCTCGTCGCCGTCGGTCAGGTCCGGCAGGGCATTCAGCCGCTCGGGCCGGGTAAACGTCCAGACAAGGATCGCGCCTTCGCGCTGTTCTTGGATCAGGGCCACGCCTTAACTCTCCTCAAAACCGACGGTCGCGCAGGTTTGGGATAGCCGCGTCCAGAGGGCAAGGGGCCAAGCCCCTGAAATGACAAAACCCCGGCCTGATGACCGGGGTTCGAACATTGGATCAATGGTCTCGCGACTACGCGCGCGCCTTGTTGATCCGGATGGGCACAAAATTCGACGGGTGGCTGATCACGCGATCGCCCGCGCCGTTGACGTGCTTGGTGTTTACAAACATGCCGCCAAACAATGCAAAAGACATCATGGCGTGCTGAAGTTTACGGTTTTTATCGTTCATTTGAGCGCCTTCCTTTCGTTGAACGAGAAAGAAAGACACGCTTGCTTTTTGGGACTCTCACCCTGTGAAGTCAGTTCGTGTCAATGCGTTCCATATATACCAATGGTTGCGCTTGTCAACCGAAATTAGTCTGAACCCGGACTATATGTCGTTCATCTGTCATAAATTTTTACGATAAGGCGGATCACGATGTCCGATACCCCGTCAAAACCGCCCGCCGCTGTATCCTCGCCGTGCATCATGGTGTGCACGGTCGACGGCAAGTCCGGCCTGTGTCTGGGGTGTTACAGGACGCTTCAGGAAATCGCCCAGTGGAGCCGCCTTCCCGAGCCGGAACGCCAGCGGCTGATGGCGATCCTGCCCCTCAGGGCCTCGCGAATTGATCCTGCGCTTCGCGGCGAACAGTGATCCGGCGTCAACCTTTTGTTCGCCACGTCGGTTCACAACATGGGAACCCCCAACTGTCAGGATCACCCCCATGATCCGCATCGATTCCCGATCTCTGGTCGTTTTTCTGGCCGCCGCCATCACCTCTCTGGGGTGTGTCGGTGCCTTGCGTATGGCCTACAGCGCAGATGATCCGGTCGGCCCTGTTGTGCTGACCGCACCGGTCAGCGTGCCGGAAAATGCGACGTCGGCCATTGCTGCGCCGGCCATTCTACGCGCGGCGGACGGTCACTACTGGGCCGAGGCCAGCATTGATGGCCGACGCACGCGGATGCTGGTCGATACCGGTGCCAGCCTTGTAACCCTCGGCCGTCGCGACGCGCGCCGTCTGGGCGTCATGCCGCAAGAGAGCGAGTTCTCGCATACGCTCACCACCGCTGCGGGTCCGGTGAAGGCCGCGCCTGTCCGCCTTCGCAGCATCGCCATTGCCGGCGTGCGGATCGAGGACGTGGATGCCATGGTGATCGATCACGACCTGCCCGCCCCGCTTTTGGGGATGAGCTTCCTTGGGCGGCTGTCCGCGTTCGAGGCCCGTCAGGACGCTATCGTCCTCAAGGGTTAATCAGCGGGGGCCGAACGGCACCACCTTGTTGTCGCGGTCGTGCCCGATATCGGCGCTGCCCAGATATTCAATACCCGCACGCTCGCACCAGTGACGGGCGATCTCCTCGGCGCTCATGCCGAAGTCGGGATCGTTCTCGGTCACGTCCGAAGCGCGGCCCATACGCAGGCCCGCGCATTTACGGATGGAGGCCTGCCCCGTCAGGTGGAACATCATCCGGTCGATCCGGTACATGGCCTCCGACACCTCTTCGACCATAATCACATGGCCGCTCAGGTCCGGCTCGACCGGCGTACCGACCAGTTGGTCAAGGATGGTCAGGTTAAAGGCCACCGCCGGACGCGGATCGGACAGCAGGCTGGGCTCTAAGGACGTGGTGTCGCCCGTTCGCAGCCAGTTCACCGCCCGCAGGCCTGTTTCGTCATTACGCGAACCGTCCGCCGCCATCGGCCCATGGGCCACCGTGCCGATACCGTGCTTGTAGAAGGCCGCCAGCAGCGTCCCGACATCCGAATAGCCCAGATAGCGTTTGGCGCGGGCGTGGTGGTTCAGGTGCGGAATGACCGCCTCGGCGATCCGGCACGAGCCATAGCCGCCACGCGCGAACCAGATCGCGTCCAGCGAAGGATCGTTGGCATAGTCGATCAGAGCCTGAGCGCGCGTTGCATCATCACCGCCGAAATGGCCGTGCACCTCATACAGGGACGGATGCATCACCAGTTCGACCTCGCCATCGGGCCACATACGGGCCGCCCAGTCGCTGATTGCCTGCCCGCGTTCGGGGGCAAGTCGGGAACTGGCGTTGACCACGCCGATACGGAAAGTCGGAGAATGCATTGGTCGGGGCTGGCCTCGGGCGTCTGAAGTGCTAGTCAGACAATCTGACATTCCCCGTTTTCGTGCATCAAAATCAAGCCGATGAACAAAGACTATTATTTCTGTGGCATCGGCGGCTCGGGCATGATGCCGCTGGCCCTCATCGTCCAGTCGCAGGGACACCGCATCAGCGGATCGGACCGCGCGCTGGATCAGGGCCGCACGCCCGAGAAGTTTGACTGGCTGCGCGCCCACGGCGTGGGCCTGTTCGCACAGGACGGATCGGGCGTGACGTCCGCCGACCAGACGGTCATCGCATCGGGTGCCATCGAGGACACCGTGCCCGATATCGCCGCGGCCAAGCGCGTCGGGGCCACCATCCTGACCCGCCCGCAGTTCCTCAGCCAGCTGTTCAACGCCAGCCCGATCTCGGTCGGCGTGGCGGGAACCAGCGGCAAGTCCACCATCACCGGCATGGTCGCGTGGATCCTGCACCAGACCGGACATAGGCCGACGGTCGTGAACGGGGCGGTGATGAAGAATTTCGTCACCGACGACCAGCCCTTCGCCTCGGCCCTTGTCGGCGGGAACGACACCTTTGTCGCCGAGGTCGATGAATCCGACGGCTCTATCGCCCGCTACAATGCGACGGTCGCCGTGGTGTCGAACATCTCGCTCGACCACAAGTCGATGGAAGAACTGCGCGACCTGTTCGGCGGCTTCGTGCGCCGTGCCGATACGGCAGTGCTGAACCTCGACAATACCGAGACCGCCGCACTGGCCCAACAGCTCGCCGACAGCGGCGAGACCAAGGTCCGCACCTTCACCCTCGGTGAGGCCGAGGCCGACATCACGGCCCGCGCTATCCAGCCGCTGGCCGACGGCATCCGCTTTGAACTGGTCGCAGCCGGACAGTCCCGCACCGTCACCCTGAAGGTGCCCGGTGCGCACAATGTCGCCAATGCCATCGCCGCCATCGCCGCCGCCAATGCTCTGGACGTGGGCATCGACGAGGCGGCCACGGCACTGGAGAGCTTTGAGGGTATCCGCCGCCGCCTGGAGACGGTCGGCACCTCGGCCAAGGGCATCACTGTCATCGACGACTTTGCCCACAACCCCGACAAGATTTCCGCCACGCTGAAAACCCTGCACGCCTTTGACGGGCGTCTGCTGGTGATGTTCCAGCCGCACGGCTTTGGCCCGCTGAAGCTGATGAGGCAGGAGTTTATCGACACCTTCGCCACGCTGTTGAAGCCCGACGATGTGCTGGTGATGCCCGAGCCTGTCTATTACGGCGGCACCACCGACCGCTCGGTCAGTTCAGGGGACATTGCCGAGGGCGTTCGCCAAGCCGGTCGTCAGGCCGAGGCGCTGGCTACCCGCGACCTGTGCGCCGATCGGATTGTCGAACTGGCCAAGGCCGGTGACCGCATTCTGGTGATGGGTGCGCGGGACGACACCTTGTCGCAGTACGCCGCCGAACTGCTGCAAAGGCTGTAATTCTACACTCCACAGGGCGGACTTATGCCCCGCCCATTTGCAATTTAGTATTGCAACTCGTTCGCAATATGTGGCAAGCCCGATGCGTGACCGAGAATGCTGATACGTCCAAATCCGCAGCACCGCGCCCGACGGCAGCGGTGAACGCGCGCCGTTCCTTCTGGCTGAAGCAGTTGCACAGCTGGCACTGGATTTCGGCGGCCGTCAGCCTTGTCGGCATGATGCTGTTCGCGATCACTGGCATCACCCTGAACCACGCGGCCCAGATTCCGGCCAAACCCGTGGTGAAGGAAACCACCGCCGAGATGCCCGCGCCGCTGGTGGCGCGTCTGGCCGACTTCCCCGACGAGACAACCGATCCGGCCCCCGATGTCATGGTCCGCTGGGCCAAGGACGCGTTTGACGTCAACATCGCGGGCAAGCCCACCGAGACGACCGCCGAGGAAATCTATGTCGCCCTGCCCATGCCCGGCGGCGATGCATGGATGACGCTGGACCGCACCACCGGCGAGGCCGTCTATGAAAAGACCACGCGTGGCGCGATCGCCTATCTGAACGACCTGCACAAGGGCCGGAACAGCGGCACCGTCTGGTACTGGTTCATCGATGTTTTTGCCGTGGCCTGTGTGATCTTCACCGTCACCGGTCTGGCGCTGGTGTGGTTCCACGCCCGCAGCCGCCCGTCCTCGTGGCCGCTGGTCGCGCTGGGCCTCGTGATCCCCGTCGTTATCGCCCTAGTTTTCATCCACTGACGAGTACACACCCATGCGTAAGCTTCCTCTCGTCCTGACCACCGCGACCCTGACGGCCGCAGCGGCTCCGGCCTTTGCCAACACCCTGTCGGTGACCGTGGACCTGCCGCGCGTCGGCGGTGCCTCCTATCACCGTCCCTATGTCGCGGTGTGGATTGAAAACCCCGACCAGTCCCTGCGCCAGACGCTGGCCGTTTGGTACCAGCAGACCCGCAACAACGAGGGTGACGGCAAGGACTGGCTGAAGGACATGCGTACCTGGTGGCGCAAGGGTGGCCGCTCCATGACCCTGCCCGCCGATGGCGTTTCTGGCCCGACCAAGGCTCCGGGCCGCCACACTGTGACTGTACCGGCTTCGCGCCTGCGTAACCTGCCCGCTGGCAACTACACCATCGTTGTCGAAGCCGCCCGCGAACTGGGTGGCCGCGAAGTCGTCCGCGTACCTTTCCGCTGGGGCGGGCCGAACACGGCCAACGCCTCGGGCTCTTCCGAACTGGGCGCCGTTCGCGTCGCCGTGACCCGCTAAGGATCGCAACTGATGAAAAAGACCTTCGCCCTTCTGGCTCTGGCCGCCGCCCTCGCCGCCCCGATGTCGGCGCAAGCGCACCGTGCGTGGCTGGCTCCGACCTCGACGGTTCTGTCGGGCAATGACGCATGGGTTGGCTTCGATGCCGGCATGTCCAATGTCGTGTTCCAGCCGGACCACGCCGCCATGCGCCTGTCGGACCTGCAGATCATCGCGCCGGACGGCACCAAGCTGGAAGCCCAGAACGCCAATCAGGCCCGCTATCGCTCGTCGTTCGACATCGAACTGAAGCAACAGGGCACCTATCGCATCGCCAATGTCGCCCAAGGCTTCATGGCCATGTACGAGCAAGGCGGCGAGCGTAAGCGCTATCGCGGCAGCGAGGCCGACTTCGCAGCGGCACTGCCTGCCGATGCCACCAATGTTCAGGCCTCGCGCACCTATACCCGAACCGAAACCTTTGTGACCCTCGGCAACCCGACCGACATCACCGCCACCGGCCAAGGTCTGGAACTGATCCCCGTCACCCACCCGAACGATGCCGCCGAGGGTGAAGCCTCGACTTTCCAACTGGTGCTGAACGGCGCACCGGCAGCCAATGTCGATGTCACCATCGCCCGTGGCCACCAGCGCTATCGCTCGTCGCCGGAAGAAATGACGGCCAAGACCGACGCCGAAGGCAAGTTCACCGTGAACTGGGAAAAGGCCGGCCTGTACTGGATCGGTGCCTCGGTCCGTGGCGAAGGTGCCGACGGCCAGCCGGGCACCAGCGCTTCCTACAACGGCACGATCGAAGTCCTGCCGTAAGAATGCTGAGTTCGGCGTCCGCCCCCTTGCCCATACTCATCGGGGATCATTTCCCCGATGAGGGCTCAGGCAACCGTGTCCTGATCCCCGCTATGGACAAGATGCCCGAGCGGCCGCCGAGCGATCAGGTCCTGTCACTGGACGGGACCTCCATGGGGACGACCTGGCAGGTGCGCCTTGTGCCGCCGCCGGGGGCGTCCCTTGAGGGGTTCAGGGCCGCGATCGAGGACGAACTGGCGCGCATCATCGCACTGTTCAGCCCGTGGGTGGATGACAGCGAGATCACCCGCTTCAATCGCGCCCCCGCTGGCAGGTTCGACCTGTCACCGGACTTCTTCGACGTCCTCGCCTTTTCCATGGATATGGCGGACAGGACCCGGGGTGCTGTCGATCCCACCCTTGGCGCACTGGTCGATCTGTGGGGTTTTGGACCGTTGGGACCGCGCCCGTCCGATGATCCCCTGCCCGCAACATCCGAAATCGCCGAGGCCCTGTCCGTCAGTGGCTGGCAAAAGCTGGCACTGGATGCTCAAGCGCTTGGCGCGGCCCAGATCGGCGGGATGCGGCTGGACTTTTCAGGCATCGCCAAGGGACGGGCTGTGGACCGTGTCTCGGAACGGCTGAGCCGAATGGGCGCGACCTCGCATCTGGTCGAGATAGGCGGCGAACTGAAGGGTTGCGGCGTCAAACCCGACGGTCAGCCGTGGTGGGTCGAGATCGAGACGGTCGAGGGTCTGGACGCCCAACGCACGCTTGCCGCGCTTTACGAAATCGCGGTCGCCACATCCGGTGACTGGCGCAAGTCCTTCACCCACGATGGCGTCGCCTACAGCCACACGCTGGACGGGGCGACGGGACGCCCTGTCGCCAATGGCGTGGCGCAGGTCACGGTCTTTGACGCCCAAGCCATGCGGGCCGATGCACTGGCGACCGCCTTTACGGTTATGGGTGTGCCCGAAGCCCTGTCGCTGGCGTCGTCGATGGATGTCGCCGCCCATTTTGTCGTGCGTACCGAGGACGGTCTGGTCGAGCACATGAGCCCCGCCTTTGCCGCCATGTTGGAGGACGAGGCCTGAGCGCCTCTTTTGATCGTCAGTGACCCACAGCCTTCCCAACTGGATCTGCGCCCTTGTCTGCATCGCCCTGTGGCTGGCCCTTGTCGGCTGGACGGTGATGAAGGTCCGCCGCGAGAACCGTGCGGCCCGCGAGCGCGCGGCGGCACTGGGGCAAAGCGCGGCCACAACCGTGCTGGTCGCCTATGCCAGCCAGACAGGCACGGCCGAGGACATGGCATGGAAAACCGCCGCCAGCCTATCGGAAGCCGGAACGCCCGCCCGCCCTGTCTCGCTGGCAGAGTTGGACGAAGCCACACTCAAGGCTGCGCAACGTATCCTGTTTATCGTTGCCACCACCGGCGAGGGCGATGCGCCGGATAATGCCTCGGGCTTCCTGCGCCGCCAGATGACGCACAAGATCGATCTGGGTCATTTGAACTATGCCGTTCTCGCGCTGGGAGACAGCAGCTATGAACGCTATTGCGCCTTCGGCAAACAGTTGGACGACTGGCTGGCCGAGGGTGGCGCGCATGCGCTTTATCCGCGCATCGATGTCGATAACGGCAATGCCGACAGCCTGAACCTGTGGCAGCAGCAGCTGGCCGATCTGGCCGGAGCGGACAGCCTGTCTGTCTGGACGCCGCAAGCCTTCGAGCCATGGCAACTGGTCCGCAAGGTCCACCTCAACCCCGGCAGCGCGGGGGGCGAGGCATGGCATCTGGTCTTCCAGCCGGTCGATCACGCGCCCCAATGGGAAGCGGGTGACATCGCCGAGTTCGCCCTGCCCGCCGCCGAAGGCGAGACGCCGCAGACGCGCGAATATTCTCTGGCCTCCATTCCCGCCGATGACGCGGCGGAGTTCTGTGTTCGCCTGATGACAGGACCGGACGGCACGCCGGGCCTCGGCTCAGGCTGGCTGATCCGCTCGCTGAAGGAGGGCGATGTCGTGGACATGCGTATCCGCCCGAACCGCAGCTTCCGTCCGGCTCCGTCGGAGGCACCGATCCTGCTGATCGGCAATGGCACCGGCATCGCGGGCCTTCGCGCCCATCTGAAGGTCGCCCGCAAGGGCCAGGCATGGCTGCTGTTCGGCGAGCGCAACCGCGCCCACGACAACTTCTTCGGGGATGAACTGAAGGCGCTTCAGGCTGCAGGAATGCTGGCTCGCGTCGATCACGCATGGTCGCGTGACGAGGGCGATGGCCGCTATGTCCAGCATCTGATCTCCGAGAACGCCCGCGACAT
This sequence comes from uncultured Brevundimonas sp., assembly GCF_947305955.1. GTDB lineage: Bacteria > Pseudomonadota > Alphaproteobacteria > Caulobacterales > Caulobacteraceae > Brevundimonas. The sequence goes on from NZ_CAMZFB010000007.1 coordinate 25,425, forward strand.
CGAACGCTGGATCGACCGCGGGGCCTATATCTTCGTGTGCGGCAGCCTTGAGGGCATGTCCAAGGGCGTCCATGCCGCCCTGGAAACCGTGCTGGGCGAAGAGCGTCTGCAGGGCCTGACCGATGCGGGCCGCTATCGCCGCGACGTCTATTAAACCTCGGACCAGCGCCGCAGCAGGTTGTGATAGACGCCGGTCAGTTCGATGACCGCCTGATCCTTGGGACCGCGCTCGATGTTCAGGCGCTGGATGGCCACATCCATGCGGAACAGGCTTTCACGGTCGGCATCGTCACGGATCAGGCTCTGTAGCCAGAAGAAGCTGGAAACCCGCGCACCGCGCGTCACCGGCGTGACGCGGTGCAGGCTCTTTGACGGATAGAGCACCATATCGCCCGCGGGCAGTTTCACGCTCTGCTCGCCGTACATCTCCTCGATGATCAGCTCGCCGCCGTCGTAATCCTCCGGTTCGGACAGGAAGAGGGTGGCCGACAGATCGCTGCGGATACGCACGTTGCCGCGCTGGCGGATGGCGTTGTCGACATGGGTGCCGAAGTTTCCGCGCCCCTCATAGCGGTTGAACAGCGGCGGGAAGACGGTGTGCGGCAGGGCCGCCGACATGAACATCGGATTGGCGTACAGCGCCTGTGTGATGATCCCCTGCACCTCCCTGGCCTCGGGGCTGTCCTCGGGCAGTTGCAGGTTCTGCTTGGCCGTCGCGGATTGGTGGCCGGAGGTCATGTTCCCGTCCGCCCACGGCCCGCGATCCAAAATGGCGCGCAAGGCCTTTACCTCATCCTTGGTGAATACGCCGGGGATGTGCAGCAGCATGACGGAGGCTTCCTTCTCGATAGCAATGACCCTGCCATCCATTGGATGACAGGGCCACAGTTCACGACACTTGAGGGATATCAGTAGCGCAGGTTGAGCGTCACCAGAGCCGAACGGCCCGGCGCGACATCGGCGTGGTGAACGCCGTTGGTGCGCATGATGTAGCGTTCGTCCCCCACGTTCTTGACGTTGATGGTGATCGAGGCGCGCTCGTTGATGTCGTACGAGCCCATCAGATCCACGCGGGTGTATTCGGGCGCATAGACGCGGTTGGTGCCGCCGCCTGCACCGTTCTGGTTCCCGCCCCACGACTTGGAGACGTAATAGACACCGCCGCCGACCGTCAGCTTTGGCAGCAGGCGATAGGTGGTGAACAGGCTGGCCGAATGCTCAGGGGTATTGGCCAGTTGCTCGCCGACGACGGTGCTGTTGTATGCCCCCTTCACCAGCTCGGAATCCTGCCACGTATAGCCGCCGAACACCTGCCACTTGTCGGTGATATTGCCGGCGACCGACAGTTCGACGCCCTTAACCTCAACCTCGCCCGCCTGCTCATAGACATCCGGTGCCACGAGGATGGCGGCGTTTTCGCGGGTCAGCTGGAAGGCGGCGATACCGAGCGACAGCCTGTCGTCGAACAGGTTGGCCTTGGCCCCGATTTCGAAGCTTTCGGTCTCTTCCGGATCCAGCAGCTGTCCTGCCAGATTGCCCGAACCCTGACCGTTGCCGGTGTTTTGGTCACCCGCAGAAATCGTCGGCGGGGTCGAGGACGTGGCCCACGAGGCATAGACGCTGGAGTTCTGGGTCGGCTTATAGACCAGGCCGACCTGATAGTTGGTGAAGCTCCAGTCACCCTTGCGCGGGGTATAGACAGGGGCGTTCACCGTGCCCGATGCATCGACGCCCTCGACCGAATAGTCGTCGTAGCGCAGGCCGAGATTGACGATGAATTTCTCGCCAATGTTGATCGAGTCGAAGCCATAGAGGGCCACGGTGTCAGTGGTGTTGCGGCTGACGACACTGCGGTCGATGGTGCCCTGCCAGCTGTCCGAGGTGTTCGGCGCGTAAAGCGGGGTGCAGTCAAAGCCCGTCATCGGGGCCGGACAGGCCGAACCACCGGTCGTGGTGATCGCATAGGAGGCGTTGCGGTTCTTCTCACGCGACAGCTCGACACCCAGATTGAAATTGTGGGTGATGGCTCCGGTCTGGAAGCTGCCGGTCAGGTCGGTGGCATTGGCGATGGTGGTGACCGGGTTCCAGCGCGACTTGGTGCCGCGCTTCATCCACCACACGCTGTCGATCAGCTGGACGCCGCCATTGGTGACATTGCCGCCGTCACCCGGATTGGTGACCACATAGTCGTTGAGGGTTTCCGAATAGCGGCTGATGTTGCGCAGACGCAGGCCGTTATCGAACTCGTGCTGGAAGATGGCCGAGAAGGTATCGACCGTGTTTTCCAGATAGTCGCGGTCCTTCACACCATAGAAGGCGTCGCGGTCGACGTTCAGGATGCCGCTGTCGTCATCACGGATGCCGGTCTTGGTGAAGAGCGGGATGCCGTAGTCGGGCATCTGGTTCGACGTCAGGTGATAATAGCTGGCGGTGAAGGTGGTGTCGGTACCAAGACCCGCCGCGAAGGCCACCGCCAGACCCCATTTGTCGTAGTCGACGCTGTCGCGGCCCGCGACATCGCCCTGCGCGCCCATCAGGTTCAGGCGAAGCGCCGAGTTGTCCGAAACCTTCCAGTTAGTATCGATCGTGCCGCGCACATAGCCGTCGGTGCCGACGCCGATCGAGCCATTGGTGAAGTCGTTGAGGCGCGGCTGTTTGGTGGCGAGGTTGATGCTGCCACCGCCCGAGCCACGGCCCGAATAAACGGCGTCCGGCCCCTTCACGACCTCGACCTGTTCGAGGTTGAAAAGCTCGCGCTGCTGGCCGCCGCTGTCGCGCATACCGTCGACGAAGATATTGTTGCCCGAGGCCTGACCACGGATGATCGGACGGTCGGCCAGCGGTTGTCCGCCTTCACCGGCACCCAGCGTAATACCGGGCGAGTTGGCCAGAATGTCCTGAAGCGACATGGCCGCCGACTGTTCAATCACCTGTTGCGGGATGACGGTCACGGCACGCGGCGTATCCACCAGCGGCGCGACGAACTGCGGGTCGTGCGGCTCGCGCTTCACCTTGCGACCGTGCACGTCGATGGTACCCAGATCGGTCGAGTCCTGACTGATACCTGCTGCATCGACCGCATCGACCATGTCATTGGCCATTGCGGGCGCGGCACCCAGAACACCTGCGGCACCGCCCGCAAGGAACAGGGCTTTGATCGCCAGAGCACGAGTGTCGGTCATTGGGGTTGCCTTCGCCTACGCTAGAAATGAGAGGCGTTCGCAATAGCACAGCGACATCTCGCCGCAAGCAAAATTGATAATTGTTCTCATTATCGGCCGAACTTTTTCGTGGACCAGACCAGCGCCCGGTTGACTGTGCCACTGTTACAGCATAGTGAAACAGCCGAAATGACCTCCCTCCCCGACCAAGACCCCGAAACGACGGCGCGCGATGCGCTGCTGGACGCCTTTCTTTCCATGCGCACGCGTGAGGAAATGGCGGCGTTTCTGGCCGATCTTTGCACCCCCGCCGAACTGCGCGCCTTTACCGAGCGCTGGCAGGTGGCGCGGCTCTTGGATGCTGGAGGCAAATCCTATCGCGAGATCGGTACCGAGGCGGGGGCCAGCCCCACCACCGTGACCCGCGTCGCCCGCTATCTGAAGGACATGCCGCATCAGGGCTATCGCATCGCCCTGGACCGCATCGCCTCCGCTGACTGAATATCCTGACCCTAGAAAGTAATCCCATGAGCACCCAACAAGGTCGGCTCCGTATCGCCATTCAGAAATCCGGCCGTCTGGCCGATCGTTCGCTGGACCTGATCCGCGACGCCGGTCTGAAGTGGGTCAAGGGTCATAACGAGCTGCTGTACCGCGTCGAGAACTATCCCATCGACCTGATCCGCGTGCGTGACGACGACATCCCCACCTTCGTGGCCGATGGCGTCTGCGATCTGGGTATCGTGGGCGAGAACGTTCTGGAGGAAGGCCGCAACGGTGGCCCGAACGCCGAGATCGTCATGCCGCTGGGCTTTGGCCGCTGTACGTTGAAGCTGGCGACACTTCCGGGTGAGTGGAATGGCCCCAAGGATCTGGAAGGCCAGCGTATCGCCACCTCCTATCCCAACATCCTGAAGCGCTATTTGGAAGCCGAGGGCGTGAAGGCCGAGGTGGTGTTGATGCGCGGCGCGGTGGAAGTGGCCCCGCGTATGAAGCTGGCTGCCGCCATCTGCGATCTGGTCTCGACCGGCGCAACGCTGGAGGCCAACGGCCTTGTCGCCCGCAACACCGTGTTTGATTCACAGGCTGTCCTGATCAAGTCGCCCAAGGCCCCCGAGCCGGAAATGGCCGACCTGCTGGAAAGCGTGATGGAGCGCATGTCGGGCGTGATTGCATCCTCGGGTGCTAAATACGTCATGATGAACGCCCCGCGCGCAGCGCTGGACGAGATCATCGCCATCCTGCCGGGTGCCGGATCCCCCACCATCATGCCGCTGGCCGGACGTGACGACGCCGTGGCCGTCCACGCCGTCTGTCAGGAAGCCGTGTTCTGGGAAACGCTCGAGAAGCTGAAGGCCGTCGGTGCCTCGGCCATCCTCGTCCTGCCCATCGAGAAGATGATGTGATGAAGACCTTCGACTGGTCCCAACTGGACGAGGCGCAAAAGCGCGAGGCTCTGACCCGTCCCGCACAGCGCGTTGCTGCCGACGTTACCAATGTCGTGCGCGAAATCATGCAGGACGTCGCCCTGCGTGGCGGTGCCGCCGTCACCGACTGGTGCGTGAAGCTGGATGGCGCACCACCGCGCCGTGTTCCGATTAACAACGAGACGATCAGCGCTGCCCGCGATCAGCTGGCCCCTGCCGACACCCGCGCCATCCGTATGGCGGCGGAAAACATCCGCGTCTTCCATCAGGCAACCAAGCCGTCGGACACCGAGCTGGTAGAAACCACCGCAGGCGTCCGCTCCAAGCTCGCTTGGCGCGCCATCGGTGCGGCGGGAATCTATGTGCCGGGCGGTACCGCGCCGCTTTTCTCTTCGCTGCTGATGCAGGCCATTCCGGCGCAGGTGGCGGGCGTGAAGACCCGCGTCGCCGTGACCCCGCCATCCAAGGACGGCAGCGTTCACCCCGCCATGATCCTTGCCGCCGCAGAGGCTGGCCTCGATGCCCTCTGGGCCATCGGTGGGGCGCAGGCTATCGCCGCCCTGACCTTTGGCGTCGAGCTTGAGGACGGCGTGATCCCGCGCTGTGACAAGCTGTTTGGCCCCGGCAATGCCTATGTGGCCGAGGCCAAGAAACAGGCCAATGCCCTGCCTGCCGGTCCTGCCGTGGACATGCCCGCCGGTCCGTCCGAACTGATGGTCGTGGCCGACAGCGCCGCCGATCCGGTCATTGCCGCCGCCGACCTTCTGTCCCAAGCGGAACACGACAAGGACGCGCAGGTCATCCTCGTCGCCACCACCAAGACTGCTCTTCAGGCCATTCTGGAAGAGGTCGAGGAACAGGTCGCCACCCTGCCGCGCGCCGAGATCGCCCGCGCGTCTCTGGGTGAAGCCCGCGCCATCCTCGCGCGCAATCCGGACGATGTGATCGAGGCCATCAACATGTACGGCCCCGAACACCTTGCGCTCCAGACCGAGGACGCCGGTGATCTGGTCGACCGTATCGAAGCTGCCGGTGCCATCTTCGTCGGTGGCTGGGCCGCTGAAACCCTCGGCGACTATGCCGCCGGTCCCAGCCACGTCCTGCCGACCGATGGCGGTGCCCGCACGCTGGGCGGTATCACCACCGCCAGCTTCATGACCTCAATGTCGGTGCAGTACGTCAATGAGGAGGGTGCCCGCACCCTCGGCCCCATCGCCGCCCGCCTTGCGCGTCTGGAAGGGCTGGAAGCCCACGCCCGCGCCGCAGATTACAGGAGCGAGGCATGAGCCTGCCTGCCCCCTTTGCCCCGCTGGTCGCGGCCAATGACGGTCTCGACAACTATCCGTCCAGCCCGTCGGCTCTGGCCGCGCGCATGGCCGAAATCTATGGCGTCGAGACCGATCAGGTCCTGCCGGTGCGTGGCCTGACCCACGCGCTGGAACTGGTCTGGCGTCTGGCGTTGAAGGAAGGCGGTTCGGTCGAGGCCCCCAAAGCCGAGCCCTATGCCCGCCTGCAATCCATCTATCCGGCCAAGGGGGATGACATCGCCGTGGTGGCCCGTGCCATCGGCTCGGTCGAAGCCATCGCCGAGATGGCCCAGCGCGTCGCTCCGGCTCTGCTGGTCATCGACGAGGGCGTGATCGAGTTTTCCGACGCACCGTCCGCCGCCACCATCATCAAGGACGTGCCGAACCTGATCGTCCTGCGCAGCCTGTCGCTGGCCTATGGTCTGGCGGGTGCCCGCGTGGGGGCCGCCCTGGCCCAGCCGCAGACGCTGGAGCGTCTGGCCTCGGTGATCGAGCCCTATGCCCTGCCCGCCCCGCTGGTGAAACTGGCGCAGCAGGCGCTGGACCCGTCGCGCATGCTGGAGAATGCCGAGCGCATCGCCGGTGTCCGCCGCGAGCGCGACCGTCTGGTGCGTGAACTGTCGCGCATCATGCCGGTGGATCAGGGCGTCGGCCCCGTGATCATCGCCCGCCCCGAGAACGTCGAAGCGGCGGTGGCCCAACTCAAGACCTTCGGCATTGCTGCCGATGTGTCGGAACAACGCCTGCGCCTGCCCGTATCGCTGAAGGCCGAGGTCAACGACCGCCTGCTGGCCGCGTTCGGCATGAATGTCGGCAGGGTGCGCGCCCCGCGTATCGGCCAATCGGTCCGAGACACCAAGGAAACCCGCATCGTCTGCACGGTGAACCTTGATGAATCCGGTCCGGTGAAGATCGAAACCGGCGTCGGTTTCTTTGACCACATGCTGGAACAGATCGCGGCCCACGGCGGCTTCTCGCTGCGCCTCAAGTGCGAGGGCGATCTGTTCACCGATCCGCACCACACCATCGAGGACAGCGCGATTGCCCTCGGCCAAGCCCTGAAACAGGCGCTGGGCGAGCGCAAGGGTATCCAGCGCTATGGCTTCGTCCTGCCGATGGACGAGGCCAATGCGGTTGTCTCCATCGACCTGTCGGGCCGACCCTATCCGGTATTCGAGGGCACGTTCGATACGCCCTACATCGGTGAATACCGCACCGACCTGACGGCCCACGTCTTCCGCTCGCTGGCAGAGCATCTGGGAGCGGCCGTCCACATCAAGGTCACCGGCACCGACGACCACCACAAGACCGAGGCCTGCTACAAGGGCTTTGGCCGTGCGCTGCGTCAGGCCATCAAGGTTGAGGGCGACGCCATTCCGTCGACCAAGGGCGTCCTATGAGCAACGTCACCTTGATTGGTTACGGCTCGGGCAATGTCGCCTCGGTCCGGTTTGCGCTGGAACGTCTGGGCGCGCGGGTCCGCATCACTGCCGACCCCACCGATGTGCTGGAATCCGAGCGCGTGATCCTACCGGGTGTGGGGGCTGCGGGCTATGCCATGAAGCGTCTGCAGGCCCTTGGTCTGGTCGAAGCCCTGCGCGCTTTCGAGCGCCCGCTGATGGGCGTCTGTCTTGGCCAGCAACTTCTGTTCGAAGCCTCGGACGAGGATGGCGATATCGAGATGCTGGGCCTGATCCCCGGTCGCGTGACCGCTATCGAGCCTCGCCCCTCCCTGCCCTCGCCCCACATGGGCTGGAGCCGCCTGAGCAAACGCCGTGACGATCCTTTGCTGGACGGCGTGACCGATGGCGAATGGGCCTATTTCGTCCACGGCTTTGTCTGCCCCGATGGCGAGGCGACCATTTCGGCAGCCGACTATGGCGGCCTGCCTGTCCCCGCCGTGGTCAACCACAAGAACCGCTGGGGCTGCCAGTTCCACCCCGAGCGCTCGGCCAAGACCGGCGCGCGTATCCTTAAAAACTTCCTTGAGTTGCCCGCATGATAATCTATCCCGCCATTGACCTGAAAGACGGTGTCGCGGTGCGTCTGATGCACGGCGACTTCGACAAGGTCACCCGTTACGACGACAACCCCGCCAGCCGCCTCGCCGCCTTTGCCGCCGAGGGTGCCGAATGGGTCCACATCGTCGATCTGGACGGGGCCAAGGCCGGTGCCGCCCGCCAATACGAACTGGTCGGCGAAATGGCCAAGGCTGTGGATGTGAAAATCCAGTGCGGCGGCGGCGTCCGTTCCGAGGACGACGTCAAACGCCTGCTGGACAATGGCGTCAGCCGCGTGGTCGTCGGCTCTCTGGCCGTCACCCAGTCAGATCAGGTTCTGGCATGGCTGGACCAGTTCGGTGCCGAGGCGATTACGCTGGCGCTGGACGTCAAGTTCGAGGACGGCCAGCCCGTTCCGGCGCTCAAGGGCTGGACCCAGTCGGCGGGTGTGGACCTGTGGACCGTACTGGACCGGTATCCGCCCGAACTGCTGACCCACGTTCTGATGACCGATGTCAGCCGCGACGGTGCCCTGACGGGGGCCAACCTCGACCTGCTGGCCGAAGCGCTGCGCCGTCGCCCCGAACTGAAGATTCAGGCCTCGGGCGGTGTCGCCACCCTGGCCGATCTGACCGGAGCCAAGGCCATTGGCTGCGACGGGGCCATCACAGGCCGCGCTATCTATGAGGGCAGGTTCACCGTCTCCGAAGCCATCAAGGCCGTCGCCTGATGACCGGACTTTTCTATAGGAGCGGGGTTCAATGACCGCCCGCCGTATCATCCCCTGCCTCGATGTGAAGGACGGACGCGTCGTCAAAGGCGTGCGCTTCGAAGGCCACCGCGATATGGGCGACGCCGCCGAACTGGCCGCCCGTTACCGTGACGCCGGTGCCGACGAGCTGGTCTTTTACGACATCACCGCCAGCCCCGAAGGCCGCACCCTCGACTATTCCTGGGTTCAGGACATCGCCCGCCTGCTGGACATTCCTTTCTGTGTCGCGGGCGGCATCCGCACGGTCGAACAGGCCTCGCGCTGCCTCGACCACGGCGCGGACAAGGTGTCGATCAACTCGCCCGCCCTTGAGCGCCCTGAGCTGATCGCCGAAATGGCCGAGCGTCTGGGCCGCCAGTGCGTAGTGGTCGGCGTCGACAGCGCGTTCCAGGACGGAGAATGGAAGGTCCACAAATACACCGGCGATCCCAATGCCCGTCGTGGCGCGGGCAAGCTGACGATGGACTGGATTATCGAGGCGCAAACCCTCGGTGCCGGCGAGATCGTGCTGAACTGCATCGATCAGGACGGCGTACGTAAAGGCTATGACATCGCCCAGCTGGGCGTCGCCCGCGAAAAGCTGACCATTCCGCTGGTCGCGTCCGGCGGTGCGGGGGCCCCCGAACATTTCCTGTCGGCGTTCAAGGATGCCGATGTTTCCGGCGCATTGGCCGCGAGTGTCTTCCACTCCGGTGCCATCGCCATTCCCGATCTTAAAGCCTACCTCGATCAGAACGGGGTGGAGGTACGCATATGAGCGATCTGAAATCTTCCGTGGACGTGTCGGCCATCGACTTTGGCAAGGGCAACGGCCTGATCCCTGCCGTAGTGCAGGACGCCGATACGCTTCAGGTCCTGACGCTGGCCTATATGGACAAGGCCGCGCTGGAAGAGACGCTGGAGAGCGGACAAGCCACCTTCTTCTCGCGCTCGCGCGGGGGCCGTTGGCGCAAGGGTGAAACCTCGGGCGACTTCCTCAATGTCGTGTCGGTGACGCCGGACTGCGATGCCGATGCCGTGGTCGTAAAGGTGCGTCCGGTCGCCCAAAACGCCTGTCACCTGAACCGCACTTCCTGCTTCGGCGACGAGGTCGCACCGGGCGTGGGCCAACTGGCCAGACTGGAGCGCATCATCGCGGTGCGCGCTGCTGCCGATCCGGAAGAAAGCTGGACCGCCCGCCTGATGCAAAAAGGTGTAAAGCGGATCGCCCAGAAGGTGGGTGAGGAAGGCGTTGAAACCGCCCTTGCCGCCACCGCAGGTCCGGATGAGGAAGTGGCCAATGAAGCCGCCGATCTCATCTATCACCTGCTGGTTCTGCTGCACGCGCGCCAGATGAAGCTGGAAGACGTTGTGCAAGTTCTGCGGGCCCGCGAGAAATAGGCCCGCACCCAAGGCGGATGTCCGAATTAAGTCAGTAACATGGCTGTGCTTTGCGTCTTTTCGCGCCGCAGCTATAGCAGGACTAACTGAACGCTGACGTTCGTCTTGGAGACCCCATCTATGTCGCACCTCCTCCGTCCGGCTCTGGCCGTCTGTTTGGCTCTGGCTCCGGTCGCGACGGCCCAAGCCCAGGACTGGCGCGGCACGCCTGTTTATGGGTCGGTCCGTCTGTCGGCAGGTTTCACGCCTGATCCGCACGAAGTAAATGTGACCGCTGGCGGCTCGATCAATGCCACCAATATCCGCGATGCGGAGTGCGTGGGCATGATCGGGCGCAATCCGGACTATGTGGTGAACTATTCGGCGGACGACCTGAGCCTCTATATCCGCGCAGAATCGGACGGTGACACCTCGCTGGTCGTTCGCGATCCGCGCGGGTTCTGGAACTGCGATGACGATACCAACGGTCTGGACCCGGAAGTCAGCTTCCCGTCGCCGCGCTCGGGTAACTATCACATCTGGGTCGGCACCCTGTCCGACGAACCGATCTCGGCCACCCTGTCCATCTCGGAACTTTCCGGCGGCTCTTCGGGCGGTCGGTCGCTCGTCGACATGAGCGCCACCGCCACCTATGGTGAAGTCATCCTGCGCTCGGGCTTTACGCCGGACCCGCACACCGTCGAGATCGTTTCGGGCGGTTCGATCGATGCCAGCGACGTTTCGTCGGAATGCCGCGGCATGATCTCCAGCTCGCCCGACTATGAGGTGACCTATCGTGACGCAGGTTCCTTCCCGCTGACCTTCAGCTTCGTCTCGCGTGGCGACACCACTCTGGTGATCAATGCGCCGGACGGTAGCTGGTACTGCGACGACGATTCCGGCGGCAAGCAGAACCCGCGCGTCTATTTCCGCGATGCCATGGACGGCGTCTATGACATCTGGGTCGGCAATTTCGGTGGCAGCGCCTCTGGCGAGCTGCGCATCTCGGAAATCGATCGCTAAGTCCAAAAACGACAGCTCCAATCTGAGCCATAAACCGTTCTGGATTGGGGCTTTTTCCGAGCCGACGATAAAAAATCATCACAGGCTCGTGAACCGATGGTTGATGAGCGGCGTTTATGTTCTTTCCCGCCTAACTCTCAAGGAGTTCCTATGCGCAAGATCGTACTCGCTGCTCTGACCGTTGCTGCCATGACCGGCCTGGCTGCCTGCCAGAACGCTGCCGAGAAGGAAGCTGACGCCAAGGCTGATGCCGTTGAAGCCAACGCCGACGTGGCCGTGACCCAGCTGGAAAACCAAGCTGACGCCGCTGCTACCGACGCTGCCAAGGACGCTCTGAACGCTCAGGCTGACGCCGTTGAAGCCAATGCCGAGCAAAAGGCTGACGCCATCCGTGACGGCGCTGCTGCTGCTCCGGCCGCTACCCACTAATCCGGTAGCCGGACCTTCGGTCCAAAAAATCAGCCCCGTCGGTATGAACCGACGGGGCTTTTTTATACCTGCCGGATCGCTCCGGCAGGTCTCGATTTGAGAGGATCAGTAGAAGCTGATCTGCTGGATTTCGAAATAACCCAGCGCACCGGCATCGCGCACGAAACCGACGCGGACATCAAAGATCTTTCCGGCATCGAATGCGGGGCCTTGGCCACCACCGCGCGTCGGCACCGGCGTCAGGGCAGAGAAGGGCACTTCCACCTCGGTCCACTCGCTGCCCGCCGTCACAGCAGCGCTCCACGAACCCTGGAGGCCGCGCAGGCGCAACTCATAGGCCTTGCCGTCACCACGGAGACGCAGCTTCACGCCGCGATAGCCGCTCAGGTCAGCAGGAACGATGCTGCCCCGGGTCATCGGGAAGATCACGCCGGCGGTCGGGTTTTCCTTTTGCGACATGCGCGCAGAGACCGACAGGATACGCTTGCCGTCCGCATCGGTGATGATCTGGCTGATCTGGGCCGAGCGGTCCTGACCACCGTCAAAGTCCTCCACACGCAAGGTGTTGAGGTTGGTGCGGCCATCGGCGCGGGTAAAGTCGTCGATGACAGCGCCCACCGTCACAGCTGGCAGGGTCGGCTGGCTGTTGGCGGCCGCCAGACGGGCCCCCAGACCATGCACCACGCGGCCATCGATCAACACGGCATGGGTGTTGCGAACGTCGGAAATCTGCTCCCACGGGCGACCGTTCACCAGCACCAGATCGGCGCGCTTGCCGACTTCGATGGTGCCGCGATCGGCGATCATGCCCATGGCCTGCGCGCTGTTGGCGGTTCCGGCCATCAGGGCCTGGGTCGGGGTCAGGCCAGCCTGCACCAGCAGTTCCATTTCGCGCAGGGTCGATGTGCCATGCGGCGTGCCCGTCATGCCCGCATCGGTGCCCAGAGCGATCAGAACACCCGCATCATGCAGACGCTTCACATTGTTCAAGGCAAAGCCAAACTTGCGCAGCGATTGCTGGAAGCGCGGCGTGTCGGGATTGGCAGGCGGCGTCTGCCCCGGCTTGACCGGCTCATAGACCGCCAGCGTCGGGGCATAGGCGGTGCCTGATTCCTTGATCAGCTGGACAGTCGCATCGTCAAGGACGCGGTCCTGAAGGCTGTGGGCGATGATATCGACACCGGCACGGGCCGCCACGGCTCCGCGCTCGACCGTCACGCTGTGGGTGACGACGCGGACGCCGATCTTGTGCGCCTCGTCGACGATGGCCTTCAGCGTCCATTCGTCCATGCTGGTGTTGTCAGCCGACTGGCCATAGCGCCAGCCATCCGCAAACACCTTGATCAGGTCCGGCTGATAAGGGGCGATGGCCTGAACACCGGCACGGCCCGCTTCGGGCGTATTGGCCCAGCGGGTGGTGTTCTGATCAGCCCAGTCCGCGCCGTGACCACCGGGGGTGGACATGCGGGCGGTGAAGTTGACGTGCGGCGTGGTCAGGCTTTCCAGCCAGCGGCGACGCGGCTCGAAGCTTTCCGGCGGCTGGTGGAAGTCATTGATGGTGGTCACGCCGGCCTGCACATAGGCGGTCGCGACCTCGGGCGTCAGCGCCGGATCACCCGCAGGCGTCCAATGGGTGTGCACATCCCAGAAGCCCGGCAGCAGGGCCTTGCCCTCGGCACGGATGATTCTGGCCCCGCGCGGTGCGCGCACCTCGGGCCCGACCTCTGCGATTCGCCCGTCGCGGATCACGACATTGGCGCGATAGGGCTCTGCCCCCGTGGCGTCGAAAACCGTCGCGCCGACAATGGCCACAACACCGTCCTGCGGTGCCGCAGCGAATCCGCCAACCATGGCCAGCGCCGTAGCGCCCAGCAGGGTCCGGCGGGCAATCGAAAAACTAAGGCTCATTTACTGGTAATCCCCCTATGCGGGCTTACCGATACCCGCAGACCGTCACCTTAGGTCGCGGGGCGATCACAAAACAAGGAAAGCTGTGCCGAAAAACGCGCTGCATGGCGACTGGAACGCACAAACATTGCCCGGACAGCTGCGGAACGCGTGAAAACGCACACAGCACAACCCACAGCAAGACCGCTGTGAAAACCGCTTCGATGTCTAGGGAAGAGAATGGTGGACGCGACAGGGATTGAACCTGTGACCCCTACGATGTCAACGTAGTGCTCTCCCGCTGAGCTACGCGTCCGCCTTTTCTGCGGCCCGTCCAAGTTGCCTTGGTGGGCGGGAAGGCCCGTCGTATAGCCCCCCTTTTCGGGAATCGGCAAGAGGTTTTTTCAACCTTTTCCGATATTTTTCAGATTACGCTGCAATCATTTTATCGACCTCGTCGACGAGGTCTTTCAGGTGAACCGGCTTGGCCAGCACCTTGGCCTGCGGTGCAGCCTGTGCCGCCGTCAAAGCCACGGCGGCAAATCCCGAAATGAACATGATCTTCATATCGGGGTATCGGGCCGAAGCATTGCGGGCCACCTCGATACCGTCTGCACCCGGCATGACGATGTCGGTCAGCAGCAGGTCAAAACCCGTCTGCTCCAGGGCGACAATGGCATCGTCCCCGTTCTCGCAATCGATCACGTCGTGCCCCGCCCGTTCCAGAGCGCGTTTGAGAAACCCGCGTAACGACGAATCGTCTTCGGCAAGAAGGATGCTGGCCATCGATAGTTCCGGAAATCCCGTTCGGTCGCGTCTTGCATATGCCAGATAACACTGGCGCGTAAACCAGCCATGAAGGGTCGCCGCCATAATCTGTGTGCACAGGACGTCCGGCGAGAAAGGCTGTATGTCGGGATATGGCCGAAACGACCCCACAGCGCGACCCCTTGCCCGAACCTGCGGCCTATTCGGTTATCACGGCAACCGAACCCGCGACCGGTCTGGTCTTTGCCTCGCCCCACTCTGGCCGACACTATCCAGATGACATGCAGTCCTGCCTGTCCGTCGCGTCGATACGCGGCGTTGAGGATGCCGCCATGGACGAACTGATCGCTCCGGCAGCGGCCCATGGGGCGGAGGTGATTCTGGCGCGCTATGGCCGGGCCTATGTCGATCTGAACCGCTCGGCCCATGACATCGATCCGGAACTGGTGGCAGATTGTGCGCTGGAGCCGACACCAAAGACGGTGGCGGGCTATGGCGTCCTGCACCGTCTGAGCTGTGACGGGCGTCCGCTGTATGATCGCCTGCTGTCGATGGCCGAGGTTCAGAACCGGCTTGATGCGGTCTATCACCCCTATCACCATGCGCTCGGCGAACTGATGCAGTCAGCGCGCGCCCAAACATCCAACGCCCTGCTGGTCGATTGGCATTCCATGCCCAGCCGCGCCACCGGACGGGGCGGACCCGATATTATTCTGGGCGATCGTCACGGGACCAGCTGCGATGCCTTCTGGACGCGTACGGTGCGCCAGCTGTTCGAGCAGCACGGTCTTTTTGTCGGGCTGAACCGTCCCTATGCGGGCGGCTATGCGACCCAGTACTGGGGCTGCCCCGAAGAGGGCTATCAGGCCCTGCAGATCGAGGTGAACCGCAACCTCTATTGGGACGAGGACAACCACCGCCCCGCCGCAGGCTGGAAGCGCTGCCAGACCATCATCCGTCAGGTATCGGCGGCCCTTTGCGCGACCGCGACACAGCGTCTGGCCGACGCCGGATAAAAAAAAGCCGCGCCAGTACCGGCGCGGCTATGAAAGTCTATAGGGAGGAAACGCCCAGGAAGGGCGAGACGCTCGAAAGCGTCAGATTTCTATTTAGGTTGCACCGCACAAATAAGCAACCACGGATTCACAAGACCGTTTCACAGCATGTTACAGCAGCTGTAATAAAGTGCTTCAAAAACCGGATTTTGGCCGTTTGAGCGCAGATTATTGCGTCTGCTCACGACCAAGGTCTAGTTCCGATCCAGCAGGCGACGCGCCGCACGAACCGCGTTTGCCGCCGGAGAGGCGGACTGTCGCCACATCAAGAGCGCGATGACCGAGACAATGCTCAGCAACAGCCAGACCGAGCCGAACAGCCACGCCGCCGCGGCCAGTGCGAAATAATAGCCACGCACCCCGCGATTGAACGACCCCAGCGCCGGATTGAGCACCCGCCCCACAGCCTGCCCATAGGCCTCGCGGTCGCCTTCATGGTCGATCTCGGGCGCGGCCCCGATCAGGGCGACCGTATAGTTGAGCTGTCGCAAGGCCCAGACAAAGTCCAGCAGGCCGCGCGCCAGACACACCAGTATCAGCGCCAGCTTGGCCTCCAGCAGACGGATGGTGGCAACTTCTGACCCGACATCGATCAGGCCTCGCATCGCCGTCTCGCCCCCGAACAGCACACTGGCCACCGCCGCGATCAGCAGCAGGTTGGTCGAGGCAAAGAAGGAGGCCGAGGAAATGGTGTGTCCCATCAACTGGCTGTCCACCAGCCGCATCTGGCGATGGGTCATGGCGTGCATCCATGCCGCCCGCACGGTCAGCATGTCGGCGTTGAGCGATCCCGCCCGCCGCGCGACCAGACCCATGAGCGGGTCATAGCCCAGCCACAGCAGGATGAAGATGACGACCGCAATCCAGTCCAACCACTGCATTTGCCAAGACACTCCAAAACCGTTTGCGCGACGAAGGTCGGCTTCCAACCAAGCGAAGCTTGCCGTCACGCCTCGCAAAGCTTATCACGCCCGCCAACTTCTTTCGCATCTGCAATAGAGCACGAACATGAACATCGACGCTATTCCGGTCGGTAAGGATGCCCCTTGGGACGTCAACGCCATCATCGAAATCCCGGCCAGCGGCTCGCCGGTCAAGTACGAGATG
This sequence comes from uncultured Brevundimonas sp., assembly GCF_947305955.1. Classification (GTDB taxonomy): domain Bacteria; phylum Pseudomonadota; class Alphaproteobacteria; order Caulobacterales; family Caulobacteraceae; genus Brevundimonas. Next base: position 41,720 of record NZ_CAMZFB010000007.1, read on the forward strand.
GATAAGGAATCGGGCGCTCTTTACGTCGACCGCTTCCTGTCGACCCCGATGGTCTATCCGGCCAACTACGGCTTCATCCCGCACACCCTGTCGGACGATGGTGACCCGTGCGACGTGCTGGTGCTGAGCCCGTATCCGGTTGTCGCCGGCAGCGTCCTGCGCTCGCGTCCGATCGGCGTGCTGATCATGACCGACGAAGCTGGCCGCGACGAAAAGATTCTGTGCGTGCCGGTCGACAAGATGACCCCCTTCTACAAGGACGTCACCTCGTACGAGCAACTGCCGGAAATCCAGCTGCAGCAGATCGAACACTTCTTCACCCGCTACAAGGATCTGGAGAAGGGCAAGTTCGTGAAGATCGACCGTTGGGGCTCGGCTCAGGAAGCCGCTGACCTGATCGTTGCCGGTCAGGCCGCGCACAAGGCCAAGCAGGAAGCCAAGTAAGACTTCGCTTCACGCTGACAGATCAAAGGGCGTTGCGGACCTCCGCAGCGCCCTTTTTCTTGGCCACCGCCTTCGCCCGCGCTAAGGCACACAAACCAAAGGGAGTGTTGCCACCATGATGACCGCCATCTTCGTCTTCATCAAATGCGAGCTGGGCTTTGCCAATGATGTGGCGGCCGATCTGGTCGATAACGTCCAGCACATCAGCGAGGTCTATTCGATCTCGGGCGATCACGACCTACTGGCCAAATTCCACCTGCCCAAGGACATGGACATCGGCACCTTTGTGACCAAACAGGTCCAGACGCGCCCGAACATCCGCGACACCTACACCGTCATCACCTTCTCGCCCTTCCTGCCCACGAAGGGGTGATCGCGGGCGCTGTCATAGACAGTAGCCAATCGAAACCCTTGTGATAACGTCGTTCCCGAGGGCAGCCCGCAAGAGGCTGCGATCAAGGGGAAACGACCGTTATGAGCGATCTGGAAGCGTTCCGCGCCGAGGTGCGGCGCTGGCTTGAGGAAAACTGTCCGCCCGAGGTGCGCGGGCCGATCGAATCCGAGAACGACATGATCTGGGGTGGCCGCAACGCCACCTTCAAGACACCCGCCCACAAGCTCTGGATGGAGCGGATGGGATCGCGCGGCTGGACCGCGCCGGAATGGCCCGCCGAATACGGCGGCGGCGGCCTGTCGCGCGAACAGGCCAAGGTGCTGGCCAGCGAGCTGCGGCGCATCAAGGCCCAGCCTGCGCTGAACAGCTTTGGCATCTGGATGCTGGGTCCGGCGCTTCTGGCGTTTGGCACCGAGGCGCAGAAGAAACGCTTCCTGCCCGAGATCGTGCGCGGCGAAATCCGCTGGTGTCAGGGTTATTCCGAGCCGGGATCGGGGTCCGACCTTGCCTCGCTGCAAACCAAGGCCGAGGATCACGGCGACCACTGGATCGTCAACGGCCAGAAGATCTGGACGTCGTATGCCGACAAGGCCGACTGGATCTTCTGCCTTGTCCGCACCGACCCCACGAACAAGCACAAGGGCATCAGCTTCGTCCTGTTCGACATGACGACGCCGGGCGTTTCGACCCGCCCCATCACCCTCATCTCCGGCAAGTCTCCCTTCTGCGAGACCTTCTTCGACAATGTACGTGTCGAGAAGGAAAACCTCGTCGGCGAGCTGAACCGTGGGTGGGATGTCGCCAAATACCTGCTGGCGCACGAGCGCACCATGATTGGAGCCATGGGCGAGGGTCTGGGCCGTCCGCTGGGCGAGGTGGCCCGCGACAGCATCGGCACCGACGCGCAGGGGCATCTGGATGATCCCATGCTGCGCGCCCGCATCGCCGAATGGGAACTGGACGGCGCGGCCTTCCGGCTGGCGATGGACAGCGCAGTGGACCGGATGAAGGCCGGACAGGCCCATCCTGCCCTCGCCTCGGTGCTGAAATACTATGGCTCGGAACTGAACAAGCGCCGCTTCGAGCTTCTGATGTCCGCCGGTGGCTATGAGGCGCTGGAGTGGGAGAGCGAACGCTCACGCGAGGGCGAGACCGCCCGCAGCTGGCTGCGGACCAAGGCCAACTCCATCGAGGGCGGCACCACCGAGGTGCAGCTCAACATCATCGCCAAACACCTGCTCAACTTGCCGGGAGCCTGAGCCATGCCTTTGATCCTGACTGAAGAACAGGTGATGCTGAAGGACGCCGTGGACGGCTTCCTGAACGAGAACGCGCCGATCAAACACCTGCGCACCTTGCGGGACAGCCGCGATGCCGATGGCATCTCGCGCGACCTGTGGCATGCGTTTGGCGAGATGGGCTTTGCCGGTGTGATCATCGGCGAGGCGCATGGCGGATCGGGCCTTGGCGCAGTCGAGGCGGGCGTGATCGCCGAAAGCCTTGGCCGGACACTGACGCCCTCGCCCTTCCTCGGCACCTCGGTCCTGTCGGCCACGGTCCTGCAAGAGGCGGGCAATGCCGACCAGCAGTTCTGGCTATCCAAGATCGCGGCGGGCGAGGCCATCATTTCCTTGGCCGTGGACGAAGGCACCAAACACGCCCCCCACAAAATCGCCACCCGCGCCGAGCGCAGCGGCAACGGCTTCCGCATCAATGGCGACAAGGCCATGGTGCTGGACGGCCATATCGCCGATGCCCTGATCGTGGCTGCCCAGACCGACGAGGGGTTGAGCCTCTTCCTCGTCGATCCCGCGACCCAAGGTGTGGAGATCGAGCGCACCATCATGGTCGATGCCCATAATGCCGCGCGCATCAGCTTCAAGGATGTCGAGGTCAATGCCGACGCCCTGATCGGCGAAGCGGGGGCCGGACAGGCGACGCTGGACAAGGCACTATCCCTTGGCCGCGCCGTCGCCGCCGCCAGCCTGAACGGCGCGGGCGACCAAGCCTTTGGCATCACGGTCGAATACCTGAAAACCCGCCAGCAGTTCGGCAAGCTGATCGGCGAGTTTCAGGCCCTGCAACACCGTGCAGCCCACCTCTATACCGAGCTGGAGCTGACCAAGGCGGCGACGCTGGGCGCGCTGCAAGCCGTGGACGAAGGCAAGGAGGGGGCCGACCTCGCCACCTCCGTCGCCAAGGCCAAGGCGGGCCGCGTGGCCGAACTGGCGGTGCAGGAGGGCGTGCAGATGCACGGCGGCGTCGGCATGACCGACGAGTTCGACATCGGCCTGTTCATGAAACGTGTGCGGGTGCTGAACGAGACGCTGGGTGACAGCCACTATCACCTCAACCGTCTGGCGGTTGCACGCGGTTACTGAACCGCTTGCTATTGAAACGGGGGCTGGGCAAGGCTGCGGACATGAGTGATCTGCCGCAGCCTGCCCAGCCTGTCCGTTCACGTCGCGGGCGTCGCCTGCCCTGCGCCCCTGTGGCCCATGCCGAGGTCAAGGGTTTCAAGGACATAAGACTGACGGTCTCGGCGGCGGAAACCTCGCTGGCGTTGGCGGCGGACCGTCTGTCCCTGCCCCGTTCGGGCTGGACGTCCGGACGGTTCGACATCCTCGCCCTTTCAGGCGGGGCGGCGGGCGGAGCCTATGGCGCGGGCGCGTTGACGGGCTGGACGCAGACCGGAACCCGTCCCGAGTTCGCCCTTGTCACAGGGGTCAGCACCGGTGCCCTGATCGCGCCCTTGGCCTTTCTCGGCCCTGAATGGGACGGCAAGCTCAAGCACGCCTATACCGGCGGCCATGCAAGGCAGTTGCTAAGCCCGCGCCGTCTGGCCCCCATGTTCAGCGGCGGGCTTCTTAAATCGGATGCCCTGCACAGTCTGGTCGAGCCATTTGTCGATGCCGATCTGATCGATGCGGTGGCGCAGCAGCACGCGCGCGGGCGAAGGCTTTTGGTGGCCACCACCGATCTGGACCATCAGGCCTGCTGCATCTGGGACATGGGTGCCATCGCCAGCCATGGTGGCGAGGCGGCGCTGAAACTGTTCCGCGAGGTTCTGGTCGCCTCGGCCAGCCTGCCGGGCATCTTCAGCCCGCACCGGATCACCACCGAATATGAGGGCTGCATTTTCGAGGAGATGCATGTGGACGGCGGTGTCTCGGCCCCGCTGTTCATCATGCCCGACGGGCTATTGCGCTGGAACAAGCTGGGCAAGCGGCTGAAAGGCGGGCGGGTGCATGTGATCGTCAACACCATGCTCGATCCGGCACCGCGCCCCGTGGCCCCCAACCTGCCCGCCGTAATGACGCGCAGCTTCGAGGCCATGCTGCGGTTTTCCTATCGCCAGTCGCTAATCACGGCCACGACCCTGTGCACGGCGCAGGGCATACCGCTCAAAACCGCATCCATCCCGAGCGAGATCCGCGCCAATAACCTGCTGAACTTTGACACCGCCGCCATGGAAGCCCTGTTCAACGAAGGCTTTGAGCGCGCGGTGTCGGACAAGCTGTGGTCGACCGAAGTGCCGACCACCGGGCTGGAACGCCTCGCCGAGGCGCTCCATCTGCCGAGCTTCCGCTAGGAGCGGATCAGCCCTCTTTCTTCGCGGCCTCTTCGGCGGCCTTGGCGGCCATCTTGGCCAGCACGCGGCCACGGCCCTTGGCCAAGGCGTGGATCACACCACGGAAGGTGGCGACTTCCTGCTCGCTGAACTGGGCGCGGCCCAGCATGACGCGCAGGTTCTGGCTCATGGAACGTTTCTTCTCCGGCGGGTGGAAGAAGCCGCCGTTCTCAAGTTCCGTCTCCAGATGCTCGTACATGCCGATCAGCAGGTCGTTGGAAGCCGGCGGATCGATCTCGCGGAAACGCGGCGGCGGGGCATCGAGGATCAGGGTGCGCCACTCATAGGCGTTGATGGCCACCGCCTGCGCCAGATTGAGCGAGTGGTGACGCGGATCGATCGGAATGGTGGTGATACCGGCGCACAGGGCGATATCGGTCGTCTCCAGCCCCGCGCGCTCACCCCCGAACAGAAGCCCGCATTTCAGGCCCGCCGCCGTCTCGTCATAGAGGATGCGGGCACTCTCGCGCGGGGTCCGCACGGGCTGCCGCGTCTCGCGCGGGCGGGCGGTGGTGGCGAACACCACGTTCAGGTCGTGGATGGCGTCAGCGACAGTGTCGAACACCTTTACGCCTTCCAGTACCCAGTCCGCGCCGGACGCCGTGGCCCAGGCGCGCTCCTGCGGCCAGCCATCGCGCGGATTGACCAGACGCAGCTCCGACAGGCCGAAATTGGCCATGACGCGGGCGACCGAGCCGATGTTGTCGGCCAGCTGGGAACGGTCGAGGATGACGACGGGAGGGGTAAGTTCGCGCATGTGCGCTTCCTTAAACGCGAAGGCCGCCCCTGCGAAGGCAGGAGCGGCCCATTGCGACCAATAGCGGTAAGTTTTTAGTCTTCGCCGACCATGGCTGCCCACGGATCGCTGGTTCCGGCCTCGACCTCGGCCACCTTGACGGCGGGCCAGCCGACCGACGAGCTCGCAGAAGCGTTCCATGCCGCGACGGTGAAGTCGCGCAGATTTTGGGCACCGGCGGTCAGGCGTTCATTCAGGAATTGGGCACCACGCGGGTCTGCATCCTTGAACGCCCCATCCTTCTCCAGACGGTAGAAGGGGATGACCGTCGACAGCGTGCCGTTCAGCAGCGAGACGGTGCGGGCCTTCACGTCGAAACCCTCGACATTCAACGGGGCCATGGCACTGCGCATGGCGACCGGATTGAGGGCGCGCGAGGCATAGGCCCCTTCGAACGTGCCGTGGGTGCGGCGCGAAGTGGTGAAGCCTTCAGGATTGGTAGCACCGGCCCAGCCATTGAAATGGATGGTGGTGTGGTGCGGCTGGGAAGCGTCGCCCAGATAGTGGCTGAGCTGGCCAATGTCGCGCAGGATCAGCTGTTCGCGGCGCAGGCGGTCGGCACGGTACCATTCACGCTTGGCCAGATCGGTTTCACGGGCTTCGGCGGCATTCAGCACGCGCCAATAGGCGAAGTCGCGCTCAAGGTTCTGCCACGCATCCATGATGGCATAGGGCAGATAGCCTGCGTCATCCACGTCCAGACCCGCGCGGGTCAGGGCGGCGTCATATTCCGACTTCAGGCGCGGCAGGGCATCCAGCGACATGCCACGGGCGTCAATCACGCGGCCTTCATCATCCATATCGATGAAGTGGGCGGTGTCGCGTTCGCGGTCGTGCGGCTGCCCACCATTCTTCCAACGGTCCGGCTCGCGCGAGTATTCACCCACGTCCGATGCCGCACCCGGCGTGCGCAGGAAGGCCGGCAGGGTGTCCGGCAGGCTCTGCATGCCGACCACACCGATAACCCGGTGCCCCGACGAGCCCCATGCAATCACCTGCGAGGCAGGAATCGCCAGCAGCGCAAAGGCGGCGGCAGAGATCATCAGTCGTTTGGCGGATCGCTTCATGGCGCATTCCCGTGGAAAGGGTGAAATCGTGTGCCGATCTACCCCATTCAGCGCCAAGCCGCCACAGCCGCCCCACCTAAATGCGCCAATTCCATCGACTTTTAAGGCAGTTAAAGAAACCCTTACGGGGCGAATAAAGAGATTAAAATCGTCAAAACTTGAAAATAAAGCATTCACAGCGGCGTGATCAGCAAAAATTGCTCGCTAACAAATAACAGAGAAATAAGCAGTCGCAATTAATACTATATTCGTCAGCTTATCATATTCTGTCGCAACCTATGGTGTTGCTGTCGCAATTCCGCCATTTCCGGCCATCGACCGAAGGCTAATCTCATGTAACACTTTTTTGCCACATTCTCTTGGCAAAAGCCCCGCTGCCGACGGGGTAATGGTGTCGGTGCTGCCTAATGATGCTTCCATGTTGAATGCGGTTGCCGCCTTGGCTGCCCTGTGGGCTCTCTCGTTCTCCGGTACCGGTGAACCCGTCCCCTACGAAACCGCCGTCGCGCAAGAGCGCGAAGTGGTTGAACAAGCTGCCGAAGCCGCGGCAACCGAAGCCGTCGAGACGTCCCTGACCGACGAGCAGAAGCTGCACATGGAATCCGATCCCGACTGGCGCGCCTCGGCCCGCCTCTATCACGCGGGTGGTGGTGGTGCGACCGGCAACGACTCGCTGGGATGCCGTCCGGTTCCGATGCGCACTGTCGCAACCGACCCCCGCGTGATCCCGCGCCGTACCCGCCTTTTCATCCGTGAAACCGTTGGCCTGCGCCTCGCAGACGGCACGGTTCACGACGGTTACTGGTATGCGTCGGATACGGGCGGCGCGATCCGCGGTGCCAAGATCGACCTCTATACCGGCCATGGCCGCGGCTCGATGCGTCCGGCGATGCCGCTGAACATGAAGACCCTGACCATTGTGGACGCTGGCGATTTCAACGGCTGCCCGCCCTCGTGGGAAAACGCCTCGAACTAAGAGGCCCAAAGCCGAAACAAAAAAGGCCGCTGGATCGCTCCAGCGGCCTTTTTGTTATCCGATCCGGCGATCAGGGACGCTTCTTCAGCTCGTCGCGGATCTCGGCCAGCAGAGCCTCGGTCGCGGTGGGCTCTGCAGCCGCCTCCTCGACCCGGGCGCGGCGCAGGCGGTTCACGCCCTTGACCAGCATGAAGATCACAAAGGCAACGATCAGGAACTGGATGCAGGTGTTGATGAAGGCACCGTATTCGATCACAGCCGGATCGCCGGTCGGGTTCGCCGGATTGACCGGAAGAGTGTATTTCAGCGCCGCGAAGTCCACGCCCCCGATCAGCCAGCCGATGGGCGGCATGATCACCTGATCGACAAGGCTGGTAACGATCTTGCCGAAGGCACCGCCGATGACCACACCGACAGCCAGATCGACAACGTTCCCACGCGCGATAAACTCTTTAAATTCGCCAACCAGGCTCATGAATTTCTCCTAGGGGTGCGCAGGATCAACTGCGCCGGTGAGTGCAAACGCAGAACCCCTTAGAAGGGTTCAGGCATCACCGGAAGCATTCAGGCGCAGGCGAAGCTCTTTACCGCTCTTGAAGAAGGGTACGGCCTTGGCCGGCACTTCGACGGTTTCGCCTGTACGGGGGTTGCGACCCGATCGTGCCGGACGGCTGCGGACCGAAAAGGCACCGAAGCCACGAAGCTCGACCCGGCCACCTTCCGACAAGGCGTTGGTCATTTGACCAAGGATGACATTGACCACCCGCTCCACCTCGGCGTGCGTGAGGTGCAGGTTTTCCGCTGCAAGCTTTTCGATCAGTTCGGACTTGATCATTCAAGGCCCCCGCCCGTGCTGCTTTGGCGTTATCGCCATTACCGGATGCACACCTAAACACCTGATGACCTTGGAAGAAAGAGGTAATTCGCATCTCGGATAACGATTTTCTGCGATTAACCTCCGTTTTAGACATTTGGCCGCAGGCAAAAGAAAAGGGTGACCGGATTTCTCCGATCACCCCAATCTTTGGACTACAGCCCCAGGGGGCCATAGCTCAGGCCACTTGAAGGATTAGTCCTTCGAAGCGTTCTTCAGAGCGGCGCCCAGGATGTCGCCGAGCGAAGCGCCCGAGTCCGACGAACCGAATTGCTCGATGGCTTCTTGTTCGTCCTTCATTTCCAGAGCCTTGATCGAGACCGAGACGCGGCGGGTAGCCTTGTCGACGGTGGTGATCATGGCGTCGACGCGGTCACCCACGTTGAAGCGTTCCGGACGTTGCTCGTTGCGGTCGCGCGACAGGTCCGACTTGCGGATGAAGGCGGTGACCGGAGCGTCTTCTTCACCGAACTTGACTTCGATGCCGCCGGTTTCAATGGCGGTGACCGTGACGGTCACTTGCTGGCCACGCTTGTAGACGTCGCCTTCCATCGGGTCAGCGCCCAGTTGCTTGACGCCCAGCGAGACGCGTTCCTTCTCAACGTCAACGTCGAGGACCTTGGCCTTGATGACCTCGCCCTTGCGGTAGCGTTGGATGGCTTCTTCGCCCGACACGTTCCAGTCCAGGTCCGACAGGTGGACCATGCCGTCGATGTCGTTGTCCAGGCCGATGAACAGGCCGAACTCGGTAGCGTTCTTGACTTCGCCCTCGACGGTCGAACCGACCGGGTGAGCGTCCAGGAAGGCTTCCCACGGGTTGGCTTGAGCTTGCTTCAGGCCCAGCGAGATACGACGCTTGGCGCTGTCGACGTCCAGAACGATGACGTCCACTTCTTGCGAGGTGGAGACGATCTTGCCCGGGTGGACGTTCTTCTTGGTCCAGGACATTTCCGAAACGTGGACCAGACCTTCAACACCGGCTTCCAGCTCAACGAATGCGCCGTAGTCAGTGATGTTGGTGATGCGGCCGGTGTACTTGGCGCCAACCGGATACTTGGCTTCCACGCCGTCCCACGGGTCCGACTGCAGTTGCTTCATGCCCAGCGAGATACGTTGGGTGTCCGGGTTGATCTTGACGATCTGGACCTTGACGGTGTCGCCAACAGCCAGAACTTGCGACGGGTGCGACACGCGCTTCCACGACATGTCGGTGACGTGCAGCAGGCCGTCGATGCCGCCCAGGTCAACGAACGCACCGTAGTCGGTGATGTTCTTGACGACGCCCTCGCGGATTTCACCCTCGGCCAGCTGACCGACCAGCTCGGTGCGCTGTTCAGCACGGGCTTCTTCCAGGATCGCACGACGCGAAACAACGATGTTGCCGCGCGGACGGTCCATCTTCAGGATGGCGAACGGTTGTTCCTTGCCCATCAGCGGGGTGACGTCGCGAACCGGACGGATGTCCACTTGCGAACCCGGCAGGAAGGCCGAAGCACCGCCCAGATCGACGGTGAAACCACCCTTGACGCGGCCGACGATAGCACCGTTGACCGGCTGGCCTTCGGCGAAGACGGCTTCCAGACGGGTCCAGGCTTCTTCGCGGCGAGCCTTGTCGCGGCTGATGACGGCTTCACCCATCGCGTTCTCGACGCGCTCCAGGTAAACTTCGACGTTGTCGCCGACCTTCGGCAGGACAGCGCCTTCGCCTTGGCCGAATTCGCGCATGGCGATACGGCCTTCGGTCTTCAGGCCGACGTCGATGATGACGATGTCTTTTTCGATGCCGACAACGCGACCGTGAACGACTTGGCCTTCGCCAAGGTCGCGGCCTTGCAGTTGTTCGTCGAGCAGAGCGGCGAAATCATCGCGGGTGGGGTTAAGGGTTTCGGTCATATGACTCTTGGGGTTGATGGAAGGGTCTTTGCCCAGAAACAGAATGGCCAGATGACCAGACCGCCCTGCGCGAAGGGGGTGAATTCGGATTTTCGGTAGGTTGGACGATACGGGGCGCACGCCAAGGCGGCTTTAAACTCAAACCCGTAACGCCCACGGCTGCCGACGATCAGTGCGTTGAAATTACAAAGAACAATCGTTCCGATCAGGCGGAGACGTCCTCGACATCCAGGCCTTGGTGATCAGAGACCGTGCTTTGCGCGCGCTGTCTCGACAATGCGGCGGGCCGCATCGAAGGCCGCTTCTATACCCATATCAGTCGTATCCAGCAAGATAGCGTCGTCCGCTTGGACCATGGGCGCGGAATCGCGACCGGCGTCGCGGGCGTCGCGTTTGCGGATATCGGCCAGCATATCCTCATAGGAAATCTGGATGCCGCGGGCGGTTAGCTGTTTCCAGCGGCGCTCGGCCCGCACTTCGGCAGAGGCTGTCACAAACAGTTTCGCGGGGGCGTCGGGCATGATGACGGTGCCGATGTCGCGTCCGTCCAGAACCGCCCCGCCCTCTTGCGCGGCAAAGTCGCGTTGCAGCTTCAACAGGGCCGCGCGCACCGCCGGATGGCTGGCAACGCGGCTGGCGGCCTCGCCGGCCTCGCCCGTCGTCAGGCTGGCGTCATCCGACAGACCGCTGGCGTCCAGATTGCGTGCCACCTGTGCGGCCCCTGCCTCGTTGTCCAGATCGCCGCCCTTGGCCAGCACGCCCATACCGACGGCACGGTACAGCAGCCCCGTGTCGAGATACGGCAGGCCATAGTGGGCGGCCAGACGCGAGGCGATGGTGCCCTTGCCCGAAGCGGCAGGTCCATCAACGGCGATAACGAGAGACTGTGACAGGGCTCTACTTTCTGGTGAGATTAACGCAGGCGACCCAGAGGCAGAAAACGGCCATGCCACCCACGAGGATTGTTCCGAGCCCGAAAAAGCCGCTCCAGAACCAAAAGGCAATAGGGTTGTCGCTAAGGTATAGGCCACGACTGTATCGGCCTTTGAAATACCCAAGCTCGATACTGTCCCACAAACCGCTGGCACACACCCACGTCAGCCAAAACAGAAAGGCCGTAGCGAGGCAATCCTTGAGACGTCCCAGAACCCGTTTCACGCGCCCGCTCACGGTTTCGGCTTCAGATGACGCGAAATCAGGCCGCATACCGCCGCCGCGCCCAGCATGGCGACGCCGAACCACATCGTCTGGCCCAGAAGTTTCGCGAACAGTTCGGGGCTTTCGGATCTGAGGATTGCGCCCGAACGTGCAGGCATGCTGCCACCCATCCAGCTGAACTTCGCCCGCACGAAGAAGAAGCCCGCCAGCACCAAAAATCCCGCCATCATCTGGGCCATGACCACATGGGACGGGATGTTTGGCAGCGGCGACTTCATGCGATCTTCGCGCCCAGCCCGTTCATCAAGCTGACGAAGCCGGGGAAGGAGGTGGCGATCATCTCCGGATCTAGCACCGACACCGGATGTTCCGACGCCAGCCCCAGCACCAAATGGCTCATGGCAATGCGGTGATCGTGGGCGGTCTCGACCGTCGCACCGCCCTTGACCGGACCACCGGTGACGATGAAGCCCTCGGGCTCTTCCTCGACCTCGACACCGCAGGCCTTAAGGCCCGCCGTCATCAGGGCGATACGGTCGCTTTCCTTCACCCGCATCTCGCCGATGCCGCGCATCACCGTCTGGCCGTCGGCAAAAGCGGCGGTGGCGGCAAGGATCGGATACTCATCGATCATGGCAGCAGCGCGCATTTCCGGCACCACGACGCCCTTGAGCTTGGAGTAGCGGGCCGTGATGTCGCCGATCTCCTCGCCGCCCGAGGTGCGGCGGTTCGAAATCGTCAGGTCCGCGCCCATTTCGATCCACGTATCAAACAGGCCGGTTCGCAGCGGATTGAGCATCACGCCCTCGACCGTCACCTCGGAGCCCGGCACGATCAGGGCCGCAGCCAGAGGGAAGGCCGCAGACGACGGATCACCGGGCACGGATACTGTCGTCCCCTTCAACGACTGCCCGCCTTCCAGCGAGATCACCCAGCCCTCGCCCACTTCCTGCACATCGACCTTGGCCCCGAAGGCCGTCAGCATGCGCTCGGTATGATCGCGGCTCTTTTCCGGCTCGGTCACGCGGGTGGTGCCCTCGGCATTCAGCGCGGCCAGCAGGATGGCCGACTTGATCTGGGCCGAGGCTACGCTCTGGGTATAGTCGATCGCCGACAGGTTGCCGCCGGTCACCTTTACCGGCAGCCGGTCCTCTTCCTTTTTCCAGTCAAAGCCCGCGCCCATCTGGGCCAGAGGTCCGGTCACGCGCTTCATTGGACGCTTTCGCAGCGACACATCGCCATCAAAGGTCGCCGTCAGCGGATAGCCCGACACGGCCCCCATCAACAGGCGCACGCCGGTGCCCGCATTGCCGCAATCGATCAGATCTTCGGGCGACTGCAGACGGCCCTTGCCCGTGACCTTCCATCGACCTTGGTCAAGTTTCTCGACCTTGGCCCCCAGCGCCGCCATGGCGCGGGCGGTCGATAAAATATCGTCACCTTCCAACAGGCCATCAATCTCGGTCACACCCTCGGCCATACCGCCAAAGATCAGACTTCTATGGGAGATTGACTTGTCGCCGGGGGCCTTGACCAAGCCCTTCAAAGGGCCGCAGGCAGAGGCAGAAAACGTCTGTGAAACAGTCACCCGACTACTTGGCTCCGATAATATCTGGAAAACGGGACGCAGTCGCGCCACATAAGGCTTTTGACAGTGGCCGTTTCGGGTGGCAAGGGAGCCGCCCGATTTCCCGAGTATCCACTCAACTCCCGCCGAAGGTTTAATCCGTGGCTAATCCTGAACTGGGCCAAAAGCAGCTCTGCCCGAACTGCCAGGCCAAATTCTACGACCTGAACCGTCGCCCGGCGCGCTGCCCGAAGTGCGAGACCGAGTTCGACCCGATGGAAGAGGCTCTGAAGAGCCGTCGCGTCCGCCGTGGTGCCGGCTATGCCGCTGACGACGAGGACACCGAAGATCAAGTCGCCGACAAGTCGGTCGACGGTGACGAAGAAGAAGATGACGTCGAAGCGACGCCGGAAATCGATCAGGAAGGCCACGAGCCGATCCTGACCCCGGACGACGACGATGACGCCGATCCGGTTGCCGACGACGCTGGTCTGGGCACCACCGACGGTGACGACGACGTTCTCGACGACGATGACGACTCCGTGCCGTTCATCGAAGACGAAGACGACGATGATCTGGACGAAGAACTGACCAAGCCGTCGCTCGACGACGAGTAAAACCAAGGTTCTGAAAACAAAGCGGAAAAAAGTTTTCAGAACCGCTTGACCTTCCGGTCGGACTTCCCTAGTTTCCGCCACCTCGACGGGGCCCACAGCCCCGTCGGGACCGACCGCAAGGTTCGGGGCTATAGCTCAGTTGGTAGAGCGCTTGAATGGCATTCAAGAGGTCAGCGGTTCGACTCCGCTTAGCTCCACCACAAACCCCTCGTCGTGAACGCGGCGAGGGGTTTTCCATTTTATGGAAGCCCCTTTTTCCAAAGGTCGCCTCCATCCAGACCCAAAAGGTCCGGGGCTATAGCTCAGTTGGTAGAGCGCTTGAATGGCATTCAAGAGGTCAGCGGTTCGACTCCGCTTAGCTCCACCATGAACCCCTCGTCGTGAACGCGGCGAGGGGTTTTCCATATCTGGCCTAGCCTCGTTGAGGCTCCGCGCAGGTGACCGCAGGTCCGACTCAGGCGAGGCTTTGCTGATGCGCCCACGCTATTCCCCGCCCAAACCCGCATCCGACAGTCCGCTGGGTCTGATCTTGGTCTGGTGCGTGCTGGTCGCGGCGGCGGTGGCGATCTTCTTCATCCTGAAGCCCGAAGACCGCAACAAGGTCGAGCAGACCGCATCGAGCATGGCCACTACCGCCCTGCCCTCGGTCTTCCCGCCCAGCGTCGAGCAGGCGGCGGCTGAGGCGGATTTCCGCTGTGTGGTGGATTACGTCAATGACGGCGACACCCTGCGCTGCAAGGACGGGACGCGGGTGAGGCTGCACGCCATTTCCGCGCGCGAGCGGGACGAGACCTGCAGTCCGGGTCATCCCTGCTCGAAGGCCAGCGCAGCCCAGTCGACGGCGGCCCTGACCCGCTTGGTCCGCGGCAAGACGCTGGACTGTATGACCACCGGACAGAGCTATGACCGCGTGACCGCCATCTGCTGGACGCCGGACAAGGTCGAAGTGAACTGCCAGATGGTCCAGTCGGGCAATGCCTCACTGTGGGAACGGTTCGACAACGAGACGCGTATCTGCCGCCACCTGCGCCGGATTGGCTCGAACATTCCGCAGGCTGATTGATCCGGATCAAGGTCCTGCAGACCGCAGCGCTGTAATAGAAGCTGCGGTTATTGTCGGCATTACAACAAGCTGGCTTCAAGGGGCAGGATTCCCCCCTTGACGGTCGGCTTTCTGTATCCCGCGAACCACAATCGACGGTATTGATAGACGAAAGCAGAACGAAAAGCCCTGTTTATGGGCCAGCCGCTGCCATTATTTATCGGTACAAGGTAGAAAGTTTCCCAGACCCACCAACTTGAGGCAGTAATCAAGTGACCTCCACCATCACCGCCGTGGCCGCCGAGGGCCAAAAGAAAAAGGCCATCGTGCCGGTGTCGATGACCCGTTACGACAGTGACTTCCAAGGCTTCGCAGATGAGCTGGGCGCGTCGTTCGCCCGCTACGGCTTTGCCGTCGTCGCGGACCACGGTCTGGACCAAGCGGTGATCGACGCCGCCATCGCCGATGCCAAGGCCTTCTTTGCCCTCGACGAGGAAACCAAGCGCCAATACCACATCCCCGGCACCGGCGGCGCTCGCGGCCTGACCCCGTTCGGCGTGGAAACCGCCAAGGGCGCAAGCATCCGCGACCTCAAGGAGTTCTGGCACACCGGCCGCGAACTGCCGGAAGGTCACGAGTACAAGAAGTACATGCGTGACAACGTATGGCCGACCGAAATCCCGACCTTCAAGGACAATGTCTATGGCATGTACTCGGCTCTGGACGCGCTGGGCCGCCGCATCCTGAAGGCCATCGCCCGCTATCTGAAGCTGGACGACGACTTCTTCGAGGACAAGGTCCAGCTGGGCAACTCGGTCCTGCGCCTGCTGCACTATCCGCCGATCCCCGCCGATGCCGAAGGCGTGCGCGCCGGTGCCCACGAAGACATCAACGTCATCACCCTGCTGCTGGGTGCCGAAGAGGCTGGCCTGCAGCTCAAGGATGCCGACGGCGAGTGGCTGGACATCGCACCGCCTCCGGGCGCTCTGGTCATCAACATCGGTGACATGCTGCAGCGTCTGGTGAACCACGTCCTGCCGTCGACCACCCACCGCGTGGTCAATCCGGCACCGGAACGTCGCGGCTTCGCCCGCTACTCGACCCCGTTCTTCCTGCACTTCAATCCGGACTTCCCGATCGAGACCCTGCCGTCGACGATCACCCCGGAAAATCCGGACCGCTATGCCGGCAAGACCATTCTGGCCGAGGACTTCCTCACCGAGCGTCTGCGCGAGATCAAACTGATCTAAGCGCCGCCACAGCGACAACGATAAAGGGGCCGGACGAGCAATCGTCCGGCCCCTTTTCTATTCCAGCCCCATCGGCCTTAGCGGGCGATCCGCAGGCGGGTGATGTCGCGGCCGATCTGTTTGAAGGCTTCCTTCAAGTCGGTCCCCGTCGACGCCGGGAAGAAATTCTCCTTCGAGTCCGTCGCACAGGCCTCCATCACTTCATAGGCCGTATCGATACCGGCCTTCCCGCGGCTCGTGCCCAGATTGAAGCCGATCGTATAGACGACGATGCCCTGCTTCTTCATGGCTTCGCAGATCTGGACGGACTGGGTGAACACGTCCCCGTTCGTGGACGGGCAGTTGATCTGATAGTCCGTGTCGATCGAGCCCGAGCCGGCATCCTTTGACACCACGCCTTCACAATAGGGGGTGTTGAACTCACCGTCCGTCATCAGGATGACGGCCTTGATGGTCTCGGCAGGATTGAAGGCATTCGGGCGGCTGGCCGTAGGCAGGACCGAGCCGAAGTTCGGCGAAATCGTGTACCAGGCCATTTCGATACCCGTCTGGCCTGCCGTTGCCCCTTCCGCCTGATAGCCGTCGATCACCGTGTTCAGACCATCGGCGCCGGTCAGGACATTGGTCAGAGGCAGATAGCGACCCGGCTGGCAGCTGGAGCCGCTCGGCAGGTAGGCCCGGCCCAGCCATGCATTGGAACCGGGGGCCTGATCCGTGGGGCTACCATTTCCGCGCGGACGCTCGCTGATGCAGTTTGTCGACGGGAGTTTCGTGAGGCTGTTGGCCTTGTTGTAGAAGACCCGCTGCTGGCAGCCATCCCAACCGCACTGCACAGTACCGGACTTGGAATAGTTGGCTGGCAGGCTGTTCGGATTAAACGCCACCGCAAAGGTATTGGCGTCAATGATCTGGACAGCGTGATAGGTGTTCAGCTGGGTCATCCCCTGAACGCCGGATATTTCGACCAGTCCACCCTCAATCAATCCATGCCCCGCCGAAGTCACCCGAATACGGCACTGGGAATCGACGCATTTGCGTAGATAGCGGGTCGAGTTTGAAGCTGCAGAATAGGAGCCCGAGAGGCCTTGCAGCTTGAAAGTGTTGGACGTCGGGACCTCGCTGACCTTATGGACGGTCTTGTTGACCCCCGAGTTGGACGTGAAGCCATAAATATAGACCGTGTCCCCAACCTTCAGATTGTGGGAGTTCGCGGTAAAGGTGCCGTTTTTCGAATCCGAAATCGTCTTGGCAGCATCCGCCCAGGTCGCTCCGGTGATCGTGGTCGATCCCTTGAGAGGGCCGCGGAAAGTTTCGGCGAAAGTGCCGACGTTAACGCCCCGCGCATAGGGAACCAGTGCAACCCGCGTCGTATAGAGGGTCTGGTCGCCTTGCACGACGATACTCACCAGCTCCTTGGCGGCAGACCGGAGGTCGCCCATGAAGTTTTTCATAGAGCCGGTGATGTCCAGCGCCATGGCCACTTCCACATTCTTCGATGCGCGCAGCACCTGTGACGTGGCCGTCATGGGCAGGTAGTCGTCGAACAGCTTGCCATAGGGCGGCAGGAAGACGTTGGCGATGATCGTCTTGACCTGAACCGTTGCGGTTGAGGTCACTTCGTACTTCGAGGCGACGGAAAAATCCGCGACATCACCGGGATTGTCTTTGAAATAATCCGGCATATTGGCGCGCAGCGACGCCATGCCGACCCGCTGGACATCAGACGCACTGGTATAGTTGGAGCGCGCCGCCGCCAGGGTGGCCGCGTCCAGCGCGTCCTGAAGCTCGGACTTCACCTTGGCCATGTGGTGCAGGTCGATAGCGCCTGCCGAAATCATCAAAAGTACAGGCAAGGCAATGCCGGCCATCATGGCCACATTCCCCTGACGTGCACCCCCAAAGCTCCGCAACAGGCGCATGATGCGACCATGGAACCGGATCATCTGGTATCTCCCGCGCCAAGCGCTTTTCCCCACCGTAACGGGGCATATTGCAACGGTAATGGAATACAGAGGGTCAACAGCCAAGGTTAATGGCCTGTCGGTACCCGCTCTATTCCGACTGTCAGTGGATCTATTTGCCGATCACGCACCGGTTCAGGCCCTGATCGCGGACATGGCCGCTGTTGGCCTCGATGCGCGATGTCCGGCGACGGACATAGGGACCGGGTGACGCCGCGTTATAGCGGCGGGGGCTGGGCAGGACGGCGATCAGCCGTGCGGCCTCGCGGCGCGACAGCGACTTGGCGCTCTTGCCGAACCAGTGCTGGGCGGCGGCCTCGGCCCCATAAACGCCCGGCGCGAACTCGGCGACGTTCAGATACATCTCCATGATCCGCTTCTTGCCCCAGCCGAACTCGATCAGGACCGAGTATCCGGCCTCCAAGCCCTTGCGGACATAGGAACGACCCGGCCACAGAAAGACGTTCTTGGCCGTCTGCTGGGTGATGGTCGATCCGCCGCGCATCTTGGACGAGCCACGCGCTTCGGCCCGCTCATTGGCCTCCATCGCCTTCTGGATGGCCTCGAAGTCGAAACCGTTGTGCGAGCAGAAACGGGCGTCCTCGGCGGCGATGGCCGCCGTCACCAGATAGGGCGACAGATTGTCGAGCGAGCGCCAGCGGTAGTCGAGGCCGTTACCTTTAATCGCCTGTTCGATCATCAGAATGGTCGGCGGCGCGGGCACGAACCGCAGCACCGCCACCTGTAGAAAGGGGAAGGCCAGAATGAACAGGAACAGTTTCAGCAGCGGCCTGCGCCGACGCACCTTACCCTTGGCCATATCCCCTCCCCTCAGAACGAATGAACGCCGGCGTTGCCGTCTTCGTCAGCCCACGCCATACGCGCGGCCCCCTTGCTGACGGCCAGTGCGGTGATCGGTGCGCCCTTGTCCTTCTTGATGAAATCGAGGCCACGGCCCGCCGGATCGGCCCACCACACGCGGCCATCTTCCAGACCGGCTACCAGTCGGCCCTGATCCGGCGTCGAAGCGACCAGCGACACCAGCGTGCTTTCGTCATAGCCGATCTCGGTCGCCTCGCGGCCCATCGGACCATTGGCACCGATGAAGGGCCACAGCACCACGCCCTGTGCGCCCGAGGTGGCCATCAGCTGGCCCTTGGACAGGAAGGAGAAGGATTTGATTTTGGCCGGATAGCCGCCCATCCGCATGTTGCGCTGGTCCTTCAGACGCCAGCCGTGCAGCTGGTTGTCCTGCATCGAGGTAACGATAAAGGCCCCGTCCGGCGAGAAGCCGACCGACAGGTGCGAGCCCGCCCACGACAGCTTGACCGGCTGCTGCTGCTCGATACGGGCGTACCACAGCCACGCGCCATTATAGGTCGAGGTCGCCACGCGGCGGCCCTTGGGATCAAAGGCCACGCCCGAGACGGTGCGCTCGTGCTGGAAGTCGCGACGGAAGGCGGCGTCCTTGCTGTCGATCACCGACAGAACGCGACCCGAGGAAAAGGCGATCAGGCCGGATTCAGCGCTGGCGGCGATGCTGTCGATCCAGCCCTTACCCTCGGCCAGAACCACCGCCTCGCCCACACGGCTCCAGACGACCTTGCCGTCATCGCCGCCGGTGACAATGCCCTCGCCCGACGGGTGGACACAGGCGCAAAGCACCGCGCCGTCATGCACCTCGTTGCGGGTGCCGTCCTCGAACCGCACCGAGCCGTCACCCAAGGCGAACACGGCCTGCGTCTTGTCGAAAAGGGCGGCGGTGATCTGGGCGTCGAAAGTGAAGTTCATCGAAGTCTCTGGTGTTCGCGGATACTGTTGCACTGCTCATAGCCGTGGCGGCTCCGCGCTTCTATAGGAAAGGCGTATAGGGAGTTTGAGTGATGGCCGTTGTGCTGATTTCCGGCTTCATGGCCGACGAGACGCTGTGGGACGATGTTGCGCCCGCGCTGGCCGATTTCGGCCCTGTGATCCCGCTGGCCCTGCGCGAAGGCGAAACCATCGAGGCCATGGCCGAGGCGCTGCTGCCCGCCCTGCCCGTCCGGTTCCACCTTGTCGGATTTTCCATGGGCGGCTTTGTCGCCCGCGAGATCGTTCGCCTGATCCCCGAGCGGGTTCAAAGCCTTGTGCTGGTCGCCACGTCGGCCCGCGGCGATACCGAAGAGATGATCCGCCAGCGCCGCAGCGCGCTCAAATCCCCGCCCGAGCGTTTCAAGGGGCTCAGCCGTCCGGCCATCCAATCCTCGCTGCATCCCAAGCTGAGGGACGACGCCGCCATGCTGGCGCGCGTGCGCGACATGGGTGTGCGGCTGGGCGGCCACATCTTCCACCGCCAGTCCTTTATCGCCCGCGACGGTGATCTGGAGCGCCTCGGCGATATCACCGTCCCGACCCTGATCGTCAGCGCCGACCATGACGCCCTGCGCTCCAGCGCCGAGCAACAGGAACTGGTTCAAGGGATCGCCGGCGCAAAACACACCACCGTCACCGACAGCGGCCACATGATCCCGCTGGAACAGCCCGAAGCCTTGGCCGAAGTCCTGAAGGACTGGCTGACGCGCCAAGACTGACGCGAAAGAAAAACGGCCCGTCACCAAGGTGCGGGCCGTTTCAATATCAGAGCCGTTTCAGCTCTCTCAGACGCGAGATCATGATGTCCGGCGTCGCATAGGCTTCCTGAAGCTCGGCGCTCCAGTAGTTCAGCGCATCCAGCGGTACAGCCTGACCGGTCACAGCGCAGCGGACGAAATCGCCCGGTTTCAGGACCTGATAGTCCCCGCACTCATAGACCAGTTGGGCTTCGGTCCCGCTCATGCCGCGCAGGCCTCGAAGCCAGCCTTCAGTTCGGCTTCATTCAGGTCGCGACCGATGAAGACGGCGCGGCTCCAGCGGCGCTCGTTTTCGCCCCACGGCTCCTGAAGATCGCCTTCAAGGATCATGTGGACAGCCTGGAAGACCAGACGGCGGTCTTCGCCCGCGACATCGATGATGCCCTTGGCGCGCAGGATGTTCTGGCCCTGCTCGCCCAGCAGCTTGTCCAGCCATGCGGTGAATTTGGCACCGTTCAGCGGGCGATCCAGCGAGAAGGAATAGCCCTTGATGTCGTCGTGGTGGTTGTGGCCACGGGCGTGGTGATCGTGGTCGCAGTGGTCGCCATGACCGCAGTGCTCATCGTGGACGTGATCATGATCGTGATGATCATGGTCATGATGGCCGCAATGCTCATCGTGGACGTGGCCTTCCTCGCCGTGCGGCGGGTTGGCGAAGCTGGGGTTGGCTTCCAGAATACGGTTCAGGTCAAAGGCGTTCAGGCCGAGAACCTTGTCCAGCGGCACGTTCGAGCGTTCAGCACGAATGATCGGGGCCAGCGGGTTCAGGCCGCGCAGGCGCTTCTCGACGGCCACCAGCTCGGCTTCCGACACCAGATCGACCTTGTTCAGGATGATGCGGTCGGCAAAGGCCACCTGTTCGCGGGCTTCCTTGGAGTCGTCCAGACGCAGCATGACGTGCTTGGCGTCCACCAGAGTGGTCACGCTGTCCAGCTGGGTCTTGGCCTTGACCTCGTCGTCGACGAAGAAGGTCTGGGCCACCGGACCGGGATCGGCCAAACCCGTGGTTTCGACGATGATGGCGTCGAACGCGGGCTTGCCCGGACGCTGGCGCTTCATCAGGCCGTTGACCACACGGATCAGGTCCCCGCGCACCGTGCAGCAGACGCAGCCGTTGTTCATCTCGAACACGTCTTCGTCGGCACCGACCACCAGATCGTTGTCGATACCGATCTCGCCGAACTCGTTGACGATGACGGCGTAACGCTTGCCGTGATCCTCGGTGAGGATGCGGTTCAGCAGGGTGGTTTTACCGGCACCGAGGTAGCCGGTCAGGACGGTGACAGGGGTCTTCTGGGTCATAGGCGCTAGATGGCGCTTCACGGCCGCGTTGGAAAGACCCCTTTCGACCTTTTAGCAATGGTTGCAGTCGTCCAGCGCCGTGCGCTCAAGCTGAAGGGTGGTGTGGCTGATGCCAAAGCGGCCCTTGGCCAGCTTTTGCGCCTCCATCAACAGGCTGTCGGCATCCTCGCGCTCATGGACAATATGGGCCGTAAGAGCCGCATCCGTCGTGGACAGGCCCCAGACGTGCAGGTCATGCACGGCATTGACCCCGTCCAGCGCGGCCAGCGCCTCGCGGATTTCGGCAGGCTCCAGATGGGCCGGTGCCGCATCCAGCGCCAGATTGACGGAGTCCTTCAGCAGCCCCCACGTCGAGATCATGATCATGGCCACGATCAGCAGGCTGACGATGGCATCCACGATCGACCATCCCGTCAGCCAGATCACCACGCCCGCCACCACGACGCCCAGCGACACCGCCGCGTCGGCCATCATGTGCAGATAGGCCCCTTTGACGTTCAGATCCTTGTGCTGGTCCTTCATGAAGAGAAGGGCTGTGCCGAGGTTGATAAGGAAGCCGATCGCCGCAACCGTGATGATGACGCCGCTCTGGACCGGCGCGGGCTGGGTAAAGCGGTGGATGGCCTCCACCGTGATCACGCCACAGGCAAAGATCAGCAGCAGGGCATTGCCCAGAGCCGCCAGAACGGTCGCCTTGCCAAAGCCGTATGTACGGCGCGGTCCGGCGGCCTTGCGCGCCAGCATGGCCGCGCCGCCCGCCATCGCCAGTCCCAAGACATCCGAAAGGTTATGCCCCGCATCAGCCATCAGGGCCGAGGACGACGCCCACCAGCCCGCACCGAACTCTGCCGCCACAAACAGCAGGTTGACGGCCAGACCCACGCCATAGCGCCAGTCCCCCGTATCGGTCGGGCCGTGATGGTGACCGCCTACCCCATGGTGATGGTGGCCATGCGCGTCGCCTTTGCCATGGCTATGACCGGAACCATGGGTATGCCCGTGATCGTGCCCGTCATGCTCATGGTGGTCATGCCCGCAGGCCGTGCCGGAGTGATCGTGTGCCATGGCATCCACTTGGAACCGTCACGACATGGGGTCAACCCCTGTCGCAAAACATAACTATCTGAATGTAAATGTATAACTTATCAGATCAGGCCGGATGGAAGGCCATGACGAAGCCCAGCAGGATCAGCGATGCGCCCAGCACAACGCCTTCATAACGCGCCCATTTTTCAAGCCTCAGAACCGAGTATCCAGCCATAGCGAGGGAGGTCAGAACCACCATCCCCGCAATCGTGCCCAGGACAAAGCCCGCCGTCAGCGCCAGAAACACTCCGACACCGTGGGTGGCAGTCGTCAGATAGAGCGGCAGCAGCACCTCGCCCGGCGAGGCGGCCATCAACACCACCACCCCCCAGACCGCGGCACGATCCGACACCTTGGGCTCGTCATGCTCGCAACCCTTGCAGTCCGGCACCGTCGTGCGGTGCCAGTAGCGCGCCAGATAGAAGGCCCCGAACAGGAACAACAGCGCCGACGACAGGTGCGGCAGCACACCGTGCAGCCAGCGATCCAGCGCCACGCCCGCGCCTGCCACCACGGCACCGACAATCGCCGTCGTCATCACATGGGCCAGTGCGGCCAGCACCACCACCATAAGGACGCGGCGCAGACGCCAGTCCTGTGCGCGGCCAACCAATACGAACGGCAGCCAGTGGGTCGGCAGGGCGGCATGGAGCGCAGACGCAATAAAGCCACCGCCCAGCAGCGATACAATGACAGGTTGGGCGAGGTCTGCGGATAACATGACGCCCCTTTAGACTGTTATGTTGTAACAGTCGACAGGCCGCCGCAATATTATTTTGACCCCTTGCTGCCCCGAAACGCTTCGTCGCGCTTAAGACCATTGGCGAAACAACCGGGGCCACAAGCGTAGCGGACTCTTGCGGAAAGGGTGCAATCAGGTCACATCCTGAATCTGCGCAAGGGAATTCCGGCCTTAAACGCCCGATACACGTTGACTCTTTCGCAGCCTTCCGTATATGTCGCCGCTCTTCGCCCGCGGGTTTGCCCGGCGGGCGCATTCATTTTTGCGTTCACGCTGAGGCTTCATAATGTACGCGGTGATCAAGACCGGCGGAAAGCAGTACCGGGTCCAACCGGGCGATGTGGTTGTTGTCGAAAAGATCGACGGCGATGCAGGCGCTGCTATTTCCTTTAACGAAGTCCTCATGCTGGGCGGCGACAAGGGTGTCACTGTTGGCGCTCCTGTTGTCGAAGGCGCCAAGGTGGCTGCGACCCTGATCGAAACCCGCAAGGGTGAGAAGATCAAGATCTTCAAGAAGATCCGTCGTCAGGGCTACCGTCGCACCAACGGCCATCGTCAGATGGAATCCGTGCTGCGTATCACCGGCATCGAAGGTGCTGGCGAGACCGCTAAGTGGGACGGCAAGGTCGAGCTGATCACCAAGGCTGAAATCAACGCTCGCGCTCGTGGCCTGGCCCCGCGCGTCGAAGCTGCCCCGGCTGAGGAAGCTCCTAAGGCTAAGAAGGCTCCGGCCAAGAAAAAAGCCGAGGCCACTGAGGCCTAAGAGTTTCGTCGGGCCTGTCTAGGCAGGCCCACTTCAGGACATGCGACCGTCCTTCACGACGGGCCGCCAGTAACGACAGACAAGCCCCACCCAAAGATCTCCGGATCGGGGCGGGTCTAAAAAGAGGAGCAACAAGATGGCTCACAAGAAATCCGGCGGTTCGTCGCGTAACGGCCGCGACTCAGAGTCGAAACGCCTTGGCGTGAAGAAGTTCGGCGGCGAGAAGGTTCTCGCTGGCAACATCCTCGTGCGTCAGCGCGGCACCAAGTTCCACCCGGGCACCAACGTTGGCCTGGGCCGCGACCACACCCTGTTCGCGACTTCGAACGGCTCGGTCCAGTTCACCACCAAACGCGGTGGCCGTACCTACGTATCCATCGTGGCTGCCAATGACGCAGCCGAGGCGATGGCCGCGGAGTAACGCGATCTGCACTTTGTTTGGATCGGCGTTGCTCCTTCAGCAGCCGATCTGGACCAAAGGGAAAATTTTCCGCGGGGAGTCTGGATCACCAGGCTCCCCGTTTGCGTTTCCCGCCTCGAAGCCGTCCGAGCCCTTCAAGGAGACGGCAGAAAGAACGAGGCAGTATCATGTGCGTCATCGAAACCTCTCCCGTCATTGAGACGCGGCGTCTGACCCTGCGAGCCCCTGTGCCGCAGGATGTGTCCCGCATCGCCGCCATGGCCAATGACATCGACATCGCGCGCATGACCAAACGCATGCCTCACCCGTTCACGACCGGCGATGCCGAGAATTTCGTGATCCAGGTCGCGGCCCAGAATCCGGCTCAAGCGAACACCTTCATCATCGAACACGAGGACCACGGGCCTGTCGGCGTCATCGGCATGTTCGAGGACTGCGATCCCATGCCCGAAACCGGATATTGGATCGGTCGCGAGTTCTGGGGCCGTGGCTATGCCACCGAGGCTCTGGAAGGGGCCCTGCTGTGGGCGTCGCGCAAGTGGAAGCGCCGCGCTCTGGTTGCGGGCCACTTTGCCGACAACCCTGCGTCGGGCCGCGTTCTGGAGAAAGCCGGCTTCCTCTACACGGGCGAAACACGCTCTGCTTTCAGCCACGCGCGTGGCGGAATAACCGATACGCGCATGATGGTCTGGCTGGCCTGATAGGTCGCTGAAAAGGAAGAACTTTCACCTATCGACGTGTTTTTTCGCGAAAGTGCAAAAAGCCTGTTGACCCCCAAGACAGCTCCCCCTATACCCCACTCATCGGCGGGGCGGAAACGCTCCCACCGGCCCAGATGGCGGAATTGGTAGACGCGCTGGCTTCAGGTGCCAGTGGCTTAACGGCCGTGGAGGTTCGAGTCCTCTTCTGGGCACCATTTCTCAAATGGCGCTGCATCGAACGATGCGGCGCCATTTGTCTATGGACCCCACGTTTTCTTTCCAAGTACGACCTAGCGGTCAGGCGTGGTTCGTCTATGTTTAGGCCCGCATATCGCCGTGCTGCCCGGCATGGCCTCCATTTCCGAGTTTTGCTCCATGACCGTTTATCTGCACGAAGGCGACCTGCCTGATGATCTCGACCTCGGTGCCGTTGTCGCCGTTGATTCCGAGACCATGGGCCTGCGCTTCCGCCGCGATGAACTGTGCGTGGTCCAGCTGTCGTCCGGTGACGGCAATGCCCACGTCGTGCGCATGCACCGTCCGGGCTATGACTGCCCGAACCTGAAAAAGCTGCTGGCCGATCCGAAGGTGCTGAAGATCTTCCACTTCGGCCGATTCGATATCGGCATGTTCGAACTGCATCTGGGCGTGGAAACCCGCCCCGTTTACTGCACCAAGATCGCGTCCAAGCTGGCCCGCACCTATACGGACCGCCACGGCCTGAAGGATGTGGTGCGCGAACTGGCCGGTGTGGACCTGTCCAAGGCCCAGCAGTCGTCCGACTGGGGTGCCGCCACCCTCACCCAGGCCCAACTGGATTATGCGGCGTCCGACGTGCTGCACCTTCATGTGGTGATGAACCGCCTGAACGAGATGCTGGCCCGCGAAGGCCGCAGCGAACTGGCGCAGGCCTGTTTTGACTTCCTGCCCATCCGTTCGCGTCTCGACCTTGCCGGTTGGGACGAGATCGACATCTTCGCCCACGCCTGATCCGTCTGCGCAGAGCCCGACCCTATGAGCGATCCCAGCGGCCCCGACATGCAGCAGCAAGCGTTGAAAGACGCCGATGAAGCGCGCGTCGCCGCCGCCGGCGAGCGCTGGCGCAAACGCTCGGCGCGCGTCCAGACTCTTCGCCGTGTCCTGCCGATCGTTATCCTGCTGATCGCGGGCAGCGCGGTGGGCTGGGTCGTGTTCCGTTCCGTGATGTCCGGTGTCGAGCGCCGCGCCAGCGAAACGCGTGAGCTGCGTCTCGACAATCCGGTGTTCCATGGTCAGGACGCGCAGGGCCGCAGCTTCCGTATCGGTGCCGAGGGTGCCATCCGCTCGTCGGAAACCAACCAGTACCGTCTGGTCAAACCGCTGCTGGAACTGAACCTCGGCGGCAAGAAGATCACGCGCCTGACCGCTGACGGCGGTTATTATGATGAATCGGCGCGTCGGGTCGTGATCGGTCCCAACGTCCAGATCAGCGACGGTGAATCAGGCTTCAACCTGAAAACCGACGAAGCGGTTATCGACACCAACACCGGTGTGGTGACCGGAAACAAGGGTATCCACGGCAATGGCCCCCTTGGAACAATCCGGGCTTCGGCCTATGCCATTCATGATCAAGGTCGCCGGATCGAGTTTATCGGACGGGAAGATCAAAAGATAAGCGGAACCATCAACCCATCGGGTTCGGGCAGGTAACAATGATGAATACGAAAACTCTCATCGCCAGCGCCGCAATGATCGTCGCCTTGGGCCTGCCTGCTGTGACCGGTGCCCAGACCGACGCGACCCGCCAGCCGGTCCAGTACGGTGCCGATGCCGGTGAATATACGCCCGACGGCTTTGCCCTGCGTGGCCGTGCCGAGGTGACCCAAGGGACCAACCGCCTGCGGGCCGATGCCATCCGTGGCATCACCTCCAATGGTCAGCTGACCCGCGTGGAAGCCAGCGGCAACGTCTATTTCGTGACGCCGGAACAGAGCATGCGCGGCAACAACGCCGTCTATAACCTCAACGACGGCTCGGTCGTCGTCACCGGCGATGTCATCCTGACCCAGGGCCAGAACGTTCTGTCGGGTGGCCGCCTCGTCTATAACGTCCGCACCGAAACCGCCCGCATCGAAAGCGGCGGCAACCGCGTGCGCGGCGTCTTCTATCCGTCGAACTAAGGAAAGCCCCTTGGCCCGCAAGGAACTTTCGGCACTCAATCTGGTCCCTGATCAAGGTACGGCCACGCCGGGCGCTGTCGCGACGACGGCGCGCCGTGGCCTGCAGGTCGAACATATCGCCCGCAGCTTTGGCCAGCGTCAGGTGGTTCGCGATGTGTCGCTGAATGTTCAGCGCGGCGAGGTCTTTGGTCTGCTGGGCCCCAATGGCGCGGGCAAGACCACCTGTTTCTACATGATCACCGGTCTGATCGCCGCCGACAGCGGGGCGATCTGGCTGGACAACGAGAACATCACCAAACAGCCGATGTACCAGCGCTCGCGCATGGGTCTTGGCTATCTGGCGCAGGAAGCCTCAATCTTCCGTGGCATGAGCGTGGAGCAGAACGTCGCCTCGGTCGTCGAGCTGCGTCACTCGTCCGAGCGCGAGATCAAGGAAGAGACGAACCGCCTCTTGGAAGAACTGCGGATCGACCACCTGCGCCATGCGCCCGCAACGGGCCTGTCGGGCGGCGAGCGCCGCCGCGTCGAGATCGCCCGCGCTCTGGCCGGCAAGCCCAGCTTCATGCTGCTGGACGAACCGTTTGCCGGTATCGACCCGCTGGCCATTGCCGACATCCGTTCGGTCATCCGCTACCTGTCCGGTCAGGGCATTGGCGTGCTGATCACCGACCACAATGTCCGCGAGACGCTGGATATCATCGACCGCGTGGCCATCATCACTTCGGGTTCGGTCCTGTTTGAAGGTACCGCCCAGGAAGCTGTCGACAGCGCCGAGGTTCGCCGCGCCTATCTGGGCGAGATGTACGGCTAAGCCCAGACGGGCATCCGGCGAAATACAGCCATGGGAAGAATCGCCTTCCCGGACTCACCAGACGTTAACGGCTCTGCGCCAAGGTCAAGCTTGTAGCAAGTTCCGGGCCACATCGGCCTGTGTTCCGACCGGGGGTGTAGACGCGTGATTGGGCAAAGGCTTGAGGTCCGTCAGGGGCAGGGGTTGGTCATCACCCCCCAGCTCCAGCAGGCCATCAAACTTCTGCAGCTTTCCAACCTTGAGCTTGAGGCCTTTGTGGAGGCCGAGCTTGAGCGCAATCCCCTATTGTCCCGCGCCGACGCCGATGGCGAGCCCGACAGCGCGCCCGAAGCCGCCCCTGCGGCCAGCGAGGCCGAAATCGTCTTTCAGGACGGTGTGGCACAGGGCAGCGAGGCGGCACTGGATGCGCCCACCGACGCCCTTTATGACGCCGCCCCCGGCGAGCGGAACGAGGTTTCCACCGACAACCAGCCGGGCCTCGGCGACTGGTCCCGCGTCGGCAATGGCGGCTCCATCGACAGCGATGATTTCGAGCGCCCCGACCAGCATGAGCTGACACTCAGCGAACATTTGCAGGCCCAGGCCATGATGGCGGGCTTCTGTCCCAGCGATCACGCCATCGCGCTGACCCTGATCGATAGTGTGGACGAGGCGGGATATCTGCGCGCCGACCTTGGCGAGATTGCCGAGCGGCTGGGTATTTCCACCGACCGTGTGGAACAGGTGATGTACTGCTGTCAGGGATTCGAACCGACGGGTGTCATGGCCCGTTCCGTGGCCGAGTGCCTGAAGCTGCAACTGGTGGAGCGCAACCGGTTTGATCCGGCCATGGCGGCCCTGCTGGACAATCTGGACCTCTTGGCACGCCGCGACTTGGGGGCCCTGCGCCGTCTGTGCGGTGTCGATCAGGAAGACCTGAGCGAGATGATCGCCGAGGTTCAGGGTCTGACACCCCGCCCCGGGGCCGGTTTCGGCAGCGAAACCGCCCAGACCATCGTACCCGATGTCTATGTCCGCCCCGATCCGGCAGGCGGCTGGAAGGTCGAGCTGAACAGCGACACCCTGCCCCGTGTCCTGATGGACAAACGCTATCACGCCGAGGTGTCCGGCAGTGCCCGTAATGATGCCGACAAGGTCTTCGTCGCCGAATGTGCGGCACAGGCCAGCTGGCTGGTCAAATCACTCGATCAGCGCGCCCGTACCATCCTCAAGGTAGCCACCGAGATTGTGCGCCAGCAGGATGCCTTCCTTGCCTTTGGGGTCGAGTTCCTGCGCCCCCTCACCCTCAAGATGGTCGCCGAGGCCATCGAGATGCACGAGTCGACCGTCAGCCGCGTCACCTCGAACAAATACATCGCCACCCCGCGCGGCGTGTTCGAGCTGAAATTCTTCTTTACCGCGGCCATCCAGTCCAGCGACGGCGGGGCCAGCCATTCGGCCGAGGCCGTGCGTCACCGCATCAAGACCCTGATCGATGCCGAAGATGTTACAGGCGAGGTTTTGAGCGACGACCGCATCGTCGAAATCCTGCAGGAAGCGGGTATCGACATCGCCCGTCGCACGGTCGCCAAGTATCGGGAATCCATGCGTATTCCCTCCTCGGTCGAGCGGCGGCGCGCCCGCAAGGCTGCCTAACTTCGCGCTCCAGCAAAGGTTATCGATTCCCACATTTCAGTGAT
Organism: uncultured Brevundimonas sp.; assembly: GCF_947305955.1. Classification (GTDB taxonomy): domain Bacteria; phylum Pseudomonadota; class Alphaproteobacteria; order Caulobacterales; family Caulobacteraceae; genus Brevundimonas. The sequence goes on from NZ_CAMZFB010000007.1 coordinate 71,663, forward strand.
CGCCGTTGACACCAACTTCGAAGAGCCGCGTTCTATCGTCATGGCTATGCAAGTTCAGGTCACCGGTAAGCAAGTGGATGTTGGCGAAGCGCTAGGCTCGCGCATCTCGGAAGAACTTGAAAATGGAGTCGGCAAGTATTTTGCTCGCGGCGCCCAGGATGCCGAGGTCGTAGTCTCCAAGGATGGCTACGGTTTCCGTGTCGACTGTTGGGTGCGTCTCGCTTCTGGCCAGCCGCTTGTCACCACAGGTTTCGGAGGCGACGCCCACGCGGCCTTCTCCGACAGCCTCGACAAGCTCGAAAAACGCGTCCGCCGTTACAAGCGTCGTCTGAAGGACCACTATAACGGTCCCAAGGCCCTGTCCCCCGAGAAGACCGAGAATGCCGCCCGCGAAGTGGCGCAACTCACCATCTTCCGCAATCCGGACAAGGTCGAGGACGAGGCCGAGTTCGGCGACGTTGCCAATGCTAACGAGCCGCCGCCCGTTGGCATGGTGATCGCGGAAACCGAGGCTGAAATCCGTACCCTGACGGTCGGCCGTGCCGTGGCCGAGTTGGACATGACCGGTTATCCGGTCGTTGTCTTCCGCAATGCCGCCCACGGTGGCATGGCCGTCGTCTATCGTCGTCCTGACGGTAACGTGGGTTGGATTGATCCGGAACGCACCGTCAAAAAGGCATAAGCTTCCCGAAACAGGGAATTTGCCGAGGTGTCTTTTTTAAAGTGGGCAAAGCCTCTAAAAGGCAGCGCCCTGTTCTCTATGGGCCGTTGATCGGAACCGAGATGGATATCGCAGATTTACTGTCGCCTGAAGGCGTGGTCCTGCGCGGGGCTATGTCCTCCAAACGCCAAGCCTTGGGCGCGGTGGCAGAAGTGGCCGCCAACGCTTTTAAACTCGACTCAGCCAAGGTGCTTGAGGCTCTGCTGGAGCGCGAAGCGCTCGGCTCGACCGGCCTTGGCTATGGCGTCGCTGTCCCGCATGCCCGCGTTGAAGGGCTGGACCGCGTGTGTGGCGTCTTCGTTCGCCTTGAGCAGCCGGTGGCCTATGAGGCCCTGGATGACCGTCCTGTGGACCTGCTGTTTGGTCTGTTCGCGCCGCTGACGGCGGGTGCGGACCACCTGCGGGCTCTGGCCGTGGTGTCACGCGCCATGCGCTCGCCGGAACTGCGCGAGCGCCTGCGCCAGGCCCAGACCGTGGACGGGGTTCAGGCCCTGTTCGTCCAGACGGGCAGCGCCGCCGCCGCCTGATTTCAATCAGGTCCAGTATGAATACAAGAACGGGGCCCTCTCAGGCCCCGTTCGCGTTTTGGGTTGGGATTTGGATCAGTGGACCGAGACAGGTGCCATGTCGTGGGCCTGTGCCGCCGCAAAGGCGGTGGCGCGATCCAGCATGACAGCCAAACGCTCTCCGTCCGCGCCGTGCAGGGCATAGAGCACCTGATCCGGCTTCAGCTCGACATCGACATCCTCGATATCGTCGATCACGTCCTTGGCGAGGATTTCGCGCACATAGACAAGATCCGGGGCTCCGAGGGCACTGAAATCCTGAGCAGTCATTACAGGCGTCATTGGGGAGGCCTCCTTGAGATGAGGAAGGACCGATACGCTACGCTTGATCAAGCGTAACCGGTCCCTGTGGAACGAATCCGATCAGTCCGTGGAAATCGGGATTTTGCGTGTGGCTTTCTCCTGATCCGGCTGGACCAGATCGACGTGCAGCAGCCCGTGCTGAAGTCGCGAGCCCTTCACCTCCAGCCCGTCGGCCAGAACAAAGGTGCGGACAAAGCCACGCGCGGCGATGCCGCGATGCAGATAGCGCGGCTCGGGCTTTGCAGCCTCCTCGCGCTTTCCGGTGACCGTCAGCTGGCGGCCCTCAACCGTCACATTCAGCTCGTCGGGTGTGAAGCCGGCGACGGCCAGTGTGATACGGACGCTGTCCTCGCCGATCTGCTCGACATTATAGGGGGGATAGGAATCGGCAGCTGCCCGCTGTGCGCGGTCGATCAGGGCCCGGGTCTGGTCAAAGCCCAACAGAAACGGGGCCTCGATCAAGGTTGTAGTACGGCTCATCGTCTTCACTCCTGAGGTCCTGACATCAGCGACCTGTCGCGATCCGTGCCCATTTGGCCCCGGATCACCTGCATTATAGGTGGGAATGGTGAGCCATTTTTCAACAAGTGACAGTTGGGTGGCTATGGCGCGGGTTCTGTTCATTTGTTGTACAGGCGGAAACCCTCATCAGTCGGAACCGTTAAGTTCCGCGCTCAACGCGATAATTAAAGAAGGACAGGTTCTATGCGCGCAAAGATCGCAATCCTGGGTGTGAGTGTCGCCGCTATGCTTGGCGCCACCGCCTGCACCACCACCGATCCCTACAGCTCGACCCCGCGCCGTAACAACACCGCAACCGGTGCCATCGCCGGTGCTCTGGGTGGCGCTGTTCTGGGCTACCTGACCAACACCCACCACAGCGAAGAAGGCCGTAAGAACGCCCTGATCGGTGCCGGTATCGGTGCCCTGGCAGGTGCCGGTATTGGCCAGTACATGGACCGCCAGCAGCGCGCTCTGGAACAAGAGCTGACCGGCACCGGCGTCGGCGTTGTCCGCCAAGGCGACAACCTGATCCTGCGCATGCCGGCCGAGGTCACCTTTGCCACCAACCAATCCAGCATCGACTCGCGCTTCCTGCCGGTTCTGGACGACGTTGCCGGTGTGCTGAACCAGTATGACCGCTCGACCGTCGACATCATCGGTCACACCGACTCGACCGGTGGCGACCACATCAACCAGCCGCTGTCGGAAAACCGCGCCCTGTCGGTTGCCAACTATCTGATCAACCGTGGCGTCATCCGCGAGCGTCTGTATGTGGCGGGCAACAGCTCGCGCAACCCGATCGCTTCCAACGCCACGGAAGAGGGCAAGGCCCAAAACCGTCGCGTGGAGATCGTGATCCGTCCGTTCACGGGCTGATCCCCTTCGGGTCTCTGACATAGAAAAGGCGGCTCTTTGGGGAGCCGCCTTTTTTAATGGGTCAGTGGGCTTGGGGACGGCCAATGCCGCGATAGTCAAAGCCGCGCGCCGCCATCGCGCCAGGATCGTAGACGTTGCGCAGATCCACCATCACCGGCGCGTTCATCAGTAGCTTGATACGGTCCAGATCAAGGGCGCGGAACTGATCCCATTCGGTCAGGATCACCACGACATCCGCGCCGGTGACCGCCTGATACGGGCCGTCGCAATAGTCGATGCCGGAAAGCTGCTTTTGCGCCTCCTTCATGCCCTCGGGGTCAAAGGCCTGCACCTTGGCACCGGCATTGACGAGTTCGGGCACAATATCCAGCGAGGGGGCATCGCGCATGTCGTCCGTATTCGGCTTGAAGGTCAGACCCAGAATGCCAACGGTCTTGTTCTTGGCCTCGCCCCCCAGTGAGGCAATCACGCGGGCTGCCATGGCCTTCTTGCGGGCATCGTTGACCGCCACCGTCGTCTCGATCAGGCGCACCGGAGAGTTGGCATCCGTCGCCGTGCGCACCAACGCCAGCGTGTCTTTGGGGAAGCATGAACCGCCATAGCCAGGCCCCGCGTGCAGAAACTTCCCGCCGATCCGGTTATCTAGACCAATGCCACGGGCGACCTGCTGGACATCGGCACCGAGGGCTTCGCACAGGTCAGCCATTTCATTGATGAAGGTGATCTTCATCGCGAGGAAGGCGTTGGCGGCGTATTTGGTCAGCTCGCTGGTGCGGCGGCTGGTGTAGACGATCGGGATCTCGTTCAGATTCAGCGGGCGGTACAGTTCCGCCATCACCAATCGCGCCCGCTCGCTATCGCTGCCGACGACGACGCGGTCCGGACGCTTGAAGTCGTCGATAGCGGCACCTTCGCGCAGGAACTCAGGGTTCGACACCACGGCAAAGTCGGCGTCGGGCCTGCGCTCGCGGATGATGCGCTCGATCTCGTCACCGGTGCCCACCGGCACGGTCGATTTGGTGACAATGACCGTAAAGCCCTCGATCAGCCCTGCGATCTCTTCGGCCGCCGCATAGACATAGGACAGGTCCGCATGGCCATCGCCACGACGCGACGGCGTCCCCACAGCGATAAAGACCGCATCGGCTTCGCGAATCGCTTCGGCACCATCGACGGTGAATTTCAGGCGGCCATCTCTGGCATTGGAGGCTACCAGTTCCTCGAGACCGGGCTCGTAGATCGGGATGATATTGCGACGGAGCCGCTCGATCTTTCCCTCATCCTTGTCCACGCAGGTCACGACGTGACCGAAATCCGCGAAACAAGCTCCCGAGACGAGGCCAACATAGCCAGTGCCGATCATGGCGACGCGCATAAGCGGTTCCCTTATTCACTGCAGGCGTAACGGAGATAGCCGCTGGAACAGTTTAGCGCCAGTGCATCGCACGGTTGTGCGACAAAAAGTAAAAGGACGACTGACCGTTAGGCCAATCGTCCTTAAACTTTCGACACTTCGGTCTGTCGGGGAGACGTTGCCGCCTCCCCTTCAGATTAGAAGTTGATGTCGATGGTCGCGCGACGGTTCAGCGGCTCCCGCACGCCGTCAGCCGTCGGCTTGGCCAGAGCGGTTTCGCCCTTGCCGTCCAGCGAGATCACGCCACCGTTGACGCCTTGGGCAACCAGAGCATCAGCCACGGTCTGCGAACGACGATTCGACAGACGCAGGTTGTAAGCAGCGTTACCCGAGGTGTCGGTGTGGCCGACGACCAGGATCTGGGTCGGAGCACCGGTCTTGGCGTAGTTGGCAGCTTGGGTGACAACCGAGCGAGCTTCCGCGGTCAGGTCCGAACGGTCGAAGTCGAAGTAGACAA
>NZ_CAMZFB010000008.1 GCF_947305955.1 uncultured Brevundimonas sp.
GCGTCAAATGCACATTTTGGGAATTACACCGTCCTGGTCGCGTGAACGCTTTACGCTGGACGAGGGCCTGAACGAGGCCGTCCGCAAGGTGTTCGTGCAGCTCTATAAAGAGGGCCTGATCTACCGCGCCAAGCGTCTGGTGAACTGGGACCCGCATTTCCAGACCGCCATTTCGGACCTTGAGGTCGAGCAGAAGGAAGTCGACGGTGCGTATTGGCACTTCGCCTATCCGCTGGCCGATGGTGTGACCTATCAACATCCGGTCGCCTTCGACGAAGACGGCAAGCCGACCGAGTTCGAGACCCGCGATTACATCGTGGTCGCCACCACGCGCCCCGAAACCATGCTGGGCGACACCGGCGTGGCCGTTCACCCGAAGGACGAGCGTTACGCTGGCCTCGTTGGCAAGGAAGTCGTCCTGCCGATCACAGGCCGCCGCGTGCCGATCGTGGCCGATGAATACGCCGATCCGGAAAAGGGTTCGGGTGCGGTGAAGATCACCCCTGCGCACGACTTCAACGACTTCCAGGTCGGCAAGCGTGCGGGTCTGCCGGCGCTGAACATCATGGACTCGCTGGCCCGCATCATTGCCGACGAGGTTCCGGAAATTCCGGCCGAATATGTCGGCATGGACCGTTTCGTCGCGCGCAAGGCAATCATCGCCAAAGCCGAGGAAGACGGCTGGCTGAAGGAAATCGAAAAGACCAAGCATCAGGTCCCGCACGGCGACCGTTCGGGGGCTGTCATCGAGCCGTGGCTGACGGACCAGTGGTGGGTCGATGCCAAGACGCTGGCTCAACCGGCGCTGAAGGCCGTTCAGGACGGTGAGACCGTTTTCGAGCCGAAGTCGTACGAAAAAGTCTATTTCGAGTGGCTGAACAATATCGAGCCGTGGTGCGTTTCGCGCCAGCTGTGGTGGGGTCACCAGATCCCGGCCTGGTACGGCCCGAACGGTGAGATCTTCGTCGCCGAGACCGAAGAGGAGGCCCGCGCCGAAGCCGAGGCCCAGCTGGGTGCCGGTGTTGAACTGACGCGCGAAGAGGACGTGCTGGATACGTGGTTCTCGTCGGCGCTGTGGCCGTTCTCGACGATGGGCTGGCCGGAAAAGACCGACGATCTGGCCCGTTTCTATCCGACGTCGGACCTCGTCACCGCCGCCGACATCATCTTCTTCTGGGTTGCCCGCATGATGATGATGGGCAAGCACTTCATGGGCGATGCCCCGTTCAAGCGCGTCATCATCAATGGCCTCGTCCGCGACGAGAAGGGCCAGAAGATGTCGAAGTCCAAGGGCAACGTCATCGACCCGCTGGAGATCGTGGACGAGCTGGGTGCCGACCCGCTGCGCTTCACCATGGCCATCCTGTCGGGCACACGCGACATTAAGTTGTCGAAGCAACGCATTGAAGGTTATCGCAATTTTGGCACGAAGCTGTGGAACGCCGCACGCTTCAGCCAGATGAACGAATGCGCCCGTGTCGAAGGTTTCGATCCGGCCAATGTCCAGCAGACCATCAACCGCTGGATCCGTGGCGAACTGACCAAGGCCGAACGCGCCGTTTCCGAAGCCATCGAAGGCGGCCGTTTCGACGATGCGTCCGGTGCCCTGTACCGCTACATCTGGAACGTCTTCTGCGACTGGTACCTCGAACTGGCCAAGCCGGTGTTCAACGGCTCGGACGAGGCCGCCAAGGCCGAGACCCGCGCCATGACCGCTTGGGTTCTGGACGAGACGCTGAAGCTGCTGCATCCGGTCATGCCGTACATCACCGAAGAGCTGTGGGCCGAACTGGGCAAGTCTGGCCCGTCGCGCGACACCTTGCTGATCGGTGCCAACTGGCCGCAACTGCCGGACAGCTATGTTGACGCTGCCGCAGAGGCCGAGATCGGCTGGCTGGTCGATCTGATCGGTGAACTGCGTGGTCTGCGTGCCGAGATGAACGTGCCGCCGTCGGCCAAGCCGCCGCTGGCCTTCGTCAATCCGGATGCGGAAACGGCTGAGCGTCTGGCGAGTCACCGCGACCTGATCCTGACGCTGGGCCGTGTGTCGTCGGTGGATGCAGCTGATGCCGCGCCCGCCGGTGCTGTGACCTGTGTCTCGGGCGGTTCGACCGTGGCCCTGTCGCTGGCCGATTTCATCGACTTGAGCGCGGAGAAGGCCCGTCTGAACAAGGAAATCGCCGCGTTCGACAGCGATATCGCGCACTACAACAAGAAGCTCGGCAACCCGAACTTTGTGTCGCGCGCTGCACCGGAAGTGGTCGAGGACCAGCGCCAGAAGCTGGCCGATGCCGAAGCTGGCAAGGCCAAGCTGCAGGCCGCACTGGCACGTCTGGAAGCCATGGCGTGAGCCGTATCCGGCTCGACCAACACCTTGTGAACCTTGGACTGGCCGAAAGCCGGTCCAAGGCCAAGGCGGCCATCGAGGCGGGCAATGTCACGGTGGACGGCGAGGTGGCGAAGGCCGCTTCGCTGAAAGTCCTTGAGGACGCCGACATCGGCTATGCCGACGCCCACCGCTGGGTCGGGCGCGGCGCGCTGAAACTGGAACGCGCGTTCCAGCTTTGGTCGCTGGATGTGGCGGGTAAGGTGGCGATGGACGTCGGGGCCTCGACTGGAGGCTTTACCGAGGTCTGTCTGGACCGTGGCGCGGCCAAGGTGTTTGCCGTCGATGTGGGGCAGGGGCAGATGCACTCGCGCATCGCCGCCGACCCGCGCGTCGTGAACCTTGAAAAGACCGATGCCCGCGAGCTGAGCGTGGATCAGATCACGCAGCCGCCGTCCCTGATCGTGTGCGATGCCAGCTTCATCAGCCTGTTGAAGGTGTTGCCCGTTCCGCTGTCGCTGGCGGCGGATGGCGCGCATCTGATGACCTTGGTGAAACCCCAGTTCGAGGCCGACAGCCCGTCGGCCATCGGCAAGAAGGGCATTGTCAAGGACGTGGCGGCCCATGAGGCGGCGGTCAGAAAGGTCCGCGACTGGCTGGAAGCCGAGGGCTGGGCCGTTCAGGGCGTGGCCGACAGCCCCATTGAGGGCGGGGACGGCAACCGCGAGTTCCTGCTCTGGGCGATCAAGCGCTAGGATCGAAGGCTAAAATGAAAGGGCCGCCGGATGTTTCCGGCGGCCCTTAACGCGTCATCGATTACAGGGGGGCTGAGAGTTAGTCGACGACGCGATAGCGTCCGCGCTCGTCCGGGCAGGTGCGGACATAGCGGGTCTCAACACGGCCATCCGGCAGACGGATTTCGCTCTCGGCCAGCTGGCACTCGTCGCGTGCCGGTGCGGGCTGCGGGCGGCCTTGCTCGTAGCTTTCCGGATAGTCGCGGTAATAGTCATAGCCACCGCGCTTGCTGGGGCGACCATCGTCATAGCGGCGATGGGGCGGAGGCGGCGGGGGAGGCGGCGGCGGTGCTTCATAGACCTCTACCGGCATCGGGGCCGAACCGGGGGTGCAGGCCGCGGCGCTGCCACCAACACCGGCACCGACTGCGGCACCCAGAACACCGCCCAGAACAGCACCTTCGCTGCGGCGACCGCTATGGGCGATTTGCGATCCGGCCAGGGCACCGATAGCGGCACCGACGAGACCGCCGGTCGTCTGGCGCTCGCGGGTTTCGCGCAGGCACGGATCATAGGTCGCAGGCGTTCCGGCATAGCCGCCGCCATAAGACTGGGCGGTAGCCACAGCTGGCAGGGCGGTCGCGGCGCAGGCGATGCCTGCCAAGGCGATAGCGGCGGATTTCGTGATCTTGGCGATCATATAATTCAGCTCCCTCACAGGAGCGGCCCATGGGCAGTGGCACGCTCCGAACTTGGGATCAGGCTTAGCTGTACGAATCTGAACAATCGTTGATCACGCCGTTCATCTTCGTTCATTTTGATTCATCTTTGTTTTCGACACGATCCGCAGGTAGAAGCTCCCAATGACGCAGACCCTGACGATCGCCCGTATGGGCCACCACGGCGACGGTATCGCCGATACTCCGAACGGAGCCGTTTTCGTACCCGGTGCCTTGCCCGGCGAAGTCGTGCGCGGCGAGGTGAAGGACGGTCGCGTCGAGAGTTTTGAACTGGTGGAAGCCAGCGCCGACCGCCGCCCGATCTTCTCCGAAGCCTATGCCGAATGCGGCGTGGCGCCTCTCCAGCACTGGGCTGACGCGCCCTATCTGGAATGGAAGCGCGATGTGGTGATCCACACCCTGCAACGCGAGGGGCTGGAGACCGAGGTTGCCGCCACCGTCGCCACGCCTCCGGCCAGCCGCCGCCGCATCGCTCTGCACGCGCGCCGTGGGCCGAATGGCCGCATCTTGCTGGGCTTCAAGGCGCGGCGCTCGTGGCGTCTGGTTGAAATCAACGAATGCCCGATTTCCGATCCGGCGCTGGTGGCGGTGTTTCCGACCCTGCGCCGTATCGCCGATGTTTTCCTGACACATCCCAAGTCGGCCCCGACGCTCCATGCGACCCTGACCGATACCGGCGTGGACGTGGATGTGACGGGCGTGGAGAAACGCTCGGGCGGGCCGTCGGCCGACCAGATTGCGCGGGCGATCTCTGCCGCTGCCGAGGGCGATCTGGCGCGTCTCAGCCTTGATGGCGACACGCTGGTCATGGCGCGTCAGCCGCGCGTGACCTTTGGCCGTGCGTCGGTTCCGATTCCGGCGGGTGGCTTCCTTCAGGCTTCGCCCGCCGCCGAGGCCGCCATGGTCGAGCGCGTGGTCGCGGCGGTAAAGGGCCACAAGAAGGTGGCCGACCTGTTCTGTGGCGCGGGCACCTTTACCTTCCCGCTGGCCGAGGTGGCCTCGGTCACGGCGGCGGATTCGGCGGCGTCCTCCATCGCGGCCATGAAGGCGGCCTTCCCGACGGCCAAGGGTCTGAAGGGGATCGAGGCGCAGGCGCGGGACCTGTTCCGCCGCCCGCTGTCGCCCTATGACCTCAAGGGCTGTGACGCCATTGTTCTGGACCCGCCGCGCGCGGGTGCCCTGGAACAGACTCAGCAATTGCCGGGCACCAAGGCCGACACCATCGTCGGCGTTTCGTGCAATCCGCAGACCTTCGCCCGTGACGCCCGCGTTCTGGTGGATGCAGGCTTCCGGCTGGAAGCCGTGACGCCGATCGACCAGTTCATCTGGTCCACCCACATCGAACTGGTCGGCGTATTCCGCCGCTGACCGCTGCCGAAAGATATTGTGATGACCGATGCACGCGATGACGACATCGACGGCGGTGGCTTCGATTTTGACGATTGGGATCGTCTGAAACCCTTTACAGGCCGCGTGGCGACGCTGGACGACGTGCAGGCCAAGGCGGCGGTATTCGCCCTTGGCGACACCGAGCGTCCCTATCCGCTGGATATGGAACTGCCCCCGCCGGCGATCTGGTGGGACGAGGACGGCGAGAAGCCTGTGGTCATTATTCAGGCCGAGGCGCACACCAACGCCGACGACGAGGAAATGGAAATCCTCGGCCTCATCCTTCCGGATGGCGACGGTGCGGTGGCGCTGATGGAAGACGTGGACTTTGTGGATGCCACCGACGTTACGTGGCGACAGCTGGTCAGCGACTATATCGATCCGTCGGCCGCGAACGACTGAAGATCGAACAGATCGCCCTGCGCCTTCTCGCTGGCGGGAACGCGGAAACGCGAGCAGTCCAGCGGGGGCAGGGGCGTATCCAGGCGATAGCGTTTGCAGGCCGCGCGGAAGCGCGTGGCGATAAGCTCCGCTAAGGGACCTGTTCCCTTCATCCTCTGTGACCAGTCGGGGTCATAGTCACGCCCGCCGCGCGTCTGGCGGACCAGCGACATGACACGCCGTGCCCGATCGGGACGGGCCTGTTCCAGCCATTCGCGGAACAGGTCCTTGATCTCCAGCGGCAGGCGCAGGGTGACATACATGGCACGTGCCGCGCCCGCCTTGGCGGCAGCCTCCAGTACCGCCTCCAGTTCGTGATCGTTCAGGCCGGGAATGACAGGTGCGAACCCGACCGTGACCGGACAGCCCGCATCGGCCAGTCGGCTGATGGTCTCCAGCCGTTTGGCGGGCGTGGCGGCGCGCGGCTCCATCGCGCGGGCCAGCTTGCGGTCCAGCGTGGTGATCGACACGCAGGCGCGGGCAAGTCCTTTGCGTCCCATGCGGCCCAAAATGTCCGCGTCACGCGCCATCAGGGCCGATTTAGATATGATGGACAGCGGGTGGTTGAACCGCTCGAGAACCTCCAGAATGCCGCGCGTCAGCCCTGTCTCGCGGTCCACAGGCTGATAGGGATCGGTATTGCCGCCGATGTGGATCGGCGCGCAGCGATAGCGCGGCTTCTTCAGTTCCTCCGTCAGCAGTTTGGGGGCATTGGGCTTGAAGAAAAGGCGGCTCTCGAAATCCAGCCCCGGTGACAGGCCCATCCATGCGTGGGCGGGGCGGGCGTAGCAATAGATGCAGCCATGCTCACAGCCCCTGTAGGGATTGATCGAGCGGTCGAAGTTGATGTCCGGACTGGTGTTGCGGGTGATGACCGTCCGCGCCGCCTCGGGCGTCAGCGTGGTCCGTAGGGGAGGCGGTGCCTCGTCCCGCGTGTCCCACCCGTCCTCCATCGCTTCGGTGGTCAGGGCCTCATAGCGCCCGCTGGCGTTGGAGCAGGCCCCGCGCCCGCGTGCTGACTGCATCATGATGGAAGGAGCAGAACATACCGAAGTGAACAGAACAAGAACAAAATTTCATCCACCAGCGTAATTTCGCTTGCACCGCGGGTTCGGCAATGTTTAGAACAAATATCGAACATTTAAGTGTGGATTGGAGATCAACCCCATGGCTCGTCGTTTCAAGGATCTTCTGGCGCTGGCTTCGTGCGGCAGCTTCGTCTGGATGGTTTGGCACGCCGCGTTTCTGGTTTCGTGACGCGTCGGCACGTCACGCTTTTGCCGCTGCTTGGGATCATGTACCGACTCCGTGCATAAGCAGTCTGCGGTCGTTTGCGCCGCGAGTTTGGAGCAGTCCAGGTGACCGACGCCACTGAAACCGCCGGCTTTGTCCATCTGCGGGTCCGAAGCGCCTATTCCCTGCTGGAAGGGGCGATCAAGGCCAGCAAGATCGGCAGCATGGCGGCGGGTATGGGTATGCCCGCGGTGGCGATCGCCGACCGTTCCAACCTGTTCGGCGCGCTGGAGTTCAGCCAGTACACCAAGGACGCGGGCGTCCAGCCGATCGTCGGTTGCGCCCTTCCGGTTTTCGGCATCGGTGGCCGCAAGCCCGAACGCTGGTCCAAGGTACCGACCATCATGTTGCTGGCGCAGAACCAGCAGGGATGGTTGAACCTGTGCGCCCTGTCTTCGTCCTCCTTCCTCGACACCATCGACATGCCCGAGGCGGGCGTGCCGTGGGAACTGGTGGCCGAGCGTTCCGAAGGGCTGATCCTGCTGTCGGGTGGTCCTGACGGTCCTGTCGATCCGCTGCTCGCGGCGGGCAAGTCGGATGAGGGCGCTGCCGCCCTTGCGGAAATGAAGCGCGTTTTCGGCGACCGCTTCTATGTCGAGCTGCAACGCCACAACCTGCCGGAAGAGGCCGCCGCTGAGGGTGGACTTGTCGGCTGGGCCTATGAGAACGACGTGCCGCTGGTAGCGACCAACGACGTCTATTACGGTAAGGCCGAGCAGGCGAAGGCGCATGACGCCCTGCTGTGTATTTCAGACGGTGCCTTTGTCGGTCAGGAAGAGCGCCGCCGCGTTACGGGCGAGCATTGGTTCAAATCGCCCGAGGATATGCGGGCGCTGTTCGCTGACTTGCCGGAAGCCTGCGACAATACGCTGGAAGTGGCGCGGCGCTGCGCCTTCCTGACCCAGACCCACAAACCCATTCTGCCCAGCTTCAATACGGGCGAAGGCCGTTCCGAGGCCGACGAAATGGCGCACCAGGCCCGCGAGGGGCTGAAGATGCGCCTGTCGCGGCACCAGCATTATGCGCCGGAGCAGGACTATTGGGACCGTCTGGAGTGGGAGATCGGGATCATCCAGCAGATGGGGTTCCCGGGCTACTTCCTGATCGTGTCGGACTTCATCAAGTGGGCGAAGCTGCACCACATTCCGGTCGGCCCGGGCCGTGGTTCGGGGGCGGGCTCGCTGGTGGCGTGGGCGCTGACGATTACCGACCTCGACCCGCTGCGTTTCGGCCTGCTGTTCGAGCGCTTCCTGAACCCCGAACGCGTATCGATGCCCGACTTCGATATCGACTTCTGTCAGGAGCGTCGCGAAGAGGTCATCGCCTACGTCCAGAACCACTACGGTTTCGACCGCGTGGCGCAGATCATCACCTTCGGTACGCTGCAGGCGCGTGTGGTGCTGCGCGACGTGGGCCGCGTGATGCAACTGCCGTTCGGTCAGGTGGACCGACTGGCCAAGATGGTTCCGGCCAACCCCGCCAATCCGGTGACGCTGGCGCAGGCCATCGAGCTGGAACCGCGCCTGCGCGAAGCCCGCGATAACGAGGCGGCGGTCAAGGCGCTGCTGGATACCTCGCTGGAGCTGGAAGGGCTTTACCGCAACTGTTCGACGCACGCCGCCGGTGTGGTTATCGGCGACCGTCCGCTGACCGAGCTGGTGCCGCTTTATCAGGATCCGCGTTCGACCATTCCGGCGTCGCAGTTCAACATGAAGTGGGTCGAGCCGGCCGGTCTGGTGAAGTTCGACTTCCTTGGCCTCAAGACCCTGACGGTTCTGGACCGCGCCAAGGGCTTCCTGGAGCGTCGCGGTCAGGCTCCGGAATGGAACCTCATCCCGCTGGATGACGAAAAGACCTATGAACTGATGGCCTCGGGCCAGACGGTCGGCGTGTTCCAGCTGGAATCGCAGGGCATGCGCGACACGCTGCGCAAGATGCGATGCGGCTCGATCGAAGAGATCACCGCTCTGATCTCGCTGTACCGCCCCGGCCCGATGGAGATGATCGACACCTATATCGACCGTAAATTCGGTCGTGCCGAGGTCGATTACCTGCACCCCAGCCTGAAGGAAGTCCTGACCGAGACCTACGGCGTCATCATCTATCAGGAACAGGTGATGAAGATCGCCCAGATCCTGGCAGGGTACAGCCTGGGCGAAGCCGACCTTCTGCGTCGCGCCATGGGTAAGAAGAAGAAGGAGGAGATGGATTTCCAGCGCCTCCGCTTCGTGAAGGGCGCTTCGGAAAAGGGCGTGCCGGAAGAACAGTCCGGCTCCATCTTCGACCTTGTGGCTAAGTTCGCGGGCTACGGCTTCAACAAATCGCACGCCGCCGCCTATGCGCTGATCTCGTTCTGGACGGGCTGGCTGAAGGCCAACCATCCGGTCGAGTTCTTCGCCGCGTCCATGAGCCTTGATCTGTCGAACACCGACAAGCTGGCCGTCTTCTATCAGGACTGCCGCCGCTTCGAGATTCCGGTGCTGGCGCCCGACATCAACCGTTCGTCCGCCGACTTCGACGTCTCGTGGGAGGATGGCAAGGGCAGCGTGCTCTATGCGCTGGGGGCTATCCGCAACGTGGGCCTCGAAGCCATGAAGCACGTGGTCGAGGTGCGGAACGAGACGGGACCGTTCAAGGATATCTTCGACTTCCTCGAACGCGTCGATCCCAAGGTCGTCAACAAACGCGCGCTGGAAGGTCTGGCGCGGGCAGGGGCGTTTGACAGCATCCACCCGAACCGCCGCCAGCTGTTCGAGCAGGCCGATGTTCTTGTCGCGTATTGTCAGAGCGTCGCGGCCGAACGCGCCTCGGCGCAGGTCAGCCTGTTCGGTGCCGATCAGGCGTCCGCCGCCCGTCCGCGCCTACGTGCCGTCGAGCCGTGGGCCGGACCGGATAAGCTGGATCAGGAACTGTCGGCGGTCGGCTTCTATCTGTCGGGCCACCCGCTGGAGGAACTGACGCCGGCGCTGAAGCGCAAGCGGGTCACCTTCGTGGCCGAGGCGACCGGACTGGCGGAGGCTGGACATGAAGCCTTCCAGATGGCTGGTGTCGTGCGCCGTAAACAGGAGCGTCCGAACAAGAACGGCGAGAAATTCGCCTTCGTCAGCTTCTCCGACCCGACGGGCGAGTTTGAATGTCTGTTCCCGCCCGAACAGCTGCGCCGTTGCCGCGACATCCTTGAGGTCGGCTCCGCCGTGCTGGTCAAGGTCCGCGCCAAGGCGTCGGATGGTGAGGTCCGCTTCTTTGGTGACGACGCCAGCCGCATGGATGTGCTGCTGGACGATGCCAACATCGGCCTGCGCGTGATTGTGTCGGCAGGCTCTTCCGATCCAGAGGCGCTGAAGTCCCGTCTAGAGCGCGCCCGTTCGCAAGGGAAGGGCGGGGAGGTCTGGATCCAGACGACCCTGCAAGGCCGCACCGAGGTCGAGGTGAAGCTGCCGGGTCGCTATCGTCTGGATGCCGCCCTGCGTGGTGCCCTTAAAACAGTGCCGGGTGTCGTGATGCTCGAGGATGCCTGATCCGGCGTCGCGGCAATGTCTTTGACGGACTTGAGTTTTCTTGGCGCTGCCTCTTGCGTTTTTGCCCGTCGGGGCGTAGAGGGGCGGCGCACTTCGCACGTGGGTGAGGCGCGGTTGGGGAGAAATCCCGACCTGCTCCGTTCCGAGGGACCGTACGTCCTTTAATCACCCGCGCTAGGTTTGATCGGAAAAAGGATAATACGATCATGGCTCTGCCTGAATTCTCGATGCGCACCCTGCTGGAAGCTGGCGCTCACTTTGGTCACCAGACGCACCGCTGGAACCCGAAGATGGAACGCTACATCTTCGGTTCGCGCTCGAACATCCACATCATCGACCTGTCGCAAACCATGCCGCTGATGCACCAGGCTCTGGTTGCTGTTCGCGACGTGGCTGCCAAGGGCGGTCGTGTTCTGTTCGTTGGTACCAAGCGTCAAGCTGCTGATCCGGTCGCTCAAGCTGCCAAGCGCTGCGCCCAGTACTACATGAACAACCGTTGGCTCGGCGGTACGTTGACCAACTGGCGCACCGTTTCGGGTTCGATCCAGCGTCTGCGCGAACTGGAAGGCATTCTGGAAAGCGGCGAAGGCCGTAACAAGAAAGAACTGCTGACCCTGCAACGCGAGAAGGACAAGCTGGAGCTGTCGCTGGGCGGCATCAAGGACATGGGTTCGGTTCCGGACATCATGTTCGTGATCGACACCAACAAGGAATCGATCGCGATCCAAGAAGCTCGCAAGCTGAACATCCCGATCATCGCTATCCTGGACACCAACTCGGATCCGGACGGCATCACCTATCCGGTCCCGGGTAACGACGACGCCGCTCGCGCCATCCAAACCTACTGCGACCTGATCGCCGACGCCGTTCTGGACGGTCTGGCTGCTGGTGCTGCTGCCCAAGGTATCGACCTGGGTGCTCTGGAAGCTCCGGTCGAGCCGGCTCTGGCTGCCGAAGAAGCTCCGGCTGCTGAAGAAGCTGCTCAAGGCTGATTTCTGACGGTTCGTCCCTATATAGGGGCGAACTCACGTCAAACCGACATGCGGCCGGGCTAATGGTCCGGCCGCTCAATCGAATTTCAGGAGAAGAACATGGCCGAGATCACTGCCGCCCTCGTGAAGGAACTTCGCGAGCGTTCGGGCGTCGGCATGATGGACTGCAAGAAGGCCTTGCAGGAAAACGACGGTAACATCGAAGCCGCCATCGACTGGCTGCGCGCCAAGGGCCTGTCCAAGGCCGCCAAGAAGGCTGACCGCGTCGCTGCTGAAGGCGTTGTTGCTGTTGCAACCGAAGAAAACGGCGCTGGCGAAACCGCTGCTGCCATCGAGTTCAACGCTGAAACCGACTTCGTTGCCCGTAACGACCTGTTCCAGACCGCAGCCAAGCAATTCGCTCAGCTGGCTCTGAAGAACGAAGGCGTTGAAGCCATCTCGGCTGCTACGCTGGAAAACGGCCGTACCGTTTCTGACGAAATCACCCAGCTGATCGCCACCATCGGCGAGAACATGACTCTGCGTCGTTCGGCCCGTCTGTCGGTCGAGCAAGGCGCTGTAGCTTCGTACGTCCACAACGCTGTGTCGCCGGGCGTCGGCCGCATCGGCGTGCTGGTCGCCATCGAAGGCGCTGGTGACAAGGCTGCTGTCCGTGAACTGGGCCGCAAGATCGCCATGCACGTTGCGGCTACCGCTCCGCTGGCTCTGGACACCTCGGACCTCGATCCGGCCGCTATCGAGAAGGAACGTGCCGTTCTGATCGAAAAGGCCAAGGAAGAAGGCCGTCCGGAAGCCATGATCGAAAAGATCGTGGAAGGCCAAATCAACAAGTTCCAAAAGGAAGTTGTTCTGTCGAAGCAGCCGTTCGTGATGGATCCGGACGTGACTGTCGAGCAGCTGGTTGCCAACACCGGTAAGGAACTGGGCGCTGAGCTGAAGCTGGCTGGCTTCGTGCGTCTGGCTCTGGGTGAAGGCGTCGAGAAGGCCGACACTCCGGACTTCGCTGCTGAAGTCGCCTCGATGACGGGCGGCAACTAAGCCAAAAAATCTTCCTTATTGGGAAGATAGAGTTAAAAGGGCGCGTTCGGCTTTGAAGGCTGACGCGCCCTTCGCTTATGATGGATCCGCCGATTCCTTTTTCGCGCGGATGCGTGACACTATTTCTACGGATGATTGCCGCATGACCGACGCCACTCCTGACTTCCGCTACAAGCGCGTTCTTCTGAAGGTTTCGGGTGAGGTGCTGATGGGCGATCAGGCCTATGGCATCGACACCAAGACGGTGGATGTCGTGGCGGCGGCCGTTGCGGCTGTGGCGCGTCAGGGCGTTGAAATCTGCCTCGTGATCGGCGGCGGCAACATCTTCCGTGGCCTGTCCAAGGCAGCCGAGGGCATGGACCGTGCCCAGGCCGACTATATGGGCATGCTGGCCACCATCATGAACGCGCTGGCCATGCAGGGCGCGCTGGAAAAGATCGGCATCGAAACCCGCGTCCAGAGCGCCATTCCGATGGCCGCCATCGCCGAACCCTACATCCGCCGCAAGGCCCTGCGTCACCTTGAAAAGGGCCGCGTGGTGATCTTTGCCGCTGGCGTGGGCGCACCGTTCTTCACCACGGATTCGGGCGCGGCTCTGCGCGCTGCGGAAATGGGCTGCGACGCTTTGCTCAAGGGCACCAGCGTTGACGGCGTCTATACCGCCGATCCGAAAAAGGACCCGACCGCGACCCGTTACGAGACCCTGAGCTATCAGGACGTGCTGGCCAAGGACCTGCGCGTCATGGATGCCTCGGCGATTGCTCTGATGCGTGACAGCGGCGTGCCGATTGTTGTCTTCTCCATCCGCGAAGAAGGCTCGCTGATGAAAACCCTGACGGGCGAAGGTACCTTCACCGTCATCACCAATAAGCCGGCTTAATCCGGCACGAACGACCTTTAGGACCAATCCTCATGGCGAAACCTGATCTCAAAGTTTTCCGCGACCGCATGGACAAGTCGGTCAACTCCCTGAAGGACGACTATGCCGGCCTGCGTACGGGCCGCGCCAACTCGGGCCTGCTGGATCCGGTGATGGTCGAGGCCTATGGCTCGATGTCGCCGCTGAACGCTGTGGCGGCCGTTTCGGTGCCGGAACCGCGCATGATCTCGGTCAACGTATGGGACCGTGGCATGGTGGTTTCGGTCGAGAAGGCCATCCGCGCTGCCGGTCTGGGCCTGAATCCGGTCGTTGACGGCCAGACCCTGCGTATCCCGATCCCGCCGCTGACCGAAGAGCGCCGTAAGGAGCTGGTGAAGCTGGCTGGCAAGTACGCCGAGGACAAGAAGATCGCCGTCCGTAACGTCCGCCGCGACGCCAACGACGAGCTGAAGAAGGCCGAAAAGGCCGGCGAAATCAGCCAGGACGATCAAAAGAAGATGGAAGCCGAGGTCCAGAAGGACACCGACGCCGCCGTCAAGCGCATCGACGAGATCTTCAAGGCCAAGGAAGTCGAGATCATGCAGGTCTAACCCGACCTGCACCTTCTCGTTTCTTTTAGGACCAGTGCCTGATGTCGGCCTCAACCGCTTCACATGACCGCCAGCCACTGCATGTGGCCATCATTATGGACGGTAACGGTCGATGGGCCGAGCGCAGGGGTGTGCCCCGTGCGCTGGGTCACCGCGAGGGCGTTCAGGCACTGCGTCGCACCATCAAGGCGGCACCGGAACTGGGCATCCAATGCCTGACCATTTTCGGTTTCTCGACCGAGAACTGGAACCGGCCCGCCGACGAGGTTTCCGACCTCATGGGGTTGCTGCACAAATTCGTGGGTGCAGACCTCAAGCGGCTCGATCAGGAAGGTGTCCGGATCAAGGTTCTGGGTCGCCGCAAGGGCCTGTCCCGCGACATCATCGAAACGATCGAAAAGGCCGAGCGTCAGACCGCGGGCAATGACCGTTTCCTTTTGCAGGTGGCCTTCAACTATGGCGCTCATGCCGATCTGGTCGATGCCGCCCAGGTGCTGATCGACCGCGCGGCAGAGCAGGGGCGTTTCGAGCTGACCGAGCAGGTACTGGCTGAGCAGTTGTCCACCCGAGACGCGCCCCCTGTAGACCTGATTATCCGGACATCCGGCGAGCAAAGGCTGTCGAACTTCCTTTTGTGGGAAGCCGCCTATGCCGAACTGGTTTTCCAACCGATTCTGTGGCCTGACTACGGGCCCGAGGCGCTGAAAGCCGCCGTTGAAGAGTTTTCCTGCCGCGAGCGCCGGTTTGGCGGCCGCGAAGTCGTAGAGGGCCACGTGACGGCTTCAGCTGAGAAAGCGGGTTCGTAATGGCCCTCAAACCCAAGGATATTGCCCTACGAGCGGCCTCTGCGCTGGTGCTGGCCCCCGCGGCCGTATTGGCCATGTGGGCGGGCGGCGTTTGGTTCTCCGCGCTGATCTTTGCCGCAGGCATGCTGCTGGCCTTTGAATGGGCACGTATGAGCGAGCCGCGCGACTGGAAGGTCGTGGGCATGGCCGTGACGGCGGGCGTGGTTGCGCCGCTGGTGGCGGCACATGTCGGGCTGATGTCGCTAGCGTTTGTGCTCCTTGTATTCGGTGCGGCTGCGGCGGGCCTGATCGCCCATCGTCGGGGCGGCGAGGGGCTGGATGCCGCCTATGGCGTGCTCTACCTCGGCTGGCCCTGTATCCTGCTGATCTGGCTGCGGGCGTCCAACTCCGAACAGGGGCTGTACTGGACCGTTCTGGTCTTCACCGTCGCATGGGCTGCCGACATTCTGGCCTATCTGGTAGGCAGTGCGGTGGGCGGGCCAAAGCTGTGGCCCAAGTTTTCGCCCAACAAGACATGGTCCGGTTTCATCGGTGGGCTTCTGGCAGGCATGATCGCTGGCTCGGCCATGGCGGCATGGCTGGATATGGGCGCGCTGAATTTCATCTGGGGCGGCGTTCTGGGCCTGACTGCAGCACTGGCGACCATGGGCGGCGACCTTTGGGAATCCGCGCTCAAGCGCCGTTTCGGGGTCAAGGATGCGGGTAACCTGATCCCCGGCCACGGCGGTCTGCTGGATCGCGTGGACGGTTTGATGTTCGCCGTTGTTGTTGTTTCGATCGGTCGCCTGATCGTGATCCTGATTGGGGGTCACGGGTGATCAGCCGTCGCGTCAGTGTTCTGGGCTCGACCGGCTCGGTCGGCACCTCCACGCTCGAACTCATGGAAGCCGCCGAGGCGACCGGATCGGGCCGTTTTGAGGTCGAGGTTCTGACGGGCGGGCGCAACGTCGAAAAGCTGGCGGAGCAATGCCGCCGCTGGAAGCCCAAGCTGGTGGTGATCGCTGACGAGAGCCGCCGCGAGTCTCTGTCCGCTGCTTTGGCGGGTACCGAAACCGAGGTGGCCGCCGGTGCGTCGGCCATTGTGGAAGCCGCGACGCGCCCCGCTGATTGGGTGATGGCCTCCATCGTCGGTGCAGCCGGGCTGCGCTCCGCGTGGGCCGCGGCTTCGACGGGGGCGACGCTGGCGCTGGCGAACAAGGAAAGTCTCGTCTGCTGCGGTCCGGCCTTGTTGGATCGTGTGGCGAAGTCTGGCGGCCGGATCATCCCCGTAGACTCCGAACACTCAGCCATTTTTCAGGTTTTTACAGCCGAGCGTCCCGAACGGATTGAACGGCTGATCCTCACGGCGTCGGGCGGTCCTTTCCGCCAAACGCCGCTGGAAGCGATGCGGTCCATCACGCCCGAACAGGCGGTGGCGCACCCCAACTGGTCGATGGGCGCAAAGATTTCCGTCGACAGCGCATCGATGGCCAACAAGGGCCTCGAACTGATCGAGGCGGCCTATCTGTTCGGTATGCCGCAATCGAAGATCGATGTGGTGATTCACCCTGAATCCATCGTGCATAGCCTTGTCGAATACGTGGACGGCTCGACGCTGGCCCAGCTCGGCCCGCCCGACATGAAGACGCCGATTGCGTGCGCACTGTCTTGGCCGGACCGCATGCCGTGGCCTGCCAAGAAGCTGGACCTTGCCACTATCGGCAAGCTGACGTTCGAGGCTCCCGACACCCAGCGTTTCCCTGCGCTCAAGCTGGCCCGCGAGGCACTTGAGGCAGGCGGCGTTTCGCCCATCGTTTTCAACGCGGCGAACGAGGTCGCTGCGTTCGCGTTCCTTGACCGACGATTGGCATTTCTAAATATTGCCGCAGTCATCACCGAAACCCTTGAACGGGCTGACAGTGTTGGCTTGGCGATCGGCGACGGTGACGCGGCTGAATCGGCATTGGCGGTGGACGAAGCTGCCCGTGCGATTGCGCGTGATATCGTCAAATCGCTCGATCTAGCGGCCTAGCGCCGCGCTTTGAGACTGGAGACCGGATGATCGGCTTTTTGGGCCAATTGGTCACCTATATAGTGCCGTTTCTGGTCGTGCTCACGGTTGTCGTCACGATCCACGAACTCGGTCACTTCCTGACGGCGCGCGCCTTTGGCGTGAAGATCGAACGGTTCGCCATCGGCTTCGGCCGGGCGATCTTTTCGCGCAACGACCGTCATGGTGTCGAATGGCGCGTTGGCTGGCTTCCGCTGGGTGGCTACGTCAAGTTTGCTGGCGATCTGGACGATACGGGTGTTCCCGATCAGGCCGGTCTGGCCCAGCTCCGTGAACGGATCGTCGCCCAGCACGGCGCGGGTGCCGAGCGCGACTATCTGTATTTCAAGCCGATCTGGCAGCGTGCTCTGGTGGTTGCGGGTGGCCCGCTGGCCAACTTCCTGCTGGCCATTGTCATCTTTACATTCCTTTTCTCCGTCGTCGGCGTGATGCAGCGTCCGGCGCGGGTGGTGAACATCCTGCCGGAATCTCCGGCGGCTGTGGCGGGCTTCCAGTCGGGCGATCTAATCACCCACGTCAACGGCAAGCTGATCGAGGACAGTAGCGAGGTGGTTCGCTTTGTCGCTCTGTCCAGCGGCACGCCGGTCGCCTTTACCGTCGAACGGGCAGGGGAAGTTATCTCGCTGAATGCGACGCCCGAGCGCGCCGTGGTCCAGGATCCTATCGGTGGGCGTGTCTCCATGGGCCGACTGGGGGTCGAACTGGGATCGACCCGCGCCGATGCGCGTCACGTCCGCTATTCGCCGGTCGCCGCAGTCGCGAAGGGCGCGGAGGAAATCCGCGACATTCTGGGGACCACGCTGAAATATATCGGCCGCATTTTCATGGGCCGCGAGAGCGGTGACCAGTTCAGCGGCCCTCTGGGAATCGCCCGTGCTTCGGGCGCTTTGACCAATGCTGCGGTGTCGGTTGACCCCGATCCGCGTGCGGCGGCCATCAACCTGGTACTGACGCTAACCAGTTTTGCCGCCATACTTTCGGTCGGAATCGGTTTTCTAAATCTTTTGCCGATTCCTGTTCTGGATGGGGGACATTTGATGTTCTATGCTTACGAGGCTGTGGCACGTCGCCCTCTGGACGCCCGAATCCAGGCCGCTGGTTATAGAGTTGGACTTGCCATGTTGGCCTGTTTGATGTTGTTCGCCACTTGGAACGACTTACAGAAGCTGAATATCTTCAAATTCCTTGGCGGGCTCGTCGCGTGAGTCGAGACCTGCCCCTAAGGACATCCCGAATGATCGACCTGATGAACCGAACTTCTAATCGCGCGCGTATCCTGGGTCCGAGTGGGATCGCTCTTGTCGTGGCCGCTGGCCTGGCGACACCGGCGTTCGCACAGCAGGCTGCGCCTGCAGCGGCTCCTGCGGCCGAGGCTACGCCTCAGGTTGTTGTTGAAGATGTTGAGCGTGCCCGCGTTAACCGCATTCTGGTGACCGGTAACCAGCGTATCGACCAGACGACCGTGCTGTCGTACCTGCCGATCCAGCCGGGTGACATCGTCGATCCGGTGACGTTCGACGTCGCGGTCCGCACTCTGTACCGCACCAACCTGTTTGCGAACGTTCAGCTGGGTCTTCAGCCGAATGGCGATCTGGTGATCGAGGTGGTCGAAAACCCGATCATCAACCAGGTGACCTTCGAGGGTAACAAGGCCCTCACCGAGAAGAAGCTTCGCGACGAAGTCTCGATCAACCCGCGCGGCATCTATACCCGCGCCCGCGTTCAGGAAGACGTGGGTAAGATCGTCGAACTGTACCGTCTGGCAGGCCGTATCTCGGCAACCGTGACCCCGCGTCTGGTCCAGCTGGAGCAGAACCGCGTCGACGTCGTGTTCGAGATCGATGAAGGTCCGGAAAGCGGCATCTCGGGCATCACCTTCCTCGGCAACCGCGCCTTCTCGGATGCGGACCTGCGCGAAGTGATGGTGACCCAGACCTCGCGCTGGTGGCGTCTGTTCTCGTCGAACGACAACTACGACCCGAACCGTCTGGACTATGACCGCGAGCAGCTGCGTAAATTCTATACGAACCGTGGCTACTACGACTTCACCATCCGTTCGTCGGTTGCCGAGCTGAAGCCGGACAACAGCGCCTTTGCGGTGACCATCACCGTGGACGAAGGCGACAAGTACAACTTCGGCGAAGTGAAGGTGGTCACCGAGAGCGACCGTCTGAACGCCGACTTCCTGACGGCACTGCTGCCGATCCGCTCGGGCGACCTGTACCAGAGCGACCGCATCGAAGCCGCCGTCGATACCCTGACCTTCGCGGCCGGTTCGGCGGGTTATGCCTTCGTCGACATCAACCCGACCTATCGCGCCAATCCGGATACTGACACCGTCGACGTGACCTTCAACGTCCGCGAAGGCGCTCGCGTTTATGTGGACCGCATCAATGTGGTGGGCAACACCCGCACGCTGGATACGGTCATCCGTCGCGAAATGATGCTGGGCGAGGGCGATGCCTTCAACCGCTCGCTGCTGGAACGCTCGCGTAACAACCTGCGCGCCCTCGGCTTCTTTAAGGACGTGAAGATCGAAGAGACCCGTGGCTCGGCCCCGGACCGCTCGATCGTTAACGTGACCGTCGAAGAACAGCCGACCGGCGAACTGTCGGTGGGCGCTGGCTTCAGCTCGTTCGACAGCTTCACCCTGAACCTCGGCGTGACCGAGCGTAACTTCCGTGGTCGTGGCCAGAACATCGTGGCTCGCGCCGAATGGGGTTCGATCCGTCAGAACATCGACTTCCGCTTCACCGAGCCGAAGTTCATGGGCCGTGATGTGGCCGCCGGTTTCGACCTGTTCCACACCCGTCTGGACCTCAGCGAGTACTCTTCGTACGACTACCGCTCGACCGGTGCGGGCGTGCGTCTGACCTATCCGCTGAACAACTACACCCGTCTGAGCCTGCGCTACTTCATCAAGGACGATGAAGTGATGGTGCCGAACAGCTATTGCTCGAACGCGGGCATGGGCTCGTCGGCCCTCTGCGACCAGATCGGTGCCTATCTGAACTCGTCGGCGGGCTACACCCTGTTTGTTGACCGCCGTAACGATCCGGTCCGTCCGACCCGTGGCTGGACCACGGCTCTGCGTCAGGACTTCGCCGGCATCGGCGGTGACGTGAACTACATCAAGACCGAACTCGACGGTGCCTACTACTATGGCATCCGTCCGGAATGGGTCGTCAGTGTTCAGGGCTCCGTCGGCTATGTCGCGGGTTGGGCTGGTGACTCGATCCGCATTAACGACCGCTTCTTCAAGGGCGGCCAAAGCTTCCGTGGCTTTGAAACGGCCGGCATGGGCCCGCGTGACCTGAGCACGACCGACGCTCTGGGCGGGAACTTCTATGCGATTGGTACCGTTGAACTGACCGTACCGAACGGCCTGCCAGAACAGTATGGCATCAAGACCAGCCTGTTCGCCGACGTGGGTACGCTGGGCCAACTGGACGACCGTTATCTAGTCAACGCACAAGGTATGCCGAACGCCAACATCGTCGACGACATGGCTCTGCGCGCCGCCGCGGGCCTCAGCATCCACTGGCGTTCGCCGATGGGCCCGATCCGTTTCGACCTGTCGAAGGTCCTCTCGAAGGAAGACTACGACAAGACCGAAACCTTCCGTTTCTCGACTTCAACCCAGTTCTAAACCGCGGCTATTTCCGCACTAAGGCTTAAGATTATGAAGATGCTTTCGATTGGCGCTTTTGCGCTGGCAACGCTGACGGCCTCGGCTGCTGCTGCACAACAGGCTCCGACCAACCCGGGTCCGGTTCTGCCGGGCGTCTGCTCGTTCTCGGGCGAGCGCGTTCTGGGGGCTTCGGCTGCTGGCCAAGCCCTGCAATCGCGCATGGTTCAACTGTACCAAGAAGTTCAAGGCGAGCTTCAGCCGTACGCCACCGCCATCGAGTCCGAAGCCCAACAGCTGCAACAAAGCGCTGCCAGCCTGTCGGAAGCCGACCGCAACTCGCGCGTTCAGGCTCTGCAAAACCGTGACCGCGAACTGCAACAACTGCAGCAAACCCGCGCTAACGAACTGCGCTACACCCAGTCGGTTCAGGCTCAAGCCATCGACACCGCTGCTCGTCCGATCGTGATCGCTGTCTACCAAGAGCGTGGTTGCGGCGTTCTGCTGTCGGCAGACGCAGTGGCCTACATCAACCCGGCCATGGACATCACCGACACCGTCATCCAGCGCCTGAACGCCCAGCTGCCGACGCTGTCGTTCAACCGCATGCCGGTTCCGGTCCAAGCCCAGAACTAATATCAGGGCCATGCCCGACACGACCTTCTTCACGACCTTGCCCCCCCGCACGGTCTCCGCCATCGCCGCCGAACTCGGCGCGGAGGTGATCCGGGGTGGAGAGGTCATCGTTTCGGCGGTTGCGCCCCTGTCCGGCAAGGACGGGGGCGCTATCGCTTTTATGGGCGATCGCAAATACCTGCCGGACTTGGAGAAGACCAAGGCCGCGTGCGTGATTGTGCACCCGTCCATGGTTGACCATGTGCCGGCCGGTGTGGCCGTCATCGCATCACGTCAGGCGCAGGCCGACTGGGCCCTGACGTCCATGATGCTGCACGAGCCGCGACGCCTGCTGCGGGCCATTCCGCTGGCCGAGGCTGCCGAGGACGACACTGTGGTGATCGAACCCGGTGTGGTGATCGGCGAGGGCGCACGGATCGGCCGTGGTTCGTACATCGGTGCCAACACCGTCATTGGCCCGGGCGTGCAGATCGGTCGCGACTGCACCATCGGCTCCAGTGCCAGCCTCTTCTTCTGCCTGTTGGGGGACAGGGTGAAGATCTATTCCGGTGTTCGCATCGGCGAGGCCGGTTTCGGAGCGGCGGTATCGCGCAACGGTCCGGTGGACATTCCGCAGCTGGGCCGCGTGATCATTCAAGACAACGTCACCATCGGTGCGAACTCCTGCGTGGATCGCGGCGCGTTCGACGACACCGTCATCGGCGAGAACACCAAGATCGATAATCTGGTGATGATCGGCCACAACTGTGTCATCGGTCGCAATAACCTGCTCGCTGGCAACACGGGCATTTCCGGCTCTGTGACCACGGGTGACAATGTCATCTTTGGTGGCAAGGCGGGTATCGGCGACCACATCAATATCGGGGAGGGGGCCCGAGTAGCCGCAGGGGCTGGCGTATTGGCCGATGTTCCTGCTGGCGAAACCTGGTCCGGCTATCCGGCCAGACCCCTGCGTCGTTTCCTGCGCGAAACCGTATGGGTCTCCAAACAGGCGTCAAAACCGCGTGACGCAAAGGATTCCTGAGATGAGCGAACAGATTAACATCGATTATGCCGAAGTGATGCGCCGCCTGCCGCATCGCTATCCCTTCCTGCTGGTCGACAAGGCCGAGGATTTCGTTCCGGCGACCTCTCTGGTCGGCATCAAGAACGTCACCCATAACGAGCCGTTCTTCCCCGGCCACTTCCCGATCGATCCGGTCATGCCGGGCGTTCTGATCGTCGAGGCTATGGCCCAGACGGGCGCTCTGCTGATGTCCAAGACGCTCGACGTTCCGGTCGAGGACAAGGTCATCATGTTCATGTCCATCGACGGTGTTCGCTTCCGTAAGCCGGCGCGTCCGGGCGACCAACTGCGCATGGAAGTGAAGGTGCTGAAAGCACGCGGCGATGCTTATAAATTCCGTGGCGAAACCTTCATCGACGGCAAGCTCGCCGCCGAGGCTGAGTTCATGGCCATGGTCGTCAAAATCGAGGAACCGGCCAAGTGAGCCAAATCCACCCTACCGCCATCGTAGACTCCACTGCAGTGATCGCAGACGGCGCTGTCGTCGGCCCGTGGAGCGTTGTGGGACCGAACGTGACCCTGTCGGCAGGCGTCGTGCTGAAATCGCACGTCGTCGTCCAGCAGGACACGTCCATCGGCGCCAACACGGTTGTGCACCCGTTCGCCCTTGTCGGCGGCGACCCGCAACACCTTGGCTATAAGGGTGAGACTGTTCGCCTCGAGATCGGCGAGAACAACATCATCCGCGAACACGCGACCCTGAACCGCGGCACGCCGCAGGGTTCGGGCGTGACCAAGCTGGGCAACAACTGTCTGCTGATGACGGGTGCCCACATCGGTCACGACTGCGTGGTCGAGGACAACGTCACCATGGCCAACAATGCGACGCTGGGCGGTCACGCCCACGTCGGTTCGCGGACCTTCCTCGGCGGCCTGTGCGCCGTGCACCAGAATGCCCGCGTGGGGCAAGGTGCGATCGTCGGCGGTCTGGCAGCGGTGACGCGCGATGTGATCCCTTACGGCTCGGTATGGGGCAACCACGCGCGTCTGCGCGGACTGAACATCATCGGCCTGAAGCGCAAGGGGTATGGCAAGGACGACCTGCGTCGCCTGCTGGCCTTTTATCGCGACCTGTTCGAGGGCGAGGGTGCCTTTTCCGAGCGTCTGGAAACGGTTGCGGCTACCTATGGTGACCTGCCGGAGATTGTCGAAATCCTCGACTTCATCCGTGATGGTGCCAAGCGTCCGCTCTGCCTGCCGAACGCCGAATGAAAAAGCTGGGACTGATCGCCGGTGGGGGCGACCTTCCCGCATCTGTGGCGGCCCGCTGTGAAGCAGAGGGCCGCCCGCTCTACATCATCCGTCTGGACGGCTTTGCGGGCGACGACCTGCTGAAATGGGATGGCGAGACGCTGGGCATGGCCCAGATCGGCGGCATTCTGAAGGCCCTGCGCCGCGAGGGGTGTGAGGCCGTCTGTCTGGCGGGCTATGTGAACCGTCCCGATTTCAAGACGCTGAAGCCGGATCTCAAGGGGGCCTCGGTCCTTCCGGGCATAATCGCCGCCGCGACCAAGGGCGACGATGCCCTGCTGCGCAAGATCCTCGGCATCTTCGAGGGTGAGGGCTATGAGGTCGTGGGTGCCGATGACATCCTTGGCGGCCAGACCCTGACGGCTGGGGCGCTGGGGGCGCTGTCGCCGACGGATAGCCAGATGGCGGACCTGCGAAAGGCCATCCACGTGGCCGAGAAATCCGGTGAGCTGGATATCGGTCAGGGCGCAGTCGTCTGTGAAGGTCTGGTACTGGCCGTAGAGGCTCAGGAAGGCACCGACCAGATGCTGCTGCGTGTCGCTGGCCTGCCACAGGACCTGCGCGGCACGGCCGATAGCCGCAAGGGCTGTCTGGCCAAGGCTCCCAAGCCCATTCAGGACACCCGCGTGGACATGCCGGTCATCGGCCCGCGCACGGTCGAACTGGCCGCTGCCGCGGGGCTGGCGGGTATTGGCGGCTTCGTCGGGCGTCTTATCGTCATGGATGCCGAAGGAACGCGTGCGGCGGCGGACAGGCTGGGCCTGTTCGTGTGGGGGATGACTGACGGGGACCGATTGTCGTGAAGCCATACAAGATCATGCTCGTGGCCGCAGAGGCCTCTGGCGATGTGCTGGGAGCCGAACTGGCCAAGGCACTCAAAGCCAAATTGGGCGACGGCGTGAGCTTTGTGGGCGTCGGCGGTCCGCGCATGGCCGAGCTGGGCATCCAAAGCCCGTTCGACATCGCGCAACTGTCGATCCTCGGCGTCGTCGAGGCGCTGAAAGCCTATAAGCGCGTCAAGGCACGGGTCGAGGATACAGCGGCACTGGCCGCGCGGGAAAAGCCCGACGCGGTCATTCTGATCGATTCATGGGGCTTCACCATCCGAGTGGCGCGGGCGATCCGCAAGCTGATGCCGGAAGTGGCGCTGATCAAATACGTCGGGCCTCAGGTCTGGGCCTCCCGTCCGGGGCGGGCCAAGGTGCTGGCGGGCGCGGTGGATCACATGTTGGCCCTGTATCCGATGGATGCGCCGTTCTTCGAGCGCGAAGGCCTGCCGACCACGGTTGTGGGCTCGTCGGCCCTGCACATCGATATGGGCAAGGACGATGGCTCGGCCTTCCGCAAGGCGCGCGGCTTGGCGGATGATACGCCGCTGCTGCTCGTCCTGCCGGGCAGCCGTCCCAAGGAAATCGAGCGGATGACGCCTGTCTATGAAGAGACGGTCAAACGCCTGAAAGCGACCATTCCGGACCTGCAGGTCGCCGTCGTGGCCGCTGGCACTGTGGCGTCCGATGTTACGGGTCGTGTGGCCAGTTGGCCGTTCCGCACCTTCCTTGTGACAGAAGCCGAGAAATATTCGGCCATGAAGGCGGCGGACGTGGCGCTGGCCACCAGTGGAACAGTGTCGACAGAGATCGCCATGGCGGGCACGCCGATGGTCATCGCCTATAAGATCGACAACCTGTCGTACCGCCTGATGAAGCCACTGGTGACGGCGAAATATTTCACCATGCTGAACCTCGCCGCCGACGAGGAAGTGGCCAAGGAATGTATCCAGTTCGAGGCCACGCCTGATTTCATCACCCCGCACGTCGAGCGTTTGCTGACCGACAAGGCGGCGGCTAAGGCACAGGCCGAGCGTCAGACGCAGGCGCTGGAAATTCTCGGCAGAGGCGGGCCAAATCCTTCAGAGTTGGCCGCCGATGCGGTTATCGACGTTCTGGAACGCCGAAAAGCCTGATCTTATTTGGTCATCCACGGGCGGGATTTGCCCGCCTCGATGCGCTTGTTCTGTTCACGTTGAAAGGCTCCGCCGCGCGGGGCCTTTTCGCGTTTGGCCAGGGCTTCCTGCTTCTGGCGGAAGGCACGCTGGATGGGCGTTTCGTTGGCGGGGGGATTGGTGTCGTTGGTCATAGGACGCCTTGTCTAGCATAGAAAAAACGCCGGAGCTTTCGCTCCGGCGTTTCCGCTTCAATCCTGAAAGGATGGATTAGCCGCGCTTGTCGATCGAGACGTAGTCGCGTTGCGTCGGGCCGGTGTACAGCTGACGCGGACGGCCGATCTTTTGGCCCGGATCTTCGATCATTTCCTGCCATTGCGAAATCCAGCCGACGGTACGGGCCAGAGCGAACAGCACGGTGAACATGGTGGTCGGGAAGCCCATCGCCGACAGGGTGATGCCCGAGTAGAAGTCCACGTTCGGGAACAGCTTGCGCGAGGTGAAGTATTCGTCGTTCAGGGCAACCTTTTCCAGTTCCTTGGCGACGACGAACAGCGGATCGTCCTGACGGCCGGTCGCTTCCAGCACTTCGTAGGCCGACTGCTGCATCACCTTGGCGCGCGGATCGTAGTTCTTATACACGCGGTGGCCGAAGCCCATCAGCTTGTACTTACGGTCCTTAACGCCTTGGATGAACTCAGGAATACGGTCCGGAGTACCGATTTCCTTCAGCATGTTCAGGGCTTCTTCGTTCGCGCCGCCGTGCGACGGGCCCCACAGGCAGGCGATGCCGGCTGCGATACAGGCGAACGGGTTGGCACCCGACGAACCAGCCAGACGGACGGTCGAGGTCGAGGCGTTTTGCTCGTGGTCGGCGTGCAGGGTGAAGATGCGGTCCATGGCGCGGACGATGCGCGGATCAACCGAATAGTCTTCAGCCGGAACGGCGAAGCACATGCGCAGGAAGTTCTCGGCGTACGACAGGTCGTTGCGCGGCGAGATGAACGGCTGGCCAACGTGGTACTTGTAAGCACGGGCAGCGATGGTCGGCATCTTGGCGATCAGGCGGATAGCCGAGATTTCGCGCTGGACCGGGTCATTGATGTCGAGGCTGTCGTGGTAGAAGGCCGACAGAGCGCCGACGGTACCAACCATGATGGCCATCGGGTGGGCGTCGCGGCGGAAGCCTTCGAAGAAGCGGTCAAACTGCGCGTGCAGCATGGTGTGCTTCGTGACGGTTTCCTTGAAGGCTTCGTATTCCGAAGCGGTCGGCAGCTCGCCCTTCAGCAGCAGGTGGCAAACTTCCAGGAAGTTCGACTGCGAGGCCAGTTGGTCGATCGGATAGCCGCGGTGCAGCAGAACGCCTTCGTCACCGTCGATGAAGGTCAGGCCCGACTCGCACGAGGCGGTCGAGGTGAAACCCGGGTCAAAGGTGAAAGCGCCGGTGCCGGCGTACAGCTTGCGAATGTCGATGACGTCCGGGCCGGTCGAACCGGACAGGACGGGGAGTTCGATGCTCTTGTCGCCAAGGGTAAGAGTGGCGGCAGGTTTAGCTTGTTCAGTCATCTGGGCCCCTTGTTATATCGGACCGGGCGCGGGGAGGCGGACGGCCTTATGTTTGGTTGGTGTGTTACTTAGTCTGTTGCAGCGCATCATCCAAGCGCTGGAGACTTTCGTTGCGGCCAATGGCGACCAGAATTTTTGCAATATCTGGAGCCGGAACACCGCCCGTCAGAGCGGCGCGAGCAAAAGGCCCGATTTTTCCGAAGCCTACGGCTTCTTTTTCAGCAAAGGCTTTAAGTTCACCTTCGAGCGTCTCTACCGACCACTGCGACACATTGGTCAGATGATCACGAAGTCGTGAAAGTCGGTCGAGGTTTTCGCCTTGCAGCATGCCCGCGCTTTTCTCGTTAAGCGGGATCGGGCTCGCCAACAGGGCGAATTGAACCTGATCGGCCAGTTCCGGCACCAGTTTGGCGCGGTCCTTGATCAGGGGGATGGCGCGCAGCAGCTTTTCGCGGCCTGCGTCATCCAGTTGCTGGCCACGGGAGGCCAGAACGCCAGCGGTCAGATCAGCAAGGCGCTGATCGTCGGCTTGGCGGATCCAGTGGGCGTTGACGTGCGCCAGCTTGTCGAAGTCGAGGCGGGCCGGAGCCTTGTTGATGCCGCCGAAATCGAACCAGGCCTTGGCCTGTTCGTCGTCGAACAGTTCGTCGTCACCGTGTGCCCAGCCCAGACGCGCCAGATAGTTGCGCATGGCTTCGGGCAGATAGCCCATCTCGGCATATTCGTGGACAGCCTGTGCGCCATGGCGCTTGGACAGCTTGGCACCGTCCGGTCCGTGAATGAGCGGGATGTGGGCGAAGGTCGGGCGCGTCCAGCCCAGAGCGTCGTAAATCAGACTCTGGCGGGCGGCGTTGTTCAGGTGGTCATCGCCACGGATCACGTGGGTGACGCCCATGTCATGGTCATCGACCACAACGGCGAGGTTGTAGGTCGGGGCACCATCCGAACGCAGGATGACCAGATCGTCCAGCGCCGAGCTTTCCCAGCGCACGGTGCCCTGAACGGCATCGTCAACAACCACGGCCTGATCCAGCGGGCGACGGAAGCGCACGGTGAACGGTTTTTGCAGGTCTTCGGCGGTCGGCTCGCGGTCACGCCACGGCGAGACAAAGTCCTTGCCCTCGGCCTTGGCCGCATCGCGCAGTGCGCCGGTTTCCTCGGCGGTCAGGAAGTCGCGGTAGGCGTGACCGGTGTCCAGAAGCTGTTGGATGACCTCGCGGTGACGATCGGCGCGGGCGAATTGATAGACGGGTTCTTCATCGCCCAGCAGCTGCAGCCACTCCAGACCATCGAAGATGGCCTTCACGGCTTCGTCGGTCGAACGCTCGCGGTCGGTGTCCTCGATGCGGATCAGGAACTTGCCGCCGTGGCCCTTTGCGTACAGCCAGTTAAATAACGCCGTTCTCGCCCCGCCAATATGCAGGTAGCCTGTCGGCGAGGGGGCAAAGCGCGTGACAACAGTCGAAGATGGGGAGGTCATAGGCAATGAGTCCAATACGGCCGCTCTTATACGCTCGTCAGCGGCAAAACGAAGCCTTGCGGTAAAGTTGATCGCCGGTTTCCGTACGCGTCTGAGACACGAATGGAATGCTCAAAGTGAACGTTGGTCGCTCTGGAGCGCGGTTTTCTTTGGCAGCGGTTGTGCCACGTATTTTCTGTTTCGGACAGAGCCGTCGTTCTGGCCCCTGTTTTTCCTAGGTTTTATCGGCCTTTCAGGGTGGTTTGTGGCGCGGCTGGCGGGGGCGGTCAGGGCCGTCACTCTACCACTCTTGATGGTGGCGTGCTTTGCAGCTGGACTGGCGGTTGCAAAGGCACGATCTGACGCTGTTGCGGCCCCTATTGCCCCTGTGGTGACAAAACCGACTTTGGTCGAGGGCTATGTCATCGACGTCGATTCTCCCGGCGCACGAGGTCCGCGAGTCGTGATTGCGCCTGTCCGGATTCGTGGCGTCGCCCCCGAAGAGGCGCCCCATCGGATGCGCGCGACGATCAAGGGCGTGACGCCGAAGCCGGGCGAGGCCATCTCGATATTCGGCATTGTGAACCCGCCGCCAGCGCCCGCCGCGCCCCACAGCTATGATTTTGGGCGAATGGCGTGGTTCCAGAGCATGGGCGGGGTGGTGTTCGGCCTGACCGAGGTCAGGCAGGCGGAGCTGCCCCAGCCGCCCTTGTCGGTCCGCGCGGAAATGAAGGTCAATGCCGTCCGGTTCGCGCTGGCGGAACGGCTGGTGGCGCGGCTGGGGGAGCAGAGGGGCGGTATCGCGGCTGCCATGGTCACCGGCCATGAAGCGTGGATCGGGGAGGCCGATCTGGAGGCCATGAGGGATTCGGGGCTGGCGCACATCCTGTCGATCTCGGGGCTTCACATGGCTGTGGTGGGGGGATTCGTATTCTTTCTGGTCCGGCTGATG
Source organism: uncultured Brevundimonas sp. (assembly GCF_947305955.1). Classification (GTDB taxonomy): domain Bacteria; phylum Pseudomonadota; class Alphaproteobacteria; order Caulobacterales; family Caulobacteraceae; genus Brevundimonas. Next base: position 29,298 of record NZ_CAMZFB010000008.1, read on the forward strand.
ATCGCCTGTGTGTCGTGGTTGGCCCTGCGGGTGTCGGGAAAAAAGGTGGCTGCGGTGGCGGGGCTTTTGGCGGTGGGGGCCTATCTGGTGCTGTCCGGTGCGCCGCCTCCGGCAGAGCGGGCGGCGGTGACGGCGTCGATTGCCTTTGCGGCGATATTGCTGGGGCGCAAGGCTATCAGCATGCGGGCGCTTGCAGCGGCGGCCTTTGTCGTCCTGTGTCTGCAGCCCGAGGCTGTGATCACGCCCGGATTTCAGATGTCGTTCGCGGCCACAGCGGCCTTGGTGGCCTTGGCGGAAGTGTGGCCGAGGCGAATCCGCGAGATCAACACGCCGTGGCCGATTGCGGGTATCCAGCGTGCCGTTTCGTGGGCCATGGCGGCGGTGGCGGCCAGTTTTGTGGCAGGGCTGGCAACCGGCCCGTTCGTCATGCACCACTTCAACCGCACCAGTGTCTATGGATTGGTGGCCAATATGGCCAGCGCGCCCTTGGCCGATCTGATCATGCTTCCGGCGCTGGCATTGGGGGCGGCCTTGGAACCGCTGGGTCTTGGCGGACCGTTCTTGTGGGTTGCGGGGCAGGGCGTGCAGTGGATGCTGGCCATCGGCCATTGGGCGGCGCAGTTGCCAGGCGCGGTACAGACCATGGCAGGCGCGCCGCCACAGGCCCTGCCGATCGCCTTTGTCGGCATCCTGTTCATGTGCCTGTGGCGCGGGTGGCTGCGGCTGCTGGGGCTGCCTCTGGCCTGTGCGGTGTTGTTATGGCCGCGCGAGACACCGCCGGATATCTGGATTGGAGACTCGGCGACCAATGCGGCATGGGTTTCCGGCGATCAGGCGACAGTTTTCCGCCCGGTCCGCGCCTTTTCGTCCGAGATATGGGCGCAGCGTTGGGATTTGGAGCTGGTTCCGCGTGACAAGGCCGCGTGGAAATGCGGGCGTACCCATTGCGCGGCGTTGGAGGCCACAGCCCCCGTTGCGCTGTGGTGGGGCAGGGCTAGTCCCGCAGCCGACAAGCTGAGCCAGATGTGTCTGACGGCAGAGGTTGTTGCTGTGCGCGCTGTCGTCCACCAACTGCCGCAAGAGTGCGCGAATAGGCTGGTGCTGGATGGTCAGGACTTTGCAGAGCGTGGCGCGGTCGAGTTGTGGCGCGAGGGAGAGGGATGGCGCGCCCGTTGGGTACGCGATGCGCGTGGAATCAGGCCGTGGTCGCGGTGGGGCGACCCGGATTATCAGTGATAGCGGCGGATAAGGCCGACCAGCTTGCCCTGAACCTCGACCTGATCCGGCCCGAAGATGCGGGTTTCATAGGCGCGGTTGGCCGGTTCCAGAGCGATGGACTGGCCCTTGCGGCGCAGGCGCTTCAGCGTGGCTTCTTCGCCCTCGACCAGTGCGACGACGATCTCGCCGTTGTTGGCGTTGCTGGTGCGTTTGATCACCACCGTGTCGCCGTCGAGGATACCGGCCTCGATCATCGAGTCGCCTTCGATCTCGAGCAGATAGTGCTCGCCCGAGCCGAGGATGGATTCCGGCACGGGAATTCGGTCCTGTTCGTGCTGGATGGCGGCAATCGGCGTACCGGCGGCGATCTTGCCCAACAGCGGCAGTTCGCGCACGTCGTTGGCGGCTTCCTGAACGGGGGCGCGATTCATGCCGCCACCTTCGATGACGCCGGGCTTGAACGGGGCGCGGCCCTTGGCGGGCGCGGCGGCGGTGGCCTGTTCCGGCATTTTGACGACTTCCAGCGCGCGGGCGCGGTGCGCCAGACGGCGGATGAAGCCGCGTTCCTCAAGGGCGGTGATCAGGCGGTGGATGCCCGATTTGGAAGCCAGATCCAGCGCTTCCTTCATCTCGTCGAAAGAAGGCGACACGCCGGTTTCCTTGATGCGTTCATGGATGAACATCAGGAGTTCGTGCTGCTTCTTGGTGAGCATGTCAGGGGCGCTTTCAGAACAAGGCGTGAACCGTTGCTGAATGTTCTGTAAGTGTTCTGGTTAAAAGTCAACTAACGCCAAGTTGAAACGGCAATAGGCGCACGAAGGCGCTGTGGTGGGGCGTATGTCGATTTTTGGGAGGCGTTTCGGACCAAGAGCGGTATGCGCCACTCCGTACTTCATGAAGAAGGGGAGTGGCGCGAGTGACGGGGCTCGAACCCGCGACCTCCGGCGTGACAGGCCGGCACTCTAACCAACTGAGCTACACCCGCTTGGTCCCGTTCGCGCCGTGTCCGGCGGGAACGAGGTGGTGTTTAGGTGGGGCAGCGTTTCGGGTCAACGGGAAAAATGCATACCCCTGAAAAAATACGGCAATTTGCGAAATGGTCCGCGATTTCATAACCTTGGTCGATATGGAAACGGGGGCGTTTCCGCCCCCGCAAAGCCTGATTTTCCGGCCTTTAACGGCCCTTGTCGCTGAGAAGCAGGGCCGGTCCATCGGGCGGAGTGGTGTCGGCGGCGCCCAATGGCTTTTGCATGAAGATGACATCGCGCCAGCCGTCCAACTTCCATCCGGCAGAGGTGAATCGGCCGGAATCAGCGAATCCGCGCGAGCGATGAAGGCCGATAGATGATTCATTTTCGGAATCACCGATGACGGCGACCATCTGGCGGGCCCCTTTTTGCTCGCATTCCAGAATCAGGCGGTCGAGAAGGGCACCACCGACGCCAAGCCCCTTGGCTGCCGGATCGATGTAGATCGAATCCTCGACCATGTAGCGATAAGCCTCGCGTGCGCGGAACGGCCCCGCATAGGCATAGCCGATGACCTGACCGTCCTTCTCGGCGACCAGATAGGGCATGCCCAGGGCGCGGATGTAGGCGAAACGGGCCTTCATCTCGTCCTCGGTCGGCGGGACCAGTTCGAACGTGCCGCAGGCGTCGTTTACCCATCCGGCATAGATGCTTGTGATGGCGGGGAAGTCAGCCTCCACCGCCTCACGGATACTGAACTCAGGCATCAGGCGAAGTCTTTTTCCCAGCCCTTGTTCACGGCCCAGATCGCGAAGGCGTAATCCAGCGCGATGTCCTTCAGATAGTCGAAGCGGCCCGACGAGGCGAAGTGGCCCGCCTCCATATTGATCTTCAGCAGCACCGGATTGGTCGAGGTGGTGTGATCACGCAGGCGGGCGACCCATTTCTGCGGCTCCCAATAGGTGACGCGCGGATCGGACAGGCCGCCGGTGGCCAGAACGGCCGGATAGGGTTTGGCCGAAATCTGGTCATAGGGGCTGTAGGACCACATGTAGTCGTAGGCGGCGGCGTCCTCGATCGGATTACCCCATTCGGGCCATTCCGGCGGAGTGAGCGGCAGCGAGGTGTCGCTCATGGTGTTGATCAGGTCCACGAACGGCACACCGCCAATGATGCCTGCCCACAGCTCGGGACGCATATTGGTGACGGCCCCCATCAGCAGTCCGCCCGCCGAGCGGCCCTCGGCCACGATGTTTCCGGCGCGGGCATAGTTCTTTTCGATCAGGTGATCGGCGGCGGCGATGAAGTCGGTGAAGGTGTTCTTCTTGGTGAAGCGGCGGGCGTTCAGGAACCAGTTCCAGCCCTTGTCGGCACCGCCACGGATGTGGGCGATGGCATAGATGAAGCCGCGATCCACCAGCGACAGGCGGTTCGTCGAGAAGCCAGCAGGCATGGACATGCCATACGAGCCATAGCCGTACAGCAGCACGGGGGCCGAGCCGTCCACGGGGGTATCTTTGTGGCGCAGGATGGAGACCGGAACCAGCTCGCCGTCCGATGCCGGCGCGTTCAGGCGCTCGACGATATAGTCGGCAGGGTTGTGGCCCGATGGCACTTCCTGAACCTTGCGAAGCACGCGTTCGCGCGACTTCTGGTCATAATCATAGACCGACGTCGGCGTGGACATGGAGTTGTAGCTGTAGCGGATGACCGTGGTGTCGAACTCCGACGCGCCAGCCAGCGACAGGCTGTAGGCGGGCTCGTCCACGCGGATCTCGTGCTCGCTGCCCGCGCGGTCGCGGATGACGATGCGGGTGTTGGCGTCGGCGCGTTCCTGACGGGCGACGAAGTCCTTGGTCAGCGAGAAGCCTTCGATGTAGCGGCCCGGCGTATGGGGGACGAGGTCCTTCCAATTGGCCTTGGCGGGGGCGTCGGTCGGGGCTTCGACGATCTTGAAGTCGATGGCATCGTCGACATTGGTGCGGATCACCCAGCGGTCGCCCCAGTGGTCCATCGAATAGAGGCGGGCCTCGACGCGCGGCTCGACCACCACCGGCGTCGCCGTGGGATCATTGCCGGGGATCAGACGCGATTCTGAGGTTTCCTGATTGGCGATGGTCACCAGCAGGAAGGCGTCGTCCGAGGTGCGGCCAAGGCCAAGGAACATACCCTCGTCCTCTTCCTCATAGACGAGGGTCGTTTCGCCGCCCTTGGCCGGACGGCGGAAAATCTTGTCCGGACGGCCATTGTCATTGCGGTTGGTCCAGAAGATCCACTGGCTGTCGGGCGAGAAGGTGAAGTCGCCCGTGGCCGACTCGATCACGTCCGGCAGGACCTGTCCGGTGGCGAGGTCCTTCACATAGATTTTGTAGACCTCTGAGCCTTGGGCGTCCTCGGAATAGCCGAACAGGCTGTGGTCGGGGCTGGCCTCGGTGTCGCCAACCTCGGAATAGGCCTTGCCCTCGGCCAGTTTGTTGGCGTCCAGCAGGATTTCCTCGCCGTCGGTGCGGCCGCGCGGGCGGCGGCAATACAGCGGGTGCTGATCGCCCGCATTATAGCGGGTGTAGTATTCCCACGGGCCGTCGGCGGACGGCACCGAGGCGTCGTCTTCCTTGATGCGGCCCTTCATCTCCTCGAACATCTCTTTCTGGAGCTGTTCGGTGGAGGCCATCATGGCCTCGCGATAGGCGTTCTCTTCGTTCAGATGCTCTTTGACGTCCTGTTTGATCAGCGACGGGTCGCGCAGAACGGCCTGCCAGTTGTCGTCCTTCATCCACTGGTATTCATCGACGCGGGTGCGGCCCAGCTGTTCGATGGTGACGGGGACTTTCTTGGCAACGGGCGGTACTGGGCGAGGCATTCTGGCTCCGGTGGTTTGGGTCGCGGCAAGGGCAGGGGATGCGGCCATCAGGCCGGCAGCTGCAGTCGTGGCAATCAGTTCGCGGCGATTCATCGACAGTCCCTTGCAGAGTTGTTTCGGCAGGGACCTTGTGCCGACACAGACCTGAGGTCAAATGTTCGGCATGGTCATCGACGCATATCCCCCCGAACCGCCCGTCGCCCAGTCTCCCGCCGCTGCCGAGTGGGACATGACGCTGGGCTTGATCAACGCGACGATCCAGATCGACCAGTCGCAGGGTAACGGTCGCCGCAAGGTCGGCACGGGGGTGCTGGTCAGCGCGCCGCGCCCCGATGGTACGCCGCGTATCCTGCTGGTTACAGCGGATCACGTCTTTGCGGTCATGCCTCATCAGAAGGCACGTTTCGGATGGCGTAATGCCGAGGCGGACGGTAACTGGCGCTATACCCCTGCCGAGGTCGATATCCGCACCGAAGCGGGAGATCCGCTATGGACCAAACATCCTGATCAGGATGTGGCGGTGATGGAAATCACCGCGCCTGAAGCCTTTACGCGTGCGGCTATTCCGCTGGGCTGGATTGCTGATGACAATACGTTTGACCAGTGGCGGATGGGGCCTGGGGACGAGCTGTTCGCACTGGGCTATCCGCATGGCCTGTCCGCGAACCGTGCGGGCTTTCCTATCCTGCGGTCGGGGCGGATCAGTTCGTGGCCGCTGACGCCGATCCAGCATTTCCCGACCTTCCTGCTCGACTTCAACGTGTCGCAGGGGAATTCGGGTGGGCCTGTTTTCTGGGTGCCTGCCGCGACCCGTCGCCCCGGCGCGCCCGTGCCTGATCATCCCTTCATCGCGGGTCTTCTGATCAAGGAAGTTCAGGGCGATGGCGAGGGCATCGAACTGGGCGTGGTGGTGCAGGGGCAATATATCCGCGACACCATCGCCCTGTTGGACGGAACGGCTCAGTCTTCTGGGCAGCCGTAACGGGCGCAGAAGCGTTCGCGCAGCGGGGCCGTGTTGGCTTTCAGCGGTGACAGGCTGGCATGGGCGCGTTCCATGTCGTTCACCCAGTCGGCCCAGTCCGGCGGCGTTTCGGCAGGTAGTGTCAGAACGCCGCGCTCGGCCAGCGCCATGGCTATGGCGCGGCCCATCAATTTCACATTGGCCGGACCGACATACATCTCGGCGATCCACTGACGGAAGATGTGGGCCTTCTCGGGCGACAACTGCTCCAGCCCCCAGTCGATATGGCCTTGCAGAGCCGGATTTCCGGCCATGGATTGCGCGCCGACCAATCCAGCCAACAGTTGGGCGGCTGACGGCTCGGGACCATTCCACGGCTCGACCGGCAGGTCTTCGGGCTCTTGCGGCACGAATGGCAGGCGGACAGCGATCTTTGCGGGGACGGCGGTGCCGTTGACGCGTCGGGGATTCAGCCTGCCGCGTTCGGCGATGGTGACGGCGGCTTGCTCGAAACCCATGCCTTCGACCGTGGTTTCGACCGATCGGCATTTGGGAACGCCTTGCTCATCGACCTCACATTCGACGAGGACGTTGGCTGCAAGGTCCAACTGTGCTGCTAGTTTGGGGTAGTCACTTTCATCAACGACCGGCGGTTCTTTCCACGACGGATTGGTGATGGTGGCGGGCAGGGCGACGGTTTCCACACTGATTGTGGGCGTCTGGGCGTCCTGTGATGAAGCCAGCGCACCCAATGCCAGCGCCAAGGTCGCACTCACCAAACCCGTCATCGTGATTCCCTCTATCGGTCGTCACTCATAGCGAGTCTATCCTCGGAGGTTGAGGACATTTCAGGAGTGGCGGCCAACTGGGCCAGCTAAAGCCGAAATCGCCATACGAAAACGCCTCCTGCACCGAGGATGCAGGAGGCGTGGTTCATTGCAAGCGTAGCGGGGGGGGCTTAGCCAGCCAGAGCTTCAACCGTCAGCTTTTGCAGCAGCTCACCACCTTGGCCGACGCCAGCCAGACGGCTGGACACGTGGCCCAGAACGTTCGCGGCATAGACTTCGTACAGGTCCATCTTGCCTTGTAGCCATGCAGCGTCGCCGTCGTGGGCGTCCAGCTTGGCCTTGGCAGCCAGTGCGCCCTTGGCCAGCATCCAGCCGCCGACCACATCGCCCATCAGCTTCAGATAGCTGTCGGCACCGGCCAGAACGTCAGCCGCGCGGGCCTTGTCCTGCTTGGCGTCCAGCAGCCAAAGGGTAGCGTCCTCGACCGATTCAATGGCGTTGGCGAAACGCTCGACCGGCTTGCCCGAATAGATCGACGACAGCTGATGCAGGGTCGCCTTCATCTCTTCGATCAGGCGCTTGGCCGATTCACCGTTGTCCATCGACAGCTTGCGGCCCACGAGGTCCATGGCCTGAATGCCGTTGGTGCCTTCGTAGATCGGGGTGATACGGGCGTCGCGATAGTATTGGGCTGCGCCGGTTTCTTCGATGAAGCCCATGCCGCCGTGAACCTGAACGCCCAGCGAGGCGACTTCACAGCCGATGTCGGTCGACCACGCCTTGGCGATCGGGGTGAACAGGTCTTCGCGACCCTTCCAGATCTTGCGCTCTTCCTCGGTGGCTGAATGCTTGGCCAGATCGGCCGCAACGCCGGTGGACAGGCAGATGGCGCGGGCGGCGGCGACCTTGGCCTTCATCACGACCAGCATGCGGCGCACGTCCGGCAGGTCGAACAGCGGCGCGCTGCGCTCGCCGGTCCAGACGCTGGTGCCCTGACGGCGTTCCAGAGCGTAGGCGAGGGCGTGTTGATAGGCGCGCTCGGCGATGCCGACGCCCTCGACGCCCACGGCCAGACGGGCGGCGTTCATCATGACGAACATGTGGGCCAGACCCTCGTTCGGGCGGCCAACCAGCTCTGCAACGGCATTGTCATACTGCATGACGCAGGTCGGGCTGCCGTGGATGCCGAGTTTGTGCTCCAGACCGACCGGAGCAAAGCTGTTGCGCTCGCTGGTGACGTTGCCGTCGGCGTCGAGGTGGAATTTCGAGGCGAGGAACAGCGAGATGCCCTTCGGACCAGCCGGAGCGCCCGGCAGGCGGGCCAGAACGAGGTGGACGATGTTGTCCGTCGCGTCGTGGTCGCCCCAGGTGATGAAGATCTTCTGGCCGTTCAGCAGGTATTTGCCGTCTTCGGTCGGGGTGGCGGTGGCGACCAGAGCGCCAAGGTCCGAACCCGCGCCCGGCTCGGTCAGGACCATGGCACCGGTCCATTCACCCGAGACCAGCTTGGGCAGATAGGTTTGCTTCTGGAATTCGTTGCCGACTTCCTCGAGGGCCTCGATGGCGGCCAGCGACAGCATCGGGCACAGGCCGAACGCCATGTTGGCCGAGTGGACGGTTTCAAAGGCGGCCAGTTCCAGCGCCTTGGGCAGCGCCTGACCACCTGCCTCGGTCGAAGCGGTCAGCGAGGTCCAGCCGCCAGCGGCGAATTCCTTATAGGCATCGGCAAAACCCGGCGAGGCGGTGACATTGCCATTGGCGATCGTCGCGGGGTTCAGGTCACCCACGCGGTTCAGCGGGGCCAGAACGCCTTCCGAGAACTGGGCCGCAGCTTCGATAACGGCTTGCGAGACGTCAGCGTCATAGTCCGGGAATGCGCCGGTGGCGGCGACTTCACCGATACCGGCAATGGCTTCCAGAGCGAAAGCAATGTCTCGGACAGGGGCGCGATAGGTCATCGTGAATCCTCTAAATTATTTTCGCAGTCTTTCGGTCTTTCAGCGGCCCGGCGCAAGAGCGCTTGGACTTTGGTCGAGATTCCGCGCAGTGAGGGTTAAAGTGTGAACGCGTACCGTGACGTAAGGAAAGACTGCAGATGAATGAAACACGCTCTTCGGGAGACACCGTGGCTAAGGCCGTGGATGCCTTGCGTGCCGGACAGCTTGTGATTCTGCCGACCGAGACGGTTTACGGACTGGGCGCGGACGCTTCAAATGCCGAGGCGGTCGCCGCGATTTTCGAGGCGAAAGGCCGCCCGCGCTTCAATCCGCTGATCGCGCACGTGGCCGACGCGGTCGCCGCGGAATCTTTTGCAGTATTCGATGACAGGGCACGCCGTCTGGCCGAGGCCTTCTGGCCGGGGCCGCTGACGATTGTCGCGCCGGTCAGGGATCGCAACGGCGTCTCCGACCTTGCTCGCGCTGGGTTGGACAGCGTTGCGATTCGCGTTCCGGGCCACGCCAAGGCTCGTGATGTCATTGCCGCCTTTGGCGGTGCGGTCGTCGCCCCGTCGGCCAACCGTTCGGGCCGTCCCAGCCCGACCACCTTTGCCGACGCCGTGGAAGAAACCGGAGCCTCGGCGGGGGCTGTGATCGACGGTGGTCCGTGCGCCGTGGGCGTCGAAAGCACGGTTGTGTCCATCCTTGGTGGTCAGGTGTCACTGTTGCGACCGGGCTGCGTCACGCGCGAAGAGCTGGAGGCCGTGGTCGGTCCCTTGGCCAGCAAGCCCGAGGACGGGCATCGCTCGCCGGGGCGTATGGCCTTGCACTATGCGCCCGACGCCCCGGTTCGGATCAATGTCACCGAGCCGAAGGAGGGCGAACTACTGTTGGGCTTCGGGCAGGGGATCGGCGATGAACGCTGGAGCCTCAGCCCCAGCGGCAATCTCAAGGAGGCGGCGGCCAACCTGTTCCGCATGCTGCGTGAGGCGGACCGCACGCGCCCCGTGGGCATCGCCGTTTCACCTATTCCGGCCAACGGTCTGGGCGAGGCGATCAATGACCGCCTGAAACGCGCCGCGGGTTTTGTGGGCTAAAGAAACGCGGCTTGCAGGTCGATGGTGGTGGACTTGCCGACCCGCTCGAAACAGTTTTCCAGCCACTGATCGGCAGCCTTGCGCCCACTTTCCTTGAGCGAGGTCAGAAAGCCCCATTCGGTGTCCATCTTGGATGCGAGCGACAGGTCACCCAGCCATTCATCGGCGGGGATGGCGTGGATGCGGATATCCTTCCACCCATCGCCGCGCTCCAGACGACCTTCCTCCATCAGCTTTTGAACAAAGGCGATGGAGCGTAGCTCGGCCACCAGAGGCGCGTTGAACAGGATTTCGTTCAGCCGATCCATGATGTCGGCGGACTGTTGCGGGGTATCGTCCCGACGGAACGGGTTCAGCGGTAGCAACAGGATGTCGTGCGGCTGGCGATCCTCGAACAGGGGATAGAGGGCGGGGTTGGCCAGATAGCCGCCATCCCAATAATCCTGACCATCAATGCGAACCGCCTGAAACACGTGCGGCAGGCAGGCGCTGGCCATCAGGACCTGCGGCGTGATCTCTGCGGTTTCAAAGATGCGCGACTTGCCGCTTTGAACCGCCGTGGCCGCGATGTGCATCTGGACCTTGGATGCCCGAACCGCTTCGAAATCCACCGCCGTCTCGACCACGCGCTTAAGAGGGTTGAGGTTGAACGGATTGAAGGCATAGGGGCTCATGGACATGGCCAGTGTCTGGCCCGCCTGCCACAGCGGGTTGTCGCTGACCCACTGTTTGGTCAGGCTTTGAAGCCATTGTCCGCTGGATCCGAACACATTGCGACCGCCCGAGCGGTTCACTTCCAGCCAGAGTTTGTCGAGGGAGGCCCGCGCACCCTCATTGCCGCCTTGCTCGAGGCCGGTGACGAGAGCGGCGGCGTTCATGGCTCCGGCAGAGGCCGCTGTGACGGCTGTCACCTCGATCCTGTCATCCTCGAACAGGCGATCGAGGACGCCCCACTGGAATGCGCCGTGTGATCCGCCGCCCTGCAAGGCCAGACAGACCGGTTTGCGTTTTGCCATGTGGGGCCTCCCGATGCCGAGGCCCTCAGCTTATTGCGCGGTCCAGCCGCCGTCGACCGAATACGAACTGCCGTTCGCCGAAGCGCCAAGATCGGACACGAGGTAAAGGAAGATGCCAGCCAGCTGGTCCGTGGTGACGAACTTCTTGGTCGGCTGCGAGCCAAGGATGACGCTCTTCATCACGTCCTCTTCGGACATGCCGCGCGTGCGGGCCTGTTCGGCGATCTGGGCCTGAACCAGCGGGGTTTCGACAAAGCCGGGGCAGATGGCGTTGCAGGTGATGTTCTGTTGGGCCAGTTCCAGCGCGACGGTCTTGGTGAAGCCGATGACGCCGTGCTTGGCCGCGACATAGGCCGACTTGAACGGGCTGGCGACCAGACCGTGGGCCGAGGCCACGTTGATGATGCGGCCACGGCCTTGGGCCTGCATGATGGGGATGGCGGCCTTGGTGGCATAGAAGGCCGAGGACAGGTTGATCGAAATGATGCGTTCCCACGCGTCGTTCGGGAATTTCTCGACCGCCTCGACGTGCTGGATGCCCGCATTGTTCACGAGGATGTCGACGCGGCCCAGTTCGCGCTTGGCGAAGTCCACCATGTCGGCGATCTGGTCCGGCTGGGTCATGTCTGCCGGATGATAGAGGACTTTGACGCCGGTTTTTTCGGCCAGACCCGCGCGGGTCGCTTCGATGGCGTCGGCGTCACCCAGTCCGTTCAGGACGACATTGGCACCGCATTCCGCAGCAGCCGTCGCCAAAGCCAGCCCGATACCGGAAGTCGAACCTGTGACAATGGCGACTTGGCCCTTGAGGTCGTTCATGGCGAGCATACGAGGAATCCACCCTAAGATTATGATTTGGGTTCAACCTAACGCCGGCTCGCCATTAACGCATCAGGAATTTCCTTCTCTGATGAATATCCAGTCGGATTCCGTCGAAAGGCCCGCATCGTAACGGTAGCCGTCCCGATCAAATGCCTTCAAATCCTCGGCGTGCTCGATACGGTTCTCGATGGCATAGCGGGCCATCGCGCCTCGGGCCTTCTTGGCGTGGAAGGATATGATGCGGTCTTCGCCGTCTTTGCGCTCTTTGAAATGCGGAGTGACCACACGAAGTTTCAGGGCGCGCGCATCGACGGCCCCGAAATATTCCTGACTGGCCAGGTTCACGAGCGTCTGTTCCGGATGTCCCTCGGCGTCTTCGTTCAGGCGCAGGGAAATCCGCTCGCCCCAGAAATCGTACAAGGTGTTACCGCGCGGAGTTTTCAGGCGGGTGCCCATTTCCAGACGATAGGGCTGGATGCCGTCCATAGGGCGCAGCAGGCCATAGAAGCCGGACAGGATACGCAGGTGATCCTGCGCCCACGCCAGATCGTCGGCAGACATCTCGCGGGCCTTCAGGCCCTCGTACACGTCACCGGCAAAGGCGAAGACCGCCTGGACGTTGTTCTCGTCGACTTCGTTGTTGAAGGCTTGAAAGCGTTCGTAGTTGAGGTCGGCCAAGGCTTCGGAGATCGACATCAGGCGGCGCAGGTCGGCGCGCGACAGCTGGCGCGTGACCTTGTCCAGCTCTGCCGTTTCCTTGGCGCAGCGGCGCGGGGTCATCGGCAGGTCGGCGGCAGCAGGCGTAAAATCCAGCTTTTTGGCTGGCGAAACAACGATTAGCACAATGGCGCTCCTTAATCGGCGCATGACATAGGGCGTCGGTCCCGGATTTCAAACCGAGCGGGCGAAAAACAGGCTTTGCCGTATGTTCAGTCCCGTCTGCGCTCAGAACAGGATATCGGGGTTCATGATGCGCTTGGGGTCGATCGCTTTGCGGATGGCCGCCATGAGATCGAGTTCAGCCTGACTCTTATACTGCTTCACTTCGTCAGTCTTAAGGCGGCCTAGGCCGTGTTCCGCCGAGATCGAGCCGTCATAGCGGGACACGATGTCGTGGACGACCTTGGAGCCTTCTTTCCAGCGGGCGATGAAGGCAGGGATGTCCTCGCCGACACCCGGAATAATGTCGTAGTGCAGATTGCCGTCGCCGATGTGACCGAAACAGGACACACGGCAGCCGGGGTGGAAGGCTTCGACCGCAGCGGTGGCCTCTTCGATGAAATCGGCGATGCGGCTGATCGGCACCGAGACGTCGTGCTTCCAGCCGCCACCTTCCGGTTTCAGGGCCGCGGAGTGTTCTTCGCGCATGCGCCAGAATTGGGCGCGCTGGGCGTCATTCTGGGCAATGGCCGCATCGGTGATCAGCCCTTCCTCAAAGGCAACCTCGAGCAGGCGCTCCATCTGGGCTTCTGCACCACCGGGCGTGCCATTGGTGATTTCGATCAGGACGTACCACGGGGGCGTGCTTTCCAGCGGCTCACGCGTGTCGGGGATGTTCTTGAGCACCAGCTCGATGCCGAGGCGCTTCATCATCTCGAAGGCTTCGACGCCACCGCCGGTCTCGTCCTTGGCGCGGGCCAGCAGTTCGATGGATGCGGCTGCACTCTCCAGACCCACAAAGGCCACACAGCGCGAGCGCATGATCGGGAACAGCTTCAGGGTTGCCGCCGTGACCACGCCCAGCGTTCCCTCGCCACCGATCAGTAGCTGTTTAAGGTCATAGCCGGTATTGTCCTTGCGAAGGCGCTTCAAGCCGTTGAAGACCTCGCCATTGGGCAGGACCGCTTCGATACCCAGCACCAGATCGCGCATCATGCCATAGCGCAGAACCTGCGTGCCGCCCGCGTTCGTGGAAATCACGCCGCCGATGGTGGCCGAGCCTTCAGCCGCCAGCGACAGCGGGAAGAAACGGCCCTTGGCCTTGGCGATTTCCTGCGCTTCCAAAAGGGTCACGCCCGCTTCGACCGTCATGGCGTCATCCAGCGGGGTCACGTCACGGACATCACGCAGTTTGCGCGTCGACAGGACGACCTGACCGAAGGGGATCTGCCCACCGACCAGACCCGTGCCGCCGCCTTGGGTGACAATGGGGGTGCCATGCTTGGCGCAGATTTGAACCGCGCGCTGGACCTCGTCGAGGGTGCGCGGCGTCAGGATCAGCGGCGAATTGCCGGTCCAGCGACTGCGCCATTCCGTGAGCCACGGGGCCATCTCGGCCGTGTCATCGATATAGGATTCCGGCAGGGCGGATTTCAGTTCGGCGAGTGCTTCGGGCGTGGGCAGAGTCATGATCGCCCTTTTGACAAAACCTTCGCGGTGGTGGAAGCGCAAACCCATGTTGTCGAACCGTTGAACTGCGAAATATTCATGACGCCAGTGCCCGCTGTCGGTGTTGTCTGCATAAAAGACGACCAGATCCTGCTGATCCGGCGCGGCAAACCGCCGAGGGCAGGCGAGTGGAGCCTGCCCGGTGGGCGGCTGGAAGCGGGAGAGCGGGCGGTCGATGCGGCGCTGCGCGAGCTGCGCGAGGAAACCGGTGTCGAGGCGCGTATCGGTGGCCTGATCGACGTGGTCGACGGCATTTTCCTCGAGGCAGGCCGTCATTACGTCCTGATCGATTATTGGGCGGAATGGATTTCCGGTGACGCGGTCGCGGGCGATGACGCTGCCGAGGCGGCCTTCTTTCCGTTGGATGAGGCGCTTGAACGCGTGGATTGGGACGAGACGCGCCGCGTGATCCGCCACGCCATGGATTCAATAGTTAACAAAAACTTGGGGTGACAACCTCGGACTTTTAGGCCGAAATGGGGCGGAGAGCTGTCAGCTATTGGCGGCCATGCCCTCGGAGGTTCGAATGGGTCTGTTTTTCGTCATCCCCTTTGTGGTCTTCGCGCTGATCCTGCTGTTCAGCGTCGTGAAGATTGTGCCGCAAGGACGGGAGTTCACGGTTGAGCGGTTCGGCCGCTACACCAAGACCCTGACGCCCGGTATCCACCTGCTGACCCCGTTCATCGAGCGCGTAGGCCGCCGGATGAACATGATGGAGCAGGTGCTGGACGTGCCGACCCAGGAGGTCATCACCAAGGACAACGCCATGGTGAAGGTCGACGGCATTGTTTTCATTCAGGTGACCAATGCCTCGGCGGCCGCCTACCGCGTCGATAATCTGAGCTATGCCATCGCCCAGCTTTGTATGACGAACCTGCGTACCGTGGTCGGTTCGATGGAGTTGGACGAGGTGCTGAGCCAGCGTGACAGCATCAACACCCGCCTGCTGCACGTGATCGACGCCGCGACGGAGCCGTGGGGCATCAAGGTCAACCGGATCGAGATCAAGGACCTGACCCCGCCGGTGGATATCACCAACGCCATGGCCCGCCAGATGAAGGCCGAGCGTGAGCGTCGTGCCGTGATCACCGAGGCGGACGGAGAGCGTCAGGCCGCAATCGCCCGCGCCGAAGGTGCCAAGCAGTCGGCCATCCTTCAGGCCGAGGGCCGTAAGGAAGCCGCCTTCCGCGACGCAGAGGCCCGCGAACGTGAAGCCGAGGCCGAAGCCCGCGCCACCACCATGGTGTCGGAGGCCATCGCCGACGGCAATGTGAACGCTATCAACTACTTCGTCGCTCAGAAGTACGTCGAAGCCTTTGCCGAACTGGCCAGCAGCCCGCAGCAGAAGACCGTTATCGTTCCGACCGAAATGTCGGCTCTGGTCGGTACGATTGCCGGCGTGGGTGAACTGGTCGGGCTGGCCCGCAATGAAAATCAGGCACAGTCTGGACCGGCTCCGGCACCGCGCCGTAGCCGCAGCACCAGCGTGCCGCAATCGGAGTGATCACCATGGAATGGCTTGCCGGACTGTATTCGACCCAGCCGTTTTGGCTCTGGTTGGGTGTCGGTGTGATCCTTCTTGGGATCGAAGCCATGTTTTCGACCGAGTGGTTGCTGTGGCCTGCGGTTTCGGCAGGAATCACGGCTGTCCTCTCGGCGGTGTTTGCCGATATGGGGATCTGGGTCGAACTGGCTGTCTTTGCCGCTTTGACGGTGGTGCTGACGCTGGTTTCGCGCCGATTTATCAAAAAGGTGAACCCGGATGACGTGCCGGACATCAATGATGTCCAGCTGCGTCTGATCGGCAAGCCGGCCCGTGTGGTGGAGCCATTTCACAACGGCATGGGCCGTGTCTTTATCTCGGGCTCCGAATGGGCGGCCGAGATCGAAGGGGCCAGCCCGCTGGTCGGCGAAAACGTCATCGTCGATCAGGTTATGGGCGGCCGCCTGCGCGTCAGTGCGATGTGATCAACGGCGGGGCAGGCGGGTTTAACGCCCGCGTGCCTCGTCCACCCCACGATTGGCGAGCGAATCAGCACGCTCGTTCAATTCATGGCCTGCGTGACCTTTGACCCAGTGCCATTTCACCTCATGGCGATTGCGTGCTTCATCAAGCCGACGCCACAAGTCCTCGTTCTTTACGGGCTTCTTTTCGGCGGTCTTCCAACCGCGGGCTTTCCAGCCCCGAATCCACTCGGTCACACCCTGCATCACGTATTTGCTGTCGGTGTGCAAATCCACGCGGCACGGGCGTTTCAGCGCCTCCAGAGCCTGAATGGCGGCCATCAGCTCCATACGGTTGTTGGTGGTGTTCAACTCGCCACCCCACAACTCTTTTTCGTGGCCGCGTGATTGCAGAATGGCTCCCCAGCCTCCGGGGCCGGGGTTGCCTTTGCAGGCTCCATCCGTGTGGACGATGACGTGATCTGGAAGACTCATTTAACCTTGCCTACAGCGTCACTTGGCGCACGGCCATCTCTACGCCTATATGGGCGCTAACAATCTGTGTTCGGGCGCGCGGTCGTCGCCGCCCTCCGAGGAGGAATTCCCATGGGCGCTATGAGCATCTGGCACTGGGCCATCGTCATCGTTGTGGTTGCCGTTCTGTTTGGCGGCCGTGGCAAGCTGTCGTCGATCATGGGCGATGCCGCTAAGGGCATCCGCGCGTTCAAGGACGGCCTGAAGGACGACGACAAGGCCAAGAGCGAGCCGGTCGGCACCATCACCCGCACCGAAGACAAAGAAACCCACTGATCTTCTCTGAAAGACGCTGAAATATGGGTGGTCTAGGACCCGGTATCGGCGGTTTCGAGATCCTGGTGATCGGAATCGTGGCCCTGCTGGTTGTGGGGCCGAAGGACTTGCCGTTGTTGATGCGGCGGGTGGGCCAGTTCGTGGGTAAGGCCCGCGCCATGGCCAATGACTTCCGCGCCAGCTTTGACGAGATGGCGCGGCAGTCCGAATTGGATGACCTGCGCAAGGAAGTTCAGGCCCTTCGCACGGGTTCGGGCATGTATGCGCTGGGTGCCGAGGCGGATAATGCCTTCAAGGACATCCGCAAGGAGCTTGAAGGCCCGCTGGATACTCCCAAAGCCAGCGCCGACGCCGAGGCCGGTATCGTAGCCACCGGTACGGACGAGTGGCCCGATCTGGATGCCCAGGCTGCTCAAGTCGAAGAGGCCCAGCAAGCTGCGGCTGCCGAGGCCAAGAAGGACGTTCAATGACGCATATCGATCGCGACGAGGCCGAGATCGAGGCTTCGCGTGCGCCGTTGATGGATCACCTGATCGAGCTGCGCTCGCGCTTGCTCAAATGTGTGGTGGCCTTTGCGCTGGCCTTCATCGTCTGCTTCTACTTCTCGGGCCAGATCTATCTGTTTCTGGTGAAGCCCTATGTGGCCGCCTATGCCTTCTTCCAGTCGGCGGGTGGTGGCCATCCCAGTGCCTCGCCGATTGATCTTATTCTGGGCACGGCGGGCGCGATCCCGCTGCCGCATGTTGATGACGACTCCGTGCGCCTCATCTACACGGCACCGCTGGAAATCCTCTTCACCAAGATGAAGCTGGCAGCGCTGGGTGCAGTGTTTCTGGCCTTCCCGGTGATTGCCTATCAGCTGTACCGCTTTGTGGCTCCGGGTCTTTACCGCAATGAGCGCGGGGCATTCCTGCCGTTCCTGATTGCGGCACCGGTGCTGTTCGTTGTCGGCGCGGCGCTGGTCTACTTCGTCATGCTGCCCTTTGTGATGTGGTTCTCGCTGAGCCAAGGCATCGTCGGCGAGGGCGTGACGGCTGAACTACTCCCCAAGGTGTCGGACTACCTCAGTCTCGTCATGGCGCTGGTTTTGGCCTTTGGTTTTTGTTTCCAGCTGCCGGTGGTGATGACCTTGGTGGGTATGGCAGGCCTGATCAGCAGCGAGCTGATGGCCAAGGGCCGCCGCTATGCCATCGTTGCGGTGGTGGTTTTGGCGGCAGTGGTGACGCCGCCTGACCCCATTAGCCAGCTGATGTTGGCGGTCCCGATGGTGCTTCTCTACGAAGTGTCCATCTGGTGCGTTCGCATTATCGAAATGCGCCGACGCAAGCGCGAAGCCGCTGAAGAGCAATAAAAAAGGCCGGTCCCTTTCGGGGCCGGCCTTTTTCTTATGTGAGCCCGCTTAGAAGGCGCGGGTCAAACCCATGCTGAACTGGGTGTAGTCGTAGGTATAGCCGCTGGCGATGGGTGTGTTCGAATAGGTCACACCGGCGTTCACAGCCCACTCGCGAACGGGCGGGCTGACGACCTGGGCCGTCACGAAGCGCGCCTGCTTCCAGTCGTCGCCGGTCGCCTTCTGGCCGCCGTAGCCACCGGCCAGCAGATAACGCCAACCGCCGTAATAGCGGCGCAGCTGAACCACAGGCATGACCTCCACATAGTCTTCCGGCGAGAAGTAGTCGAACTCGCCCGGATGGCTGCTGTGGAAGTAGCGAGCGCGCAACTGGGCCGAAAGGCCCCATTCCGGCTTCAGCACGTGGACATAGGTGGCCCGCAGGTGGGTCCGCATATTGTCGCCGGTAAAGTCCTGCAGACCCGCGACCAGCGTCACATTGTTCCGGTCATTGATAGGCAGGTCCAGCGCGCCACCCACGAAGGTGTAGTAGATGCCGTCATCAACGCCTTGCGGCGTTTCCAGCACTTCGCGCTCGATGAAATATTCCTGGCGGAACCGGGCGTTGTTGTTGACGCTGGCCGAGCCGAGCAGCGTGTCACCGTCGGTACCCGCGTTGAAGCGCCACGTCCAATCGCCGGTCGTGTCGGCACCGCGCAGATAGACGCGTTGCGTATTGCGCGACGCTTGGCCGACCGGACTGAACTGGGCGGTTTCGACGCGGATGCCGAGATACTCGTCCGGACCTTTCCACTTCCAGTCCAGATTGGCACCGGCCTTTAGCACTTCGGTATCGTCGGCGTCGGTCGAGTAGAAGACGTCGGCCCCCACCGCATGGTTGAAGCCGTCGGCGCTACGATCACGGTGCTGTTCACGTGCGACGTCCTGCGCGGTCTCGACCGTTTGGGCATTGGCAGCCGCAGCGATCGACAGCGCCGAGGCCGTCGCCAACAGGGCAAAAATCGAATGACGGCTCATTTGGTATCCCACTTTTTGGCCATGCCGATAGTTTCCGCCACATAACCCCACACGCAGACGGGCTGCATCAGAAGGCTGTAGGCGAGCGAGTAGAACAGGAAGCCGCCGAAGTTCTGGCGGACCTTCAGGCCTTCGCGATGGAACATCTTCCGCTGGATGCTGAAGATGAACATGTTCCAGAGCGCGGCCAGAGGAAGGACGGCGAGGGTGAGGGGACCTGCAATCCAGAAATAGCCGAACAGCGCCAGCACCAAACCCGGAATGAACACGAAGGTGTAAACCAGATCCAGCGGCAGGAAGAACAGGTTCCACCAGATGAAAAGGGTCGTCAGACGGCGCTTGAACAACAGGGCCGGATGGGCCTTGAACGCTTCGATCAGACCGCGCGACCAACGCTTGCGCTGCAGGGAAAACTGTTTGATGCGCGTCGGGACATTGGTGAAGGCCAGAGCGTCTTCGGCGTAGCCGATACGGTGTCCCTTATCGAGCAGCGCCCACGACACGACGATGTCTTCGCCAACGCATTCAGGCCAACCGCCGACCTCCAGCAAGGCTTCTTTGCGGTACAGAGAAAATGCGCCCTGAGCCACCAGTGTGCCGTGGTACATCGACTGCATGCGCTTTACAGCGGCGATGCCGTGGAAATAGTCCCATTCCTGCGCGCGGGTGAGGAAGTTCTCACGCGAGTTGCGGACCATGACGGCACCCGCCACGGCGACCGTATTGGCAGGGTCGGCGTAAAGGCGCTCAACGATCTGGGTGACGCCGTCGATCCGGACCCAGGAGTCGCCGTCGATGGTCACGACCAGATCGTGGGCTGCCATCTTCAGCCCGCGGTTCAGCACGGACGCCTTGCCCGCATTGACCGGAAAATCAACGACCTGAAAGTCAAAGTTCGCGGGCAGGCTAAGCGATGCAAGCGTGCTGTGGGCGATGGCGACCGTCTCGTCTGTCGAGCCATCATTGAGCACCAACACCTGCATGGGGCCGGCGTAATCCTGTCGGGCCAGACTGGTCAGCGTATCGCGAATGGCCGCCGCCTCATTATAGGCTGCCACGAGGATGGTGATCCCCGGATACTGCGCCAGCTGACGTCGGACGGGGCGACGGTCGAAGCCAAGCGAGGAAATCATGAACGCATTCATGAAGCCCGGCACATAGGCGATGAAGCCAATGGCGATCAACGCAAAGGGCCAGCTCGTCAGCGCGGCGAGGTCATCGAGCCAGCGCTTCGACAGCCATACGCTCAACGCCGTCCAGGACAGCGCAATAATGAGCGCGATAGCGAACTTGGTGGGAACGGTAAGATAGAACCGGCGCCGACTAAGCGGCTGGGACGTAATAGCGCCCCCGGTCGTCTGACCTGCGTCAGTCGACTGGGAACGCGGCAAAGCATCGAACATAGGTGCAACTGAACAAGGGACAAATACGGGGGTGGGTCGCTTGTCCAAGGGCCCGCCCGACTGAGCGAGCCTTGCTATAGGAGCGTTGCCGTTAAGGAAATGTACCTAATGGTGACGATTTGGAGGCAGCCAGCTTTCTTTGTTGGACTGTGTTCTTTCTGCTCCAGTGTCGCAGGAACGCTGGGTTTCATCTGGTTGCAGATGAGGCGTTATTCCAACCTTAAGTTTAGTTAACTCTAGAAAACTTCGTTATGCGATTATCGTATCTCGCCGAAGGAGTGCGAGGGATCATGATCAATCGACGTCTTATGCTGGCCTCTGGCTTGATGGCAGGGGCCGTTGCCGCTTCCCCCTTAAGGGCTTTAGCGCGACAATCAACGCTCAGTCTGGATCTGAAACATGCGTTGGATCAGGCCGTCGATGGCAAGTTAACGGTGGGGGGAGCGCTGATTGCTGTCCAGCAGGGAAGGCTGATCGGCGAATATTATTGGGGTAAGGCCTCTCTACCCTTTGATCGGCCGGTCGGGCCCAATACCCTCTTTCATCTGGGCTCTAACGGAAAACTGGTGACGGCCGTTGCTGTTATGCAGTTGTTGCGGGCGGGTGGGATATCTCTGGACGCGACGATCGGAAGCCTGATGCCCGATCTTCCTCCTGCCATAGGGGGTATGCGTCTTGATCGGCTGATGAGCCACACAAGTGGGCTTCCTGACTACGGTGAGTTCTTTGAGGATTGGGATCGGCCGCAGCCCAAAGCCAACATCATAAAGGCGGTAGCGGATGCGCCGATGATGTTCGAGCAGGGGGCCTCATTCTCCTACTCCAATACCAACTATCTGGTTTTGGGATGGCTGATCGAACATCTGTCGGGGATGAGCTATGCCGACTACGTCGCCAAGCGCCTGTTCGAGCCTACCGGCATGCCCACGGCTCGGGCCGATGCCAGCCAGCATGTGATCCCCAACCGAGCCGAGCCCTATGAGTTCTCTCCTGATGGCGAGGCTGTACATGCCGTTAGGATGGAGGATGCAGTTTCGCGGGCGGCAGACGGTGGGATACTGATGTCCGCGATGGATGTGGCCGCTTGGCGGCATGCTCTGGCGAGCAATCGTCTTCTTGCCGCCGAGGATTGGCAGAGGATCAACAGTCCGACGCGGCTGAACTCAGGAAGGCTGATCCCTTATGGGTTCGGCACTTTCGTTGATCAGGACAAGGGGCGGCCGGTTCTGCATCATAATGGTGGCGTGCCGGGGTTCATGAGCATGTGGCGCACTTGGCCTAATAGCGGGCTGTCCATCCTCATGATGACAAACTCTATGGCGCGGTTTGACCAGTCGCCCCCGTTTAACGACATGATCGAGCTGATGGCCGAGGCATGCGAGCCTGGAGTGGTGCAGCCCCGCCCAAGACTGGGAGATGGCACCGATGAAAGAACGCAAGCTCTTCTGAAGTTGATCTCCAGAAACCGTGAGGACCCTCCGCCGGAGGGACTGCTGGCCGTCGAGAGAACAGTTGCTCCCGAGCTGGTGCCTGGGCCTCTACCGGCAATCGAAGGGCTATACCCGATGGAGAGCTGGATGATGGGTAACAGCGCGGAAGAGGGCGAGATGGTGCGTTACGGCCTCACCATGCGGGGACGCCCCCGAGAAATTTTGGTCGGCTGGACCCCGCAAAACCAAATCTATTGGATGTAGTGCATCTCACAAGAAAGCCCCCCGGACACAGTGTCCGAGGGGCTCTTCCTGATTAGATCAGGCAGCTGTGATTAGCAGCTGTAGTACATGTCGAATTCGACCGGGTGCGGGTGCAGTTGCAGACGGGCGACTTCTTCTTCCTTCAGCGCGATGTAGGCGTCGATGAAGTCGTCGTCCATCACGCCGCCCTTCTTGAGGAAGGCACGGTCGGCGTTCAGGGCGTCCAGAGCTTCACGCAGCGAACCGGCGACTTCCGGGATCGAGCCACGCTCTTCCGGCGGCAGGTCGTACAGGTTCTTGTCGGCGGCTGCGCCCGGATCGATACGGTTTTCGATGCCGTCCAGGCCAGCCATCAGCAGGGCCACGAAGGTCAGGTACGGGTTGCCCATCGGGTCCGGGAAGCGGGCTTCGATGCGCTTGGCCTTCGGCGACGACACGTGCGGGATACGGATCGAGGCCGAGCGGTTGCGGGCCGAGTAGGCCAGCTTGACCGGAGCTTCATAACCCGGAACCAGACGCTTGTACGAGTTGGTGGTCGAGTTGGCGAAGGCGTTGATGGCCTTGGCGTGCTTGATGATGCCGCCGATGTACCACAGGCATTCTTGCGACAGGCCAGCGTACTTGTCGCCAGCGAACTGCGGCTTGCCGTCTTTCCAGATCGACATGTGGACGTGCATGCCCGAGCCGTTGTCGCCGAACATCGGCTTGGCCATGAAGGTCGCCGACTTGCCGTAGGCGTGGGCCACGTTGTGGATCACGTACTTATACAGCTGCAGGCGGTCGGCCATGGTCAGCAGGTCCGAGAACTTCAGGCCCAGCTCGTGCTGCGCCGGAGCCACTTCGTGGTGGTGCTTCTCGGGGTCGAGGCCCAGGTCGCGCATGACAGCCAGCATTTCGCCGCGCAGGTCCTGACCGGAGTCGACCGGGTTGACCGGGAAGTAGCCGCCCTTGGTCGACGGACGGTGACCCATGTTGCCTTCGGCGTATTCGGCACCGGTGTTGGCCGGCAGTTCCGACGAGTCGAAGCTGTAGCGGGTGTCGTGCGGGGCGGTGTTCCAGCGCACGTCGTCGAAGATGAAGAACTCAGCTTCCGGACCGAAGTAGACGGTGTCACCCACGCCAGCCGACTGGACGTAGGCGAGGGCCTTCTTGGCCATCGAACGGCTGTCGCGGTTGTACGGCTCGGCGGTGTCCGGGTTCAGAACGTCGCAGAACAGGAACAGGGTCGGTTGTTGGTAGAACGGGTCGATATAGGCGGTCGAAAGGTCCGGCATCAGCAGCATGTCGGACTCGTTGATGGCCTTCCAGCCCGCGATCGACGAACCGTCGAACATGGTGCCTTCGGTCAGGAAGTCTTCATCGACCTGGCTGATGTCGAAGGTCACGTGCTGCAGCTTGCCCTTGGTGTCGGTAAAGCGCAGGTCGACGTATTCGATGCCCTTGTCTTTGATCTCTTGAAGGATCTTTTGTGCGGCGCTCATTTCTCGAGTTCCTGTTATGGAATGGGAGGAAACAAAAGCGGCCGCCCCCAATGGGACGGCCGATTACACTTAGATAGCTTGCGAGCCCGTCTCCCCCGTACGGATACGGATGACGTCTTCGAGGGCGCTGACAAAGATTTTGCCATCCCCGATTTTGCCGGTTCGCGCAGCATTTTGGATGGTTTCGACGACTGCGTTGACGAGGTCGTCGGCGACGACGATCTCGATCTTAATTTTAGGCAGAAAATCGATGACGTATTCCGCGCCACGATAAAGTTCAGAATGTCCTTTCTGTCGGCCATATCCCTTGGCTTCCAGAACGGTCATGCCCTGCACCCCAATGTCTTGCAGGGCATCTTTGACTTCATCCAGCTTGAACGGCTTGATGATGGCTTCGATCTTTTTCATGGCGCTTCCGAGCCGGGTCCCCTTGTGGCCCGACGCTCGATAAGCAAGACACATTGCATTGCGACATAAGGCAAGCCTTTTTCAGGCGCTTAACCGCAGCGTGAACTGTAATCCCCAGTCATCTTGCCAAATTGTCACGTGTTTGCGGTGACTTAGCTCAAATTCGTGTTGCGCTGCACAATGTAGGGGGAGAAGTGGTGCGGATGAGAGGAATCGAACCTCCACGCCTCTCGGCGCTGGAACCTAAATCCAGTGCGTCTACCAGTTCCGCCACATCCGCATTAGGTCAGGTGATGGCGTTTAAAGATTCCATGGCGAAGGCGCAAGCCGCTTAATTGCCTCTAAAGACAACAAAAAAGCCCCGGGTTTCTCCGGGGCTTTCTGTATGCGTATCGAGACGCTTACTCGATACCGCGAGCAAGGTGGCTCTTGCGGTAGCCGTAGGCGAAGTAGACCACCAGACCGATGATGGCCCACAGCGGCAGAACCAGCTTCGCATCGGTCGGCAGGTTCAGATACAGGCCCAGAGTACCGGCCATGGCGAGCGGGCCAATCAGCCAGATCATCGGCGTCTTGAACGGACGGTGACGATGCGGATCGCGCTTGCGCAGGATCATGACGGCCAGCGCCACCATGAAGAAGGCGAACAGCGTACCCGAGTTCGAAATGTCAGCCAGCTTACCGACCGGCAGGAAGGCCGCGAAGAAGGCCACGGCAACACCGGTGATCATGGTCACGATGTGCGGGGTTTTCCACTTGGGGTGGATGGCCGACAGGAAGTTCGGCAGCAGGCCGTCACGCGCCATCACGAAGAAGATGCGGGTTTGGCCGAACAGCATGATCAGGATGACCGACGGCAGGGCCAGGAAGGCGGCTACGCCGATCAGGTCGCCGATACGGGTATAGCCGACCGAGCGCAGAACGTGGGCGAGGGCTTCCTTCGAGCAGACCAGCGGCTCGGTGCCAGCGGCAACCAGCGTCTGGCACTGAGCGGCCATTGCCGACGAACCGGCGTGCAGGATTTCGCCGCCCGGACCGGTGACCGGCTGGGCACCGAGGGCACCGATGGCGCCGGCGGCAACCAGAATGTAGAAGACCGTGCAGATCAGCAGCGAACCGATCAGGCCGATCGGAACGTTCTTTTGCGGATCCTTGGTTTCTTCGGCGGCGGTCGAAACGGCATCGAAGCCGACGTAGGCGAAGAAGATCGAGGCAGCAGCGCCGACGATGCCCAGGCCAGCGTGGTCACCCATGCCCATGATGCCGTTCGGCATGAAGGGGGTGAAGTTCTCGCCCTTCAGGACCGGCAGGGTCAGGACGATGAACACGGTCAGTGCAGTCACCTTGATGGCCACCAGAACGGCATTCACGCGAGCCGATTCCGTCGTACCGATCAGCAGCAGACCGGTGATGATCAGCGCAATCGCAGCTGCCGGGAAGTTCACGATACCGCCTGCGTACGGCCCGGCCGTTAGCGCAAGGGGTAGCTCAACACCCCAACTCTTGAGCAATCCGATGAAATAGCCGGACCAGCCCACCGACACGGCGGATGCTGCCACTGCATATTCGAGGATCAGCGCCCAACCAACGAGCCACGCCAGCAGCTCGCCCATCACGGCGTAGGTGTAGGTGTAGGCAGAGCCCGACACCGGCACCATCGAAGAGATCTCCGAATAGCAAAGCGCCGCCACGGCACAGACCGCAGCGGCGATAACGAAGCTCCACATCATGCCGGGGCCGGCTTTTTGGGCTGCTTCAGAGGTAAGCACGAAGATGCCGGTACCGATAATGGCACCGACGCCGAGCAGCGTAAGCTGGATTGCACCCAGCGAGCGCGTAAGCGCTTTCTTTTCTGCGGACGCTATAATGGCGTCCAGCGGTTTGATCCGCCAAGACATGAATGTCCCCTCACATTTTGTGTGCCGACAGCTGTCGACCCTCGGGCTCGACGCTAGACAGGGTTTTTCGTTCACGCAACGCGATTGACGGATTCTTGGCCAAATTGCGACGATTTTGTCAGCGGATAAGGTCGAGGTACTAGGATCGGATGTTACCGATCCATGCCGTTCTCGAATCGGTTGTCCAATCTCTGGACGCCCACGCGACTCTTGTTCTCGCAGCGCCACCGGGGGCGGGTAAAACTACCGTCGTGCCTTTGGCGCTTCTGGATCGTGCATGGCTGAACGGCGGCAAGATTTTGCTTCTGGAGCCACGCAGACTGGCTGCACGCGCCGCCGCCGAGCGGATGGCACAGACGCTGGGCCAGAAGGCGGGCGAGACTGTCGGCTATCGCACGCGCCTGCAGAGCCGGATCGGTCCGAACACCCGCATCGAGGTTGTGACCGAAGGCGTGTTCACCCGAATGATTCTGGACGACCCGACGCTGGATGGCGTTGCAGCGGTCCTGTTCGATGAATTCCACGAGCGCAGCCTTGATGCCGATCTGGGTCTGGCGCTGGCACGGGAATGCCAGCAGGTGCTGCGCGATGATCTGCGCATTGTCGTGATGTCGGCCACGCTGGATGTCGAAGGCGTGGCGCGTCTGCTGGACAATCCGCCCGTCATCGAGACCGAGGGGCGCATGTTCCCTGTCGAGACCCGCTATCTGGGGCGCAATCCGACCGAGCGGTTCGAGGACGCCATGGCGCGGGCCGTGCTTCAGGCGCTGGATGAAGAGACGGGTTCGATACTGTGTTTCCTGCCGGGGCAGGGGGAAATCCACCGTACTCTGCAAAGGCTGAACGAGCGGCTGCGTGATCCCGCCGTTGATGTGGTCGGCCTGTTCGGGGCGATGGACAAGGCGGATCAGGACAGGGCGCTGGAGCCTTCTCCCGCCGGACGTCGCAAGGTCGTTCTGGCGACGTCGGTTGCGGAAACCAGCCTGACCATCGAGGGCGTTCGTGTCGTTATCGATGGCGGTCTGTCTCGCGTCCCGCGTTTCGAGCCGTCCAGCGGTCTGACCCGATTGCTGACGGTAAAGGTCAGCCGATCCTCGGCGGAGCAGCGGCGCGGTCGTGCAGGCCGTGTGGAGCCGGGTGTCTGTTATCGCCTGTGGGATGAAGAACAGACGCGCGGTCTGGTGGCGCACCAACGGCCTGAAATTCAGGAAGCGGACCTGTCGGCGTTTGCGCTGGACCTGGCGCGATGGGGCAGGCGCTCGCCCGAAGGATTGGCGCTGTTGGACATGCCCCCGTCAGGCGCTTTTGCCGAGGCGCGCAACCTGCTGACCCGCTTGGGCGCGCTGGATGCAAAGGGTGAACTGACCGCGCACGGACAGCGGTTGATCAAAATGCCGTTGTCGCCGCGGTTGGCGCACATGGTGACGGTGGCGTCCGATCTGGGCGATGCCATGGGCGGGGCGAAGCTGGCGGCCCTTTTGACCGAACCCGGACTGGGTGGAAATGCAGTCGATGTGAAAGAGCGGCTGAAGGGACTGGGCCGCGATCGGTCGCCACGCGCGCGCGATGCGATGAAGCTGGCCGAGCGATGGGCCAAGGCCGCTGGTGGTGGCAGTGGGGAAGAGGTTGATGCCGGCCTGCTGATCTGCGAGGCCTTTCCCGACCGGATCGCCAAGGCCAAGGGCAAGACCGGCGATTTTCTGCTGTCGTCCGGTCGCGGTGTGACAATGGACGCCAGCGAGCGTCTATCGCAGGTGCCGTGGCTTGCGGTGGCCGAGTTGGGCGGTGGCGATGTGCGGGACAAGATCCGTCTGGCTGCCCAGCTTGATCCGCGTACGCTCGAGACCGATCTGGCGCACCGCATCGAGACGGTCGATCAACTGTCTAGGGAACCGTCGGGCCGCATGGTCATGAAGCGCCAGCGCCGCATCGGTGCGATTGTGCTGGATGAAAAGGTTCTGGGCGCACCGGATCGCAAGATGATCACGCAGGCGCTGCGTTCCGAGGTCGAGCAGCAGGGTATCGGCGCGATCAAATGGGGTGAGGGGGCTTTGGCACTGCGCGCGCGTTTGGCCTTCCTGCATCAGATCGACAGCGAATGGCCCGATATGTCGGACGAGGGCCTTTATGCGCGGCGCGAGGAATGGCTGTGGCCCGCGTTGGAGAACGCGCAGGATTTGGCCGCGATTTCAGATCAGACCTTGGCCGAGGGCTTGCGCGCTCTGATCCCGTGGGAGTTGACCCGCAAGCTGGATGAACTGGCACCGACCCGCCTGACGACGCCATTGGGTTCTGCCCCCATTGATTATGCCGCCGAGGGTGGCCCGCGCGTCGATATTCGGGTGCAGGAACTGTTCGGCGTGAAAGCGCATCCGACTGTCGCAGGAGGCCGCGTGCCTCTGACCTTGTCGCTGCTGTCGCCTGCGCGCCGTCCGGTTCAGGTCACCAAAGACCTCCCGGGATTTTGGTCAGGATCGTGGGCCGCGGTGCGTTCGGAAATGCGCGGGCGCTATCCACGCCACCCGTGGCCGGAAGATCCAGCCAATGCGGCACCGACCACGCGCGCGAAGCCACGCGGCACATAAATCCTTGACGAAACTAGGTAATTTCTGAAACAAAATCCCTCTTGTTGAGGGGATTTCGATGGCCGAAAGCCAAAATATATCCGTATCGAACTCTAAGGCGCGTGTTCTTTTCGCGAGCCTGATTGGCACGACAATCGAGTTCTACGATTTCTACATCTACGCCACGGCAGCTGTCTTGGTGTTTCCGGCGCTATTCTTCCCCGGCACCGATTCCATGACGGCCATGCTGGCGTCGTTTGCGACGTTCTCGATTGCCTTCTTCGCCCGTCCCATTGGGGCGGTTGTGTTCGGGCATTTCGGGGACAAGGTGGGCCGCAAGGCGACACTGGTCGCGGCGTTGATGACCATGGGCGGATCGACGGTGTTGATCGGTCTGTTGCCGACGCAGGCGCAGGCGGGTGTCATTGCGCCGCTGCTGCTGGCGCTGTGCCGCTTCGGTCAGGGCTTGGGCCTTGGCGGTGAATGGGGCGGCGCGGTTCTGCTGGCGACCGAGAACGCGCCTCCGGGCAAGAAGGCGTGGTACGGCATGTTTCCGCAACTGGGCGCGCCCATCGGCTTCATCCTGTCCACGACCAGCTTCATCGCGCTGGGCCATTTCTTGAGCGAAGACAGCTTTATGGCGTGGGGCTGGCGCGTGCCGTTCATCGCCAGTGCGGTGCTTGTGATCGTGGGCCTGTGGATGCGTCTGAAGATCCATGAGACGCCGGACTTCCAGAAGGCCATCGACAAACAGGAGCGGGTGAAGGCCCCCGTCGTTACCCTGTTTGCCAACCACAAATATGCGCTGCTGACCGGCACGCTGGCGGGTCTGGCGACCTTCGTGTTGTTCTATTTGATGACGGTGTTTGCGCTGGGCTGGGGCACAACCTCGATGGGATACAGCCGCGAGCAGTTCCTGCCGATCCAGCTGCTGGGCGTGTGCTTCTTCGGTCTGTTCATTCCGGTCGCGGCCTTGGCTGCCGACAAATGGGGACAGGCCACGACCCTGCTGGTGACCAGTGCGGGTATCGCCCTGTTCGGTCTGTCGGTTCCGGTGCTGTTCAACGGCGGTCTGGGTGGGATCGCCGCCTTCTTCATCATCGGCTTTGCGCTAATGGGCTGTACCTATGGTCCCATTGGCGCTGCGCTGGCGCGGCCTTTCCCGACGGCGGTTCGCTATACGGGGGCGTCCATGACCTTCAACATGGCCAGCATCCTGGGTGCGTCGCTGGCACCGTTCATCGCGACGTGGCTGGCCCAGCGTTACGGACTGATGGCCGTGGGCCTCTATCTGGCCATTGCGGCGGTGCTGACCATCATCGCCCTGCTGGGCATGCGGCGGATAAAAACAGAGGGGGAGGCGTAAGCCTCCCCCTGTTTCTTTGTCAGATTGTTGGTCTGATTACAGACCCGAGCCGTAGGCCGCGTCGGTCACCGAATAGACCATGATGCCCGTCGCCACCGCGAGGTTCAGGCTGTCGGCGCGGCCCCGCATCGGAATCTTGACGTTTACATCGCAGGTCGCGGCCAGTTCGTCGGTCAGGCCTGCCTGCTCATTGCCCATCAATATGATGGCCGGATGCTGGACAGGGCTATCGCGATAGCCGTGGGTGGCATCAAGGCGCGTTCCGATCACGCTGCCCGGCCAGTTCTTGCGCCATGCCACGAAATCCTCGCGGCTGGTCTTGGTGATGGAGACGGCGAATACCGAACCCATGGTCGCGCGCACGGCTTCGACCGAATAGGGGTCCACACAATCGCCGATCAGGATCACACCGCCGCAGCCGGCGCTGTCTGCCGTGCGGATGATGGTGCCGAGGTTGCCCGGATCGCGCACCTGTTCCAGCGCCACCCAGACGGGCTTGGTATCGGGCTTGATGTCGTTCAGCGGCGTGAACACCTGCTCGAACACGCCCAGCACAGTCTGCGGATTGTCGCGGCGGCTGATCTTTTCGAGGATGGCGTGGGTGACGGTGATGATCTGGCCGCCAGCCTTGCGGGTCTCTTCCTTGGCGCGGTCGAGGATGGCGTGCGGTCGGGCATCCTGCCCCACCAACAGCATCTTCGGAGCGCGGCCCTGATCCAGAGCCTCGCCGATGAATTTCAGACCCTCTGCCAGAAAGCGACCCGTCGCCTCGCGCTCTTTGCGCATGTGCAGGGCGCGGACGCCCTTGACCGTGTCATTGGTGAGGGAGGTGATCAGATGCTCGCTCATTACACATTACTCCAGCGGGCAAAGAAGCTGAGGCCGATGGAACGGGCGTCCTTGCCGTCTTCCGACAGGGCCAGTTCGCCCCAGTCGATGCGTCCGCCACGGTCGTGGGTGGCCTCGGCCATCATGTGCGCTAGCGACAGGCCCGAGATACGGGCGGCATAGGCGTTCAGCAGCAAGAAGGAGGCATCGTCGGACAGCAGGGCGGCGCAGTCCTTCAGCAGCTCAGGCATGTCCTCGAACAGACGCCAGACCTCGCCATTGGCACCGCGACCGTATTTCGGCGGATCAAGGATGATGCCGTCGTACTTGTTGCCGCGACGAACCTCGCGGGCCACGAATTTACGGGCGTCCTCGACCAGCCAGCGGATCGGGCGGTCGGACAGGCCCGACAACTCGGCGTTCTCGCGGGCATAGGTGACCGACTTCTTGGACGCATCGACGTGGGTCACATGCGCGCCCGCCGCCGAACAGGCCAACGTAGCCACGCCGGTATAGCCGAAAAGGTTCAGGATCTTCGGCTCTTTCAGGGTGCGGATGCGGGCATCCAGCCATTCCCAGTTGGCCGCCTGTTCGGGGAAGAAGGCGAGGTGACGGAACGGGGTGAAACGCCCCATGAACCGCACGTCCTTCCATTTCAGCGGGAAGGCGTCGATCGGGCCATGCTCGTCGAAACGCCAGCGGCCGGAATCCTCTTCCTCCTGCTGGGGATCGAACATGGCATTCGCCTGCTCGAACTTCTTTTCGTCCTTGGCAGACCAGAAGCACTGCGGCTCGGGGCGCACGACCGTATAACGGCCATAGCGTTCAAGCTTGCGACCGTTGCCGCTGTCGATAAGCGCGTAATCCGACCAGCCTCGGGTGACGAGGGTTTCGGGGGTAGGGGATAGAACCGGAGCCATGTGGGGGCTGATAAGCCGTTAGACGGCCTCTCGTCCAGCATGTGCATTCGAATAGCGGCGCGTGGTAAGCGGCGTCTCGAGGTCATGCACCGGAATATCGGGCAGGTGCGGGGTCTTGTCCCACATGTGCGGCTGTACGACCAAACGCACCAGGGCGTGGAAGAAGGCTAAGGTCAGAAGCCCCCAGTACAGCGGCGCAATGGCCATGTCCCAAAGGCTGTAGCTCAAGCCTATGCGCTTCGTGCCGATCTTTGCGGTGATCCACGACGACATATAGCCTGTCAGCAGTACGGCTGTCGCAACCGGTGTCAGGTCGGGCATTTTAAACGCCATGATCCCCAATAGGGCGATGGTCGATACGGCAGCCAAGGCAAATCCGTGGATGGAGGCGGCAACCAATCCTGCGATCAGGCTGACGCACATCGCAAATGTGCCTCGCGGGCCTAGACCCTTCTGGAACAGGTGAACCGCCAAGGTTTGCAAATAGCCCTTCAGCCACCGCGTGCGTTGGGGCAGCCACAGCCTGAACGGGCCGGGCGGTGTTTCCCACGTTGGGGAAGATAGGGTGCTCAGGCGATAGGAATGACGCCACAGACGGAAGCCCAGTTCCGCATCCTCGGTGACATTATAGGCGTCCCATCCGCCGACCTCGCGCAGAACGTCCACGCGGAAATGGTTGCTGGTGCCGCCCAGCGGGAACGGCAGCCCCAGTCGCGCCATACCTGGCAGGACGACTTCGAACAGGCTGGCATATTCGGCGGCGAACTGGCGGTCGAGGATATGTGACGGCACCACGGCGCGGTGTTTACGCTGAATACGGAGTGGTGCTTGAAGGCAGGCTAACGAGCGATCCTCGGCCATGAAGCGCGACGCAGCTTCTTTCAATTGGTTGGGATCGGGAGAGTCCTCGGCGTCATAGATGGTCAGGAACTGTCCCGTCGCCATTGCCAGCCCATAGTTCAAAGCACGGGGCTTTGTTTGTGGTGATCCAGCGGGGACCACAACGACGCGCATCCAGTCGGGCAGCCGCAGGCCACGGGCAACCTCAATGGTTTCGTGGTCATCGGCCTCCAGCAACAGGAAGCATTCCAGCGCGTCGCGCGGATAGTCGATCAGCGAAAGGCGCTGGACCAGCTGGGGCAAAATAACCGCCTCTCGGTAAAGCGCGGCCATAATGGTGTAGCGCGGCCAATAGGGCGGTATAGGCGGGGCAGGCGGCGGTGTGCGGCTGAAACGCACCAGCACGGCCCGCCAAATGGCGAAGGCCAGCAGGAAGCCTTGGAACCCCGCGAGCAACAGAATGCCGATCAGCGGATATAGAAGACCCGCAGCGGCAATGACGCTGGCCACAGCGACAATCCCCAGTATGCGCGAAGCAATCAACACCCCCCGTGCTGACGCATTGGCATACGGGGTGTGCTGTGGCGATCTGAACTGATCGACCAACCCTGACCCTCTCCCCCAAGAAAAGCAGGCGCTGCAACCATAGGAGATAAGCTTTGCCAATAGCAACCTTGGCTCCGATCGCCTTCCTCGCCTAAGATGGAGGCTGACGATTGGTGGAGGCCGCGCATGGACAAGATGGCGATTGCCAAACCGGGCCGGAAGCCGAAGGGCGAAGGCCATGCGCGCCGTGGCGAAATCCTTGCGGCGGCTGAACAGATTTTCGTGGCCGATGGCTATGAAGGTGCCACGATCCGCAAGATCGCGACCGCTGTAGGCGTGTCCTCGACCGCGCTTTATCTGCACTTCAAGGACAAGGCCGAGATTCTTAGCGAGATTTGCCGCGAGGCCTTTGCGGCATTGTCGGCCCGTCAGGAGGTGTTGGCGGCAGCAGAGACCGATCCGGTGGTGCGTCTACGCAATATGCTGCGGTGCTACATCGAGTTCGGCTTCGAGAACGTGAATGCCTATCGACTGGCCTTCATGACCTATACGGCCATCTCGGTCGAGGACAGCGAGAGCCTGACCCGCAAGGTCGCCGCCGAACTCTATACCGGATTTGAGGCGGGGGTCTCCCAAGCTGTCGGTAAGGGCCGCACGCCAGAGGAGTTGACCGTACTGGCTCAAATCCTGTGGGCAAGCGTCCACGGCTTGGTTTCCATCATGGTCATGAAGCCACATTTTGAATGGGCCGACCGATCCGCGCTGATCGAGGCGCAGTTGGATCTCTTGATGCGGGGCCTGTCCTCACAGTGAAGTATAAGCTGGGTTACCGGCTGATCAGCAGTATGGTCTTGGCCGTCGGTTGTGGCGTGCCTTTGGCTGCAACGGCGGAACCGTTGCGCGTGATGGCCTTGGATCAGTGCGCCGATCAATATGTGATGGCCTTGGCGCCGAATGCCGAGGTACGCCTGTCGCCGCGCGCCGATGATCCCGACTCCTATTTTGCCGATCGCGCAAAACACTATCGGATGATCAGGCCAACGCTGGAGGCGGCCGTCGCTTTTCGTCCCGATGTCGTGGTCCGTTATTGGGGTGGCGACCAGAGACTGCTTCAGCGGCTGGAGCGTGACGGGGTAAAGATCGTCAACATCGACGATGCGACAGATTTTCCAAAAATAGCCCAAAATATCCGACAAATATCGGCATCACTTGATGCAAAAGATGAAGGCGAGGCATTGATTGCCGATATGAACGCCACGCTGAAACGGTCCCAATCGGCGGGCCGTGGGCGCGAGGCCACCTATATCACCGCCAGCGGATTTACCGCAGGGTCGGGAACCTTGATTGACAGCATCCTGACGGCGGCTGGCTTCCGTAACGGGACCAAAAAGCCCGGCTATCAGCCCATCGGCTTGGAGGCGGTGGTAATGTCACCGCCGTTCATGTTCGTGCGCGGATTCTTCGAACTGATGACAGCCGACTGGCGTGGCGTGGGCAGGCATCCCGTTCTTAAACCACTGCTTGAAGAAAAGACCTTGGCTGATCTTCCGGCGTCGACCCTGAGCTGCCCCGCGTGGTTTGCTGGCGATGCGGTGGCGGCCTTGGCCGAGAGTGCGGCCCAATGAAGCGCAGTCTTCTGATCCCGCTATTGATCGTGGCCAATCTGGCGGCGGTGGTTGTGAGCGTCAGCTTTGGCGAGACGGCCTTGTCTTGGTCCGACTATGGCGCGGCGCTATCCGATCCATCGTCGGGCGAGGGTACGGTTCTGTGGCAGATCCGCTTGCCGCGTGTTCTGTGTGCGATGTGCGTCGGTGGTGCGCTGGGCCTGTCGGGCGCGGTGATGCAGGGGCTTTTGCGAAACCCGTTGGCGGAACCGGGGGTGATCGGTGTGTCGGGGACGGCGGCCTGTACGGCTGCCTTGGCTATTACACTTGGCTTGGCCGCGATACCGGGCGCGGTCGAAGCATCTGCACTGATCGGTGCCGCATTGGCAGGCGTCCTATTGACGGTGGTGGGTATGCGGGTTCGCACGCCGGAAGCCTTGATCCTGTTCGGTGTCGCACTTTCCAGTTTTTCCGGTGCCCTGACGGCGCTGGTGTTTAACCTGTCGCCATCGCCCATTGCGACCGCAGAAGTGATGTCGTGGATGTTGGGATCGGTGACGAACCGCAGTTGGTTTGATGTCGGCTGGGTGGCGGTTGCCGTGGTGGTGGCTGCGGTCTTTGCCGCGCTGTCGTCGCGCGGTTTGCGGATGCTGACGCTTGGTGAGGACGTGGCCAAGGCGTCGGGCCTACCGCTGGCACGGCTGCGGGTCTATGCGCTGCTGGCAGCGGCAGTGGCGTCCGGCGCTGCTGTGGCGGTGTCGGGCATTATCGGTTTTGTGGGGCTGGCGGCACCGCATCTGGTGCGTTCGGCAGTGCGCGCTGATCCGGGGCGGATACTGCTGCCGTCCGCACTGGCAGGCAGTTTGATGCTGGCCATGGCCGATTTGGCGACGCGATTGATCCCGACGGACCAGGAGCTGAAGCTGGGTGTTTTCACTGCCCTGATCGGTGCGCCGTTGTTTGCCTTGATCGCATGGCGTGCAGCACGGGAGTGGCGTCTGTGAGCCTGTTGTCGCTGAATTCCGTTTCCGTCATCGCCGATGGCCGCCAAGTGCTCAAGTCGGTTACGCTGCAAGCCGGAAGGGGCGAGTTGATCGCCATCTGCGGCCCGAATGGTGCCGGTAAATCAACCCTGCTCAAGGCCGTCGCGGGTCTACAGAAGCTGTCGTCGGGCGTGGTCACGATTGACGGGAAGGACGTTCGCGGCTTGTCGCCCCGTCAGAGGGGCGAGCGTCTGGCCTATCTGGCACAGGATCGTTCGATCGCGTGGAACCTGCCCGCTGTCGAGATTGCCGCGCTGGGTGGGCTGTTCCTGTCTGGGGCTGATGCCATCGCGTCGGCGCGCAAGGCATTGGATTTGGTCGGTGTCGGCCATCTGGCGGATCGTGGTGTCGCGGAGATGTCGGGCGGCGAGCGGGCCAGAGTTTTGCTGGCTCGTGCGTTGGCGACAAACGCCGATGTCATCCTTGCTGATGAACCCGTCGCGGGGCTTGATCCGGATGCCGCGCTTCTGGTGATGCAGCGTTTGAAGGAGCGCACAGTTGAGGGCGGGACCTTGCTGATGACCCTGCATGACCTCAGTCTGGCAGCCCATTTCGCGGATCGGGTGATCGTTATCGCCGATGGTGCCGTGGTTGCGGACGACAAACCGCTTTCAGCCCTGAATGCCGATGTGCTGGCCCGGCATTTCAATATCGCGGGCCAATGGGTCGAAACAGAAAACGGGCCGCTTTTGGCGACCCGTCGTCTGTAGGCTTAGTTGGGCTGATAGGGGCGGGGGCCGGAATAGGGCGGCGTACCCCGTGCTAGATCGGCCGACGGCGTCAGCGGCGCGGAGCCACCGTTCAGGCGGGCGCGATAGATATGCATGTTCTCCATCACCCGCATCATATAGTTGCGTGTTTCGGTGATGGGCGCGCATTCGATGAAGTCGATGGGATCGACCTGCGCCTGACGCGGGTCGCCGCAACGCGCCGTCCATTGCGGCGGGCGGGCGGGGCCAGCGTTGTATCCCACGGCGGCCAACAGCGGCGACTGGCCGAAATTGTTCAGCAGTTCGCCAAGGTGATAGCTGCCCAGCGTCATATTGTAGCTGCCGTCCCACAGGCGATCATCGCTGTACGACAGGCCCATGCGACGGGCCACGCCACGCGCCGTGGATGGTAGCAACTGCATCATGCCACGGGCGTCCGCGTGCGAACGGACGGTGGGGTCAAAGCTGGATTCCTGACGGGTAATGGCCAGTGTGAAGTCGTTGGGTGCCATGCCCGCGACCGGCGTCGGCAGCTCGATCGGGTACATACGTTCAGGCAGGATGATGCCGCGACCGCTGGCCCCACGACCAACCATCATGGCCCCGAACTGGTCCCCGCCTTGCTTCACGATATCGAACAGCATCGCCAGATCGACCGCCAGCGGCAGTCGGTCATCGAGGTGATAGGCAAAGACCCGCACAAGGTTCTTCTCGCCCAGCTGGCTGAGGATCTTGGTCGCCTTGACCACCTCATAGCTGTTGAAGCGGGCATAGTCCTCGCCCGTGGGGACCGGTTCACCCGGCAGGGTCAGTTGACTGATGCCCGCCTTTTCGGCAGCCAGTTGGCCATAGAAGGTGTGCCAATGACGGGCACCTGCCTGATAATATTGATCGGCAGCGGCGCGGTCGCCCATCGCCTCGCTGGCGCGGCCTAGCCAGTAATAGGCGCGTCCTTGGGTGATCGACGTCTGCGAGACATTGCGCAGGGTCTCGAAGTGGGCCGCGGCACGACGCGGGTCGTTCAGCTTGGTCAGGGCCACCCAGCCCGCGAAGAACTCGGCGTCGACCTTGCGCTCGCCCGCGTGGAAGCCGTGGCCGTTCATAGCGTCATAGGCGGCCTGATCATTGCCCATGCGAAGGGCGTCGAGGAACAGGTTGCGACGCTCGGACCAAAGGGTGTTCTGGCCTTCGGAGTGATTGGGTGCGCTTGGCAGATAGCGCAGCAGTTGGAAGGCTTCGCTATGGCGGTTGGCCGCTCGCAGCAGGCGGACACGCTCCAGCACCACATTCGGATCAAGGGCGATCGCAGGGCTGAGGCCGCTGACAATACCGTCGGGTGAATAGGCGGTCCGCAGTGACATGACGGCATTGGCTGCCGATTGTTTTTCGTATGGGGCAAGCGCCACCATCGCCCGCGTGGCCGGACCGTGCGGGCCGCTCAGCAGGGTCGTCAGGCGCGCCGCGTGGTCATCGGACGTCAGCCAGCCGGACCAGCGCGACAGGATGGTGTTCTGTTCGGTCAGATCAAAGGATTCATTGCGCCACCATTCGCGAACGAGCGACTGCGCTTCGTCGCGGCGGCCCGCCTGTTCAAGGGCGGCGGCGTAGGTGATTGCACCTTGAACCGTGGTCGGGGCCTCATTTCCGTAAAAGGCGAGTGCGGTGTCGCCGCCAATGCCACCTGCGTACATGGCGCGCTCGGTCGCGGCGCGGCGTGATTCGCTACGCGGCCAGTCCTTGAGTTCGGTTTCGGCGCGGATCAGGTCCGAGTACGGCAGTTGGCGATCGGCCGTGTCGACGAGGGCCCATTCGACCAATTTACGGGCGGTCGGATCACTGATCGACGCCATGATAGATTGGGTACGGGTGACGTCGCGGGCGCGTGCCGCAGCCAGACCCTGTTGGACCAGCGAAGCCTCGTATGGGCTTATGCCATCGGGGTTTTGGGCCCCGTACGCAGCGGGGACGCTGTTGACCACATCCTGAGTCGACGGTGCCATCACCGCAATGGCGGCTGCGAGGGTGGTAGCGATCATCAGCTTTCTGGTCCTCATTCATCTACTTGTTGCGGTGAAGCCCGTGGCGAAATACCTTCCGGCTTCATTCTCTGTTCGAGCGGGCGAACCGCTCTTTCTCCGCATAGGCTAGTTCTTTCCATGATCGCCCATTTGTTCAAGGGCGTGATCACCGCATTGATCACACCTCTTCGTGACGGAACCGTGGACGAGGCGGCTTTCAAACAACTGCTGGAGCGCCAAATCGCGGCCGGAGTGCACGGCGTTGTCCCAATGGGAACCACGGGCGAAAGCGCGACCCTGCATCTGGACGAGCACAAGCGCGTGGTCGAGATGTGCGTCGAGATTTGTGCGGGCCGGATCAAGGTGCTGGCCGGCGCGGGGGGATCGGCGACGGACAAGGCGATCGAGCTGACCCGCTTTGCCAAGACGGTCGGTGCGGACGGCGCGCTGGTCGTGACGCCCTATTACAACCGCCCTTCGCAAGAGGGCATGCGGGCGCACTTTGAGGCGGTGGCCGATGCGGTCCAACTGCCGATACTGCTTTATAACGTTCCGGGACGTACGGGCGTCGATTTGTCGAACGCCTCGGTCGCGGAACTGGCGAAACATCCGAACGTCGTGGGGATCAAGGACGCGACCGGCGACCTGTCGCGGGTGAGCTGGATGCGCGCCCACATCGGTGAGGGCTTTGACCTGATTTCCGGTGATGACCCCAGCTATCTGGGCTATGCCGCGCAGGGTGGGGCAGGCGTGATCTCGGTCACGTCCAACGTGGCACCTGAAGCCATGGTGGCCATGAGCAATGCCGTCCAGTCCGGCGATCTGGCTACAGCCCGTGTATGGCAGGACCGACTGATCGACCTGCACAAGGCGCTGTTCATCGACAATTCGCCATCCCCAACGAAATATGCGCTGGCCAAGATGGGATACTGCTCCGAGGAAGTGCGTTTGCCTCTCTCAACCACGCGCACGGACCTGCGCCCCCACATTGACGCTGCCCTGAAGGCCGCTGGTATCGAGTAATGGCTGACAACACGCCGAAGCAGAAGACGATCGCCGAGAACAGGCGCGCCCGATACGACTATTTCCTCGATGACCATATCGAGGCGGGCATCCAGCTGGTCGGGACCGAGATCAAGGCTCTGCGCGACGGTCGCGCCAATATCGCCGAAAGCTATGTCGCCGTTGAGGGGCGGGAGTTGATGTTGGTGAACGCTGACATCCCGCCCTACAAGATGGCGAACCGCTTCAACCACGAGCCGCGTCGTCACCGTAAGCTGCTGCTGCATCGTCGCCAGATCGATAAGTTTATCGCGGCGGTCCAACGCGACGGACGTACGATTATCGCGACGCGGCTGTATCTAAATGAGGCCGGCAAGGCCAAGCTTGAGATCGCACTGGCCAAGGGCAAAAAGACCCATGACAAGCGCGAAGCGGTTGCCGAACGCGACTGGCAGCGCGACAAGGCGCGCTTGTTGAGAGACAAGGGCTGACGGAATTGATGACGTCGCGCCTAGCGGCATGGCGTCTCGCGATATAGTGTCGTGTCCGTAAAGACCGATTGCGGAGTGCATGGTGAAGATAGCCAATCGCTGGTTCGTCTTGGCTGCGACAGCCTTGATGGGCGCTGTGGCAGCCGCAGGTGTCGTGGTGGCTGTGTACGCAGCCTATGTGATTCACGACCTGCCTGATGCAGCAGAGCTGGCGGACTATCGTCCGGCAACGGCGACGCGCGTCTATGCCGGTGACGGTACCCTGATCGGCGAGTTTTCCGAACAGCGCCGCATCTATGTGACCTATAATCAGGTCCCCGAGCGCGTGGTTCAGGCTTTCCTGGCCGCAGAAGACAGCAACTTTTTCAACCATGGCGGTGTGGACGTTTCGGGCATTGGCCGTGCGACCTTCCGTAATGTGTTCAACGTTCTGACCGGACGGCGTCTGGAAGGTGGCTCGACCATCACCCAGCAGGTCGCCAAGAACGTGATGCTCAGCGACGAGACCAAGCTGAACCGCAAGCTGAAAGAAGCCATTCTGGCGAC
Source organism: uncultured Brevundimonas sp. (assembly GCF_947305955.1). Classification (GTDB taxonomy): domain Bacteria; phylum Pseudomonadota; class Alphaproteobacteria; order Caulobacterales; family Caulobacteraceae; genus Brevundimonas. The sequence continues at coordinate 69,837 of NZ_CAMZFB010000008.1, forward strand.
GCGTCTCGAGACCGTTCTCAGCAAGGAACAGCTGCTTGAGCTGTATGTAAACGAGATCTACCTCGGCTATCGCTCGTATGGCGTGGCCGCTGCGGCCTATAACTATTTCGGCAAGTCGCTGGATCAGCTGACGCTGGAAGAAGCGGCCTATCTGGCAGCCCTGCCGAAAGGCCCGACCAACTATCATCCGCACCGCCGCAAGGAGGCCGCTATCGGTCGCCGCAACTGGGTGCTGGGCCAGATGGAAGATGCTGGCTTCATCACGGCCGAAGAGCGCGATGCCGCTCAGGCCCGTCCGCTGAACGCGCGCTCTGCGCCTCGCCGTGCGGAATATGCCGACGCCGACTTCTTCGTCGAGGAAGCCCGTCGCCGCGCTATCTCGATGTTCGGTCAGGAAGAAGTGAACCGTGGCGGTTACTATCTGCGCACGACTCTGGATCCGCAGCTGCAGTCGGCGGCCCGTATCGCGTTGATGCGTGGTCTGGAAGCCTATGACCGTCGTCATGGCTGGCGCGGGGCATGGGGCGAAACCGACTTCAGCGAGGGCTGGCAGGCCGAGGCACTTCGTCGTCAGTCGCCGCCGGAACGCCGGACGTGGGAAGCCGCAGGTGTGGAAAGCGTCAGCGGCAGCAATGTCCGCATTCGCACCGCCAAGGATAATCACACGGGCTCGCTGCTTGCCGCCGATGTGGCGTGGAGCAACAACAGCCGTAAGCCGCTGAAGCGCGGCGATCTCATCTTTGTCGAGCGTCAGGGCGGACAGTATTCCCTGCGTCAGGTGCCGAACGTGAACGGCGCGCTGGTGGCCATCGAGCCGCAGTCGGGTCGCGTGCTGGCGATGGTGGGTGGCTATTCCTATGGCCTGTCCAGCTTCAACCGCGCCACTCAGGCCCGCCGTCAGCCGGGTTCGGCCTATAAGCCGTTTGTGTATGCCGCTGCGCTTGAAGGCGACTTCAACCCGACCTCGATTGTGCTGGATGCGCCGATCAGCTTCCCCGGTGGCCCGGGTGGCAAGCGCTGGACCCCGTCCAACTACAGCCGTCGCTACTATGGTCCGCAAACCCTGCGCCGTGGTCTGGAGCTGTCGCGCAACGTCATGACCGTGCGTCTGGCTCAGGCTGTCGGCATGAAGACCATCGTGGACCTGTCCAAGAAGATGGGCGTGGTCGATGATATGCAGCCCAACCTGGCCATGTCGCTGGGGGCAGGGGAAACCACCCCGTATCAGATCACCGCAGCCTATGCCGCCTTTGCCAACGGGGGCCGTCGCGTCGATCCCTTCCTGCTGGAAGTGGTGCAGGACCGTTATGGCAAGACCATCCACCGCGCAGATCGCCGTGCATGCCGTGACTGTAACCGTTCGTTCTCGGGGCAGGAATCTCCGCGCCTTCAACCGCGTGGCACGCAGGTGATCGACCCGATTACCGCCTATCAGATCACCTCCATGCTTGAAGGTGTGGTCCAGCGCGGTACCGCCGCCAGCGTCCGCTATCTGGGCCCGAATATCGCGGGTAAGACCGGCACGACCAATGAATATCGCTCGGCATGGTTCGTCGGTTATTCCGCCGATTTGGTCGTGGGTGTGTTCGTTGGCTTTGACGACAACCGCTCGCTGGGTAGTGGCGAGGCCGGTGCCTCGACCGCCGTGCCGATTTTCGGCGATTTCATGCAGGAAGCGCTCAAGACCCGTCCGGCACGTCCGTTTGTTCGTCCCAAGAATGCGATCTTCAAGGTCGTGAACGGCATCGAGGAAGCCTTCCGCCCGGGCACCGAGCGTGAGGTTCGCGCCGACCCGATCCGCACCGAGCCGACCGGCCCGCGTCCGTATGAGGAAGTCGTCCGCACCGATCCGACGGGTACCGGATCGCCGACACAACCGTCCGCACCGCCCACGGCTCCGGCCCAGCCGGCCACACCGCCGCGCAAGGAAGTCCCTGAGGACTTGAGCGGATTGTACTGAAGCATTAGTTAGACCCTCAACACGGCGCATTCGTTCAACGAGTGCGCCGTTATCTTTCGATCCTTTGGCGCGCCGCGCCGAGGCAGACCAAATCGCATAGGAGTTTGCGATGAGACTGGATGTCGAGGCCATGAAGGCCGACATCGAGCAGAGCGTTGCTCTGCTCAGGAGGCGACTTTGACTGGGATGTCGCTTTAAGAAAGCTCCACGAGCTGAACGCACGCGTCGAAGATCCGACGCTGTGGGACAATCCCGAACAAGCTCAGGCTGTCAGCCGCGAACGCTCGCGTCTGGAAGATCAGGTCAACACCGTCAAACAGATGGAACGTGATCTGGAAGACGGTCTGATGCTGGCCGAAATGGCCGATGAGGAAGGCGACGAAGCCGCCCTTGAAGAGGCACGCGTCATGCTGCGCGGCATCAAGGAACGCGCCGCCCGCGCCGAACTGGAAGCCCTGCTGTCGGGTGAAGCCGACGGCAACGACGCCTATCTGGAAGTGAACTCCGGTGCCGGTGGCACGGAGTCGAACGACTGGGCCGGTATCCTGCTGCGTATGTACACGCGCTGGGCCAAGGCACACGGCTATGAAGTCGAGGTCGAGGCCGAAGAAGCGGGCGAACAGGCTGGCATCAAGTCCGCGACCATTCTGGTCAAGGGCCCGAACGCCTACGGCTGGCTGAAGTCGGAATCGGGCGTGCACCGTCTGGTCCGCATCAGCCCGTATGACGCCGCCGCCAAACGGCACACCTCGTTCGCGTCGATCGGCGTTTCGCCTGTGGTCGATGACACGATCGAAATCGACATCAATCCGGCGGACGTCCGTACCGACACCTATCGCGCCTCGGGTGCGGGTGGTCAGCACATCAACAAGACGGACTCGGCTGTCCGACTGACCCACATTCCGACCAATACGGTTGTGGCCTGTCAGGCGGGCCGTTCGCAGCACCAGAACCGCGACCAAGCGTGGAAGATGCTGCGCGCGCGTCTGTACGAACTGGAACTGCAAAAGCGCGAAGCTGCGGCACAGGCTCTGGCCGACGCAAAGACCGATATCGGTTGGGGTCACCAGATCCGATCCTACGTCCTGCAGCCCTATCCGATGGTCAAGGACCTGCGGACCGGCGTAGAAACGTCGGACACCCAAGGGGTTCTGGATGGCGATCTGGATGCCTTCATGGGTGCCGCGCTGGCGGCCCGCGTGGGCGAGACCCGCGACGCGGCGCAGGCCGACTGAGCATAAGAAAAGGGGATGGCCCAGCCATCCCCTTTTTGTTTCCGCAAATGTCGGAAGGTCAGGCCGTAGCCGGTTCTTCCGTACCGCGCTTGGCTTGGGTCGAGCGGCCCGAGAACCATGCACCGCGTTCGATAGTCAGTTCTTCCTGGGTGATGTCGCCCTCGACCTTTGCGGTCGGATGCAGGTGAACCTGTTTGGCGACGATGGCACCGGTCACGCGGCCCCGTACGTCGAGAAAGTCGGCGTGCACCGTGCCTTCAACCGCACCTTTTTCATTGATCAGGACCTGCGACACACGCACGTCGCCCTTGACCGTTCCTTCGATTACCAGTTGGCCGACACCGGAGATGTCGCCTTCGAAGGTCATTCCTGTACCAAGCACCGATGCGGCCTCTCGTGTGGGTCGTGAAGGTGGAGTGCTGCCGCCGCCGAAGCCGCCGCCGGAACCGCTGCCATAGCCGCCGCCGGTGCCGCTACCTGTCGGGCTCCAGCCGGAACTGGCCGCTAGCGGAGGTTCAACCGTATCGTCCGATGCGGCAGTGGGCGGAGGTGCGGGTTCTTCTACCGCCGCTTCGCGCTCTTCGGAGGCGTGGCTGTAAGAGGGGCTGGGATCATCGTCACCGAAATCGTCCAGAACCTCTGTATCCAGTTCCAGCTCTTCCAGTTCCGTATCATCAAGAGCGCCTGTGTCATCGTGTGAACTGGCAGTCCCCATTGAGCGTGTAGGGGGGGGAACGTAAGGCTTGCCCTTGTTGAACATCCAAACCTCCAAGGCCGCTTGGCGAGCGACAGTTGATAAACGACTCGGACAACACTGTTATGCCCAACGTCATAACAACTGTAAAACGTCGTTCGATCAATGTGAGAAATGGAGGTTTTTTCAGTAGCCTATATTAGGCTGCGCGCGCGGCTTCCAAAACGGCGGCCGCATGGTCGCGAACCTTCACATTATGCCAGACCTGCTGGATGACGCCGGAGCGGTCTACAAGGAAGGTCGCGCGCTCTATGCCCATGTATTCACGGCCATAAAGCTTTTTGAGCACCCAGACGCCCCACGCTTCGGTCACGATGCCGTCCTCGTCCGAGCCTAGGATGACCTTCAGGTCGTGCTTGGCTTTGAACTTTTCGAGCTTTTTGGCCGGATCGCGCGAGATGCCGATAACAACTGTATCGGCGGCCGCAAATTCATCGGCCAGTGCCGAGAAATCTAGCCCTTCAGTCGTGCAGCCGGGCGTGTCCGCTTTCGGATAGAAATAGACCACGACCTTTTTGCCCTTATGGGCGGCCAGATCGAAATTGCCGTCGCCATCGGTGGCGATGGACAGCGCGGGGGCCGGGGTGCCTTGGGTCAGTTCACTCATCTTCTTACCTCCAGGTGTTCCAGCGCACCCGCGCTGTGATCGTCGTTGTTAGACCGGCTTGACCAGCACGATCTTTTTCTTGCCCGCGGCCAGCTTGATCACGCCATCGGCGTTCACGTCGGCATCGGTGACCAGTTGGGCACCGTCGCTGATGGCCACGTCATTCAGACGCAGACCACCGCCTTGAGCCAGACGGCGGGCTTCGCCGTTCGACTGGGTCAGACCCGCTTTGGTGATGACAGCGGCGACCATGGCACCGATGACCTCATCGCGCGGCAGTTCAACGGTCGGCAGGTCGGCCGAAAGCTGGCCCTTTTCAAAGGCGGCTTCGGCGGCTGCGCGGGCGGCCTTGGCGGCTTCCTCGCCGTGCATCATGGTGGTGGTGGCGTCGGCGAGCGCCTTCTTGGCCTCGTTGATCTGAGCGCCTTCCATCGCCTCGTAAGC
>NZ_CAMZFB010000009.1 GCF_947305955.1 uncultured Brevundimonas sp.
GACCATGCCGGACCGCGCTCGTGGCGGGTGACCGAGATATAGTCCTCGCCGAACATGACGCCGTCCACGCCTTCCAACTCGAACAGGGCTTCCGCCAGCGCCGAGGCGGCGGCCTCTTCGATGGTGCGGTATTCGATAGACGTCCCCGGGGCGACTTCGCGGCCCGGCAGGAACTTCAACGCGTTCGGGTTCGGAGTGGGTTCGGTCTGGATGAACATGATTGCCAGATGCCCCCTCGCCTGCCGAACCGCAAGGGTCCGGCGACTTAATGTTTCACATGAAACCCTCTCGTAAGGACGCCCGCATGGTGGCAAGCTCAGCTTATGAATGAACGTGAGGAAGCCATCCGGATGGGCGAGGCTCTGGCCCATCTGCGCCGTGCGCGCGGGTTAAGTCAGGCCGAGGCCGGATCGCGTATCGGCATGACCAGTCAGGGCTGGAGCCTTTATGAGTCCGGTCGCCGCGCCGGTATTTTCCGCCCCGACGTTCAGCGCCGGTTGACCCAGGCCTTGGATGCGACGCCGGAAGACCTCGCCTTCATTCTGGCCAATGACAATACGGTCGAGGCTTCCCCCGCTGCCGACGGGGTCGCGTCCAAGGGGCGCGGGTTCGACCATGGTGCACCTGCCAGCCCGTCGACCATCAAATTCCGTATGGGCTCCGACGACATGGCACCATGGGCCTTTGCCGATACGGTTATCGAATACGCCCCCGCCCGCCTTCCCCGCCAAGGCGCGGGCTGTGTGGTTGAACTGAATGACGGGCGCCGACTGGTCGGACTGTTTGTTCAGGCCGATGAAAACCACGTCGTTGTGGCCGATCCCGCCGGCCAGAGGGTGTCCCTTTCCGGCAAGCATGTGCGTGCCGTTTGCGCTGTCATCGCCCGTTACGACCCTGACTGAAACAAAAACGTTGCAACATACCTGAGGTTGTGCAACGGTATCGTTGCAAGTTGAGTGGGGCCAAGGGGGTGTCATGACGCGACAGGTTCAGGAAGTGGACGTCTGGGTAGGACGCGCCGTGGCGCAGCGCCGCCAGCATCAGGGCCTGTCGCAATCGGCACTGGCCCATCGACTGGGCATCAGTTTCCAGCAGGTCCAGAAATATGAGGCGGGGCAGAACCGCCTGTCCGCGGGGCGGCTGTTCCATCTGGCCGAGATACTGGACTGCGCGGTGGGCGAGTTCTTTCCGGCGCAACCGCCACTGCCTGCCACCACCCCCAAAGGCTTCAGCGATCCCTCCCCCGAGGCCCGCCATCTGGTCGCGGCCTTTGACCGTATCGAGGACAAACTTCTGCGTCGTTCCATAAGTCGTATTGCCGAGGCGCTGGCCCCTGCCTCCTGACGGCGCTAGGAGGGACGTATGAAACTTATGGTCATCGACACGGCGCTCGGCGCCTGCCTCGCAGGGTGCTTTACGGTTGAAGGCACACAGGTGCAGTCATTGGGTCTGCGCCGTGAAGAGATGACCAAGGGTCATCAGGAACGTCTGGGCGGCATGGCCCGTGATGCGGCCGCCGATGCGGGCGGCCTGTCGGGTGTGGAGCGCGTGGGCGTGACGGTCGGGCCGGGCAGCTTTACCGGACTGCGCGTGGGCCTGAGCTTTGCGCTGGGCCTAGGGGCTGCGCTGGGTGCCGATGTGATCGGCATATCGACGCTGGATGCCCTCGCCGCCTCTGTGCCTCGGGACGGTCGCGTCGTCGCAGCCATCGATGCACGGCGCGGTCAGGTCTATATCCGCCGCTTTAATAACGGTGTCGCTGTATCCGAGGCCGAAGCCTTGCCGATTGCGGATGCCATTGAGGCCATTCTGGCCGATGGGCCAGCCGATCAGGTGACGATTGTCGGCTCTGGCGCGCCGGTCCTGCTGGAGGCCGATGAGCGGCTTGGGGCGGCGACCTCTATGCCCTTGGTGGCCCCCAGTGCCGAGGCTCTGGCCCGTTTGACCGCGGAGCTTGATCCGCAGACCTCGCCGCCCAAGCCGATCTATCTGCGCGCGCCGGATGCAACGCCGCCGACGCGCCTGCCCGGCCAACCGCGCACGGCAGCTTCCTGATGGATGCCCAGCTTTTAGCGGAAATCCACGCCGAGGCCTTTGATACCCCGTGGGACGAGACGGCTTTCCGCGAGCTTCTGGCCAGTCCGGGGATTCAGGTGTCGGGTGATGACCGGGGTTTTATCCTGATCCGCACGGTTGGAGACGAGGCCGAGATTCTGACGGTGGCTGTCCGCCCTGCCCTGCGCCGTCAGGGGCTGGGACACCGTCTGGTTGAATCCGCCATTGTCGCCAGTGCGGCGCAAGGGGCCGAACGCATGTTCCTAGAGGTGGCCGAATCCAATCTTGCCGCCATTGCACTCTATAGTGCGAACGGCTTTGAACAGGTCGGGCTACGCAAGAATTATTACCGCCGACCGGACGGAAGTTCTGAACACGCCAAGGTGATGGTTCTGAACTTTTCTCAATAGCTTCCATAAATGGCCAGTCCGACCTATCCTCCGCGAATGGACCGGATTGAAAAACTTTGCGCCGATCGCGGCATGCGCATGACGGAACAGCGTCGTGTGATTGCCCGCGTGCTCTCGAACGCTATGGATCACCCTGATGTGGAAGAGCTTTACCGCCGCGCATCAGCGATCGACCCGCATATTTCGATCGCCACGGTCTATCGTACCGTCCGCCTGTTCGAAGAGGCTGGCGTCGTCGAAAAGCACGACTTCGGCGATGGCCGCAGCCGCTATGAAGAAGCGGGCGATGACCACCACGACCACCTGATCGACACCAAGACCGGTGAGGTCATCGAATTCTTCGATGCCGAGATCGAGCGTCTGAAGAACGAGATCGCGCGCAAGCTGGGTTTCGAATTGGTCGGCCACAAGCTGGAACTGTACGGCCACGCCATTCCGGGCGCTGAACCGACCGAGCGCGAGGGCCTGATCTTCAAGCGCGAGCGGGCTCCGGGCACGACCGAAGGCCCGTCCGAGTGACAAAGATTTTGCGGGGCATGGGGCGGACCAAAGCCGCCTGTGCCTTGCAGATGCCCAAAGACGGCATCATAAGCCGCCTATGACCGATACTCTCGATCCGACTGTGGCTGTGCCGGACGCCGTCCGTGCCGAAGGTGACGCGCCCAAGCGCCTCTTCATCAAGACCTACGGCTGTCAGATGAATGTCTATGACAGCGAGCGCATGGCCGATGTCCTGCGCCCGTTGGGTTATGCGACGACCGACACGCCCGAAGGCGCCGACTTCGTCATTCTGAATACCTGCCACATCCGCGAGAAGGCCGCTGAAAAGGTCTATTCGGAACTGGGCAAGCTGCGCCAGATGAAGGACGAGAAGGCCGCCAACGGTCATGGCTCGATGACCATCGCCGTGGCCGGCTGCGTGGCCCAGGCCGAGGGCGAGGAGATCATGCGCCGCCAGCCTGCGGTCGATCTGGTTGTCGGCCCGCAGGCCTATCACCAGCTGCCGGAGCTGCTGACCCGCACCGCCCGCGCCCGCGGCGAGCGCATCGGTGCCGACTTCGCGCCCAACGAAAAGTTTGACGCCCTGCCCGTCGCGCGTGGCACCGATGGCGTCACTGCCTTCCTGACGGTTCAGGAAGGCTGCGATAAATTCTGCACCTTCTGCGTCGTGCCCTATACGCGCGGTGCCGAATGGTCGCGTCCAGTCAAGGCCGTGCTGGAAGAGGCCCGCGCACTGGCCGACCGCGGCGTGCGCGAGATCACCCTGCTGGGCCAGAACGTGAATGCCTATGACGGTGAAGGTGTGGACGGAAAGCCGTTCACCCTCGCCAAGCTGGCCTATGCGCTGGCGGAAATCCCCGGCATCGACCGCATCCGCTATACGACCAGCCACCCGAACGACATGTCGGATGACCTGATCGCGGCCCACGGCGACCTGCAGGCCCTGATGCCCTATCTGCACCTTCCGGTGCAGTCGGGCTCGGACCGCATACTGCGCCTGATGAACCGCAAGCACGGTCGCCAGAAATATTTCGACCTGATCGACCGCATCCGCGAGGCGCGCCCCGACATGGCCATGTCGGGCGACTTCATCGTCGGCTTCCCCGGCGAGACGGACCGCGATTTCGAGGACACGCTGGATCTGGTGCGTCGCGTCAACTACGCCAGCGCCTTCTCCTTCATGTATTCGCCGCGTCCGGGCACCCCTGCGGCGACCATGGCCGCACAGGTGCCGGACGATGTGGCCAAGGCGCGTCTGCATGCGCTGCAATCGCTGTTGACCGAACAGCAGGTCGCCTTCAACCAGTCGCTGGCGGGCCGCGTCCTGCCGGTTCTGTTCGAGAAGAAGGGCCGCCACGGCCAGCAGGCGATTGGCCGTTCGCCCTATCTGCAATCCGTCCACGTCGAGGACGCCGATCACCTGATCGGCCAGATCGTCGAGGTCGAAATCCTCAGCGGTCAGCAGAACAGCCTCACCGGCAAGCTGATCCAAACCCGCTGATAGCCGTTTCCCTGAAAGCCTGCGCCGCCGTCCGGCGCGTGGCCTTAAGGGTTGAAAGGAAAGCCTGATGGCACGCGAGTCCGAGTTTCTGTCTCTGAGCGACAAGGCCCTGCGTGCCGTCATCGGCCCAGGCAGCCGTCACATGGCGCTGATCGAGGATGCCTTCCGCGTCCTGATCGAGACGCCCGGTGGCGGCGTGTCGATCAACGGCTCGCCGCGCGACCGCGCACAGGCCAAGCGCGTGATCGAAAATCTGGCGACCGCCGCCGATCGTGGGGCCGAGATCGGCGAGGCCGATATCCGCACCGCCGTAGGCCAGTCGGTCAAGGCCCCGCGTCCCGGTCAGGGTCGCACCGTCCCCGAGGCCGCTTCCCTCCCCGTAGGGCGCCGTGGGGCGATCGCACCCAAGACCCCGTCTCAGGCCCGCTATCTGGAACTGCTGGGCCGTTGCGAGCTGACCTTCGGTGTCGGCCCGGCCGGTACGGGCAAGACCTTCCTCGCTGCCGCTTACGGCGCCTCCCTGCTCAAGCGCGGACAGGTGGATCGTCTGGTTATCACCCGCCCCGCTGTCGAGGCCGGGGAGAAGCTGGGCTTTCTGCCGGGCGATCTGAATGAAAAGGTCGATCCCTACCTCGCCCCGATCTGGGAGGCGCTGAACGACATCCTCGGCGCCGATGACGTGGCCCGCCGCCGCGAGAAGGGCGAGATCGAAGCCGCCCCCATCGCCTTCATGCGTGGCCGCACCCTCAGCCACGCCTTTGTCATCGTCGACGAGGCCCAGAACACCTCGCGCATGCAGATGAAGATGGTCCTGACCCGTCTGGGCGAAGGGGCCAAGATGGTGGTGACGGGTGACCCGACGCAGATCGACCTGATGAACCCGCGTGACAGCGGCCTTGCCCATGCGCTGCGTATCCTCAACGGCGTCGAGGGCGTAGGCATCCACCAGTTCAAATCCGAGGACGTGGTGCGCCATGCCCTCGTCGAGCGCATCGTGCGCGCCTATGACAGTGACGCGGCCCGCAGCCGCCCGTTCAACGAGTTGGAAACCGAAGACTGATGATCGAAGTCGAGCTGGAAGCAGAGGCCTGGACCAAGGCCCTGCCCGACGTCGAGGCCATTGTGACCCGTGCCGCCACCGCGGCGCTGGGCAAGGCCGAGGGCGATGTGGTGATCCTGCTGGCCGACGATCCCACGGTTCAGGACCTGAACGCCCGTTTCCGCCAGAAGGACAGGCCCACCAATGTGCTGTCGTTTCCGGCGGCGGAAACGGCCTTTCCGCATCTGGGCGATGTGATCCTCGGCTATGACTATTGTGCCGCCGAGGCGGTAGCCCAGAACAAGACCTTGGCCGATCACCTTAGCCATCTGGTCGTCCACGGGGTTCTGCACCTTCTCGGCTATGACCATATCGAGGACGACGAGGCCGAAGAAATGGAAGGCGAGGAGCGGCTTATCCTCGCCGGAATGGGGATCGCCGATCCCTATGCCGCAGACCACCAAGCATAAGAGGGCGATCCATGGCACGGAATCCTGCGGACCTATGGGATAGGGGCTGGATCCGTATCCTCTGTGCCCTGTTGGCCGGTGTGGCGGCGGCCTTGGCCCATCCGCCCTTTGGCATCCTTCCCGGCCTTCTGGCCTATCCGGCCCTGATGATCCTGAGCGAACGGTCGCGTCGCCTGCGCGGCGGGTTCGCCATGGGGTGGTGGTTTGGCTTCGGCTATTTCCTCGTGGGCTGCTGGTGGGTGGCCGAGGCGTTCTTCGTCAATCCGGCGCAGGCGTGGATGGCCCCGATTGCCGTCTCTGCCCTCCCCGCCGGTATCGGCCTGTTCACCGGTATCGCCACCCTTCTCTATCGTTGGCTCAAGCCCCAAGGCGCGATGCGGTTCGTGGCCTTTGCGGTCCTGTTCTCGGCTCTGGAATGGACGCGGGGCCATGTGCTGACGGGCTTTCCGTGGAATCCGGTTGGAGCCAGCTGGCAGGCGGGATCGGCCATGTCGCAGATGGCGTCGGTCGTCGGCGTCTATGGGCTGGGGCTGCTGACCCTTGTGGCCGTCGCTGCGTTTGGTCCGTTGATGACGAACTGGCGCCAGCGCTCGGCACAGGTTTCGGCTCTGGTCGGCGCTGTGCTGCTGGCCCTTATGTTCGGCTATGGCACCGTGCGTCTGAACACCGTGAAGGTCGAGCCGTCCCCTGTGATGGCGCGGATCGTTCAGGCCAATGTCGCGCAGGAGACCAAATGGTCCGAGGACGCCTATAACGACATTGTCGAGCGCTATATCGCCCTGACCTCGGCACCCGCCGAGCGTGTGCCGGATGTGGTGATCTGGCCGGAAAGTGCCCTGCCCAACCTCGCCAATAATGTCCTCGCAGGACCTGAGGCCATGCGTATCGCAGGGGCCCTTCAATCCGGACAAACGTTGCTGGCCGGCTTGAGCCGCGCCGATCCGGCACCGGAGGGCGGCTTTATCTATTTCAACTCCCTGATAGAGCTGAACAGCCTTGGCCGCGACGGCATGGAGGTGGGCGGCATCTATGACAAATATCGTTTGGTGCCGTTTGGCGAGTACCTGCCCTTAGGGGAGCTGATGGGGCAGCTGGGTATCCGCAGTCTGGTGCAGATGCCCGAGGATCTGTCGGGTGGGCCAAAACCGCAGCCGCTGGTGCTGCGCTCCTTGCCCGCTGTGCAACCGCTGATCTGTTATGAGGGCCTGTTCCCCGGCTTTACCAAGGCGTCCGGACCCGAACGCCCGCAATGGATCGTCAATGTGTCCAACGATGCTTGGTTCGGACAGACTTCGGGACCGATCCAGCACCTCAATCTGGCCTCCTATCGCGCGATCGAGACGGGCCTGCCCATGGCGCGGGCTACGCCCACGGGCGTCAGCGCCATGATCGATCCGCTGGGCCGTATCGTAGAGGGCAGCAGAATATCGCACGGTGAAGCTCGATTTGTAGATGTAATGGTGCCTGCGCCTCTGCCCGAGACCCCCTTCGGCAGATTTGGCGGTTTTGGTTATCTGGCGATCATCGCAATTCTATCGCTGGTAGTAGCGATTAGATACTTTAGATACCGACGGTAGGTGTCTGAGGAATAACGAGAACGCCGATTCCGGTTCTCGTTATTCTTGTAATGAGGTAAAAAAAAGCCGTTATTCGAGCTTAGATGTCAAAAATTGGGTGACAATGGTCGCAATGCGACGCATGGGTGAAACTTCACAGTATTGAGAGAGTTGCTGCATGGTCAGAGGCGCGGGGGAGAGCGGGCCGCATCCGGTAGACCGCCATGTTGGGCGTAAAGTCTGCGAGAAACGGATTGCTCTGGGATACAACCAAAGCGATCTAGGGCGCGCTTTGGGTCTGACATTCCAACAGATTCAAAAGTACGAAAAGGGTGCCAACCGTATTTCGGCATCCAAGCTTTGGGACATCGCGCGCTTCTTCAACGTCGATGTTAGCTATTTCTTTGATGGCCTGACGGCGCGCGCTGGCGTTGCCGAGGAGGGCGGCGAGTTCATCCACGACTTCCCCGCCACGCGTCAGAGCATCGAGATCGGCCAACTGGCCCCGCGTCTGAACCCGCGTCAGCAAAAGCTGGTTCTGGAAATGATGCGCGAGATGGTCGCTTCCAGCGAACCGCAAGAAGCGCTTCAGGCGGTTGGCGGCTAAGCCGGACAAATCCGAATAGAAAAAGGGGCGGGCCCATCAGGACCCGCCCCTTCATTTTTGAGATGGTCGTTGCCTTATTCGGCAGCGGCAATCGCCGAGGCGATGATGCGGCTGGCGGCGTGGACGACGGCACCGATACGCAGTGCGGCCTGAACCTGAACAGCGGCCATGCCGTGCTTGCGCAGTTCGCCTTCGTGGGCGTCAAGGCAGCCACCGCAGCCGTTGATGGCCGACACAGCCGTGGCCCACAGCTCGAAGTCCAGCTTCTCGACGCCCGGATTGGCCAGGGCGTTCATGCGCAGCTTGGCCGGCAGGGTCTGGTACTCATGGTTCTTCATGAGGTGCAGGGCGCGGTAATAGATGTTGTTCATGCCCATGATGGCGGCCGCGGTCTTGGCGGCGTTCATGGCTTCCGGCGACAGGACGGTCGCAGCTTGGGCTTCGATCAGCTTGACCACTTGCGGCACGCCGATGGCGTGGGCCGAAGCGAGGAAGCAGCCCCACTTCTGCTGGTCGTTCAGAACGGTTTCGTTCGCGAGCGACGAAAGGTTCAGCGAGATGTCCTTGGCATAGGACGGGATCAGTTCGCGCAGGGCATCGATGGACATGGGGTGAACTCCGAAAGGGAAAAGCTGTCGCGCGATCTGCGCGCCAAATCGGTTGCTGGCCCGGGATCGGGCAGTGAAAAGGCGGCAACGGTCACCCGCCGCCGCCCTCTCGACTATTCCGGACAATACAAACGCGTCCGGAACGCGCGGCCATACTCACGCGGCCGCAGTATTCGGCACTGGCTTAGGCAGCCAGGGTTTCGCCGCCAACCGGACGGTTGCAAGCGCACAGTTCGTCGGTTTGCAGGGCGTCAACGACGCGCAGGGTGTCTTCCGGCGAACGGCCAACGTTCAGGTTGGTGACGTAGACGTGTTGGACAACGTTGTGCGGGTCGACAACGAAGGTCGCGCGCAGAGCCACGCCGTTTTCTTCGTCCAGAACGCCCAGTTCACGAGCGAACTTGCCGCCGCAGTCAGCGAACTGCCACATCGGCAGCTTGTTCAGGTCGGCGTGGTCGCGGCGCCATGCCAGCTTGGTGAACTCGTTGTCGGTCGAACCGCCCAGAACCACGGTGTCGCGGTCTTCGAATTCTTTGTTCAGCTTGGCGAAAGCGGCGATTTCGGTCGGGCACACGAAGGTGAAGTCCTTCGGGTAGAAGAAGATGACCTTCCACTTACCTTCGAACGACTCTTGGGTGATGGCTTCGAAAGCCGAAACGCCGTCTTCTTCGTGGCTGTTGAAGCCCGGCTTCACGCCAGTGATTTTGAAATCCGGAAGTTTTTGACCGACGCCCAGCATAGCGGGAGCTCCATGTAAAATTCGTGTGAGTAGCGAGTGCCACATCGCTTTGATGCGGACGCTTAGTCAGATGGGCTCTCGCAGGTGCGAAGTCAAATCGATGATTTTGTTGGTTTGTATAAGTTATCGTTATGAAAGGCATTCTCTGCCGCTATGGGTGCATAGCAGGCATAATTACAACCTATAGGTAGGCGCGAAATGTTGCATTGCGGCGGTATCTATAAATTTTTCTATTAGTCAGAACCATTATTATCGATTTTGATTTTGCGAATCCCTTCGATAGCGTCAGTCGCATAGACATATCGAGGAGAGCCCAATGGACGGAAATCAAGGCGGATGCCCTGTGCACGGCGGTGGTCAAAGCCGCACCCTGCAAGGCCGCACCAATCGCGATTGGTGGCCCAACCAGCTGTCGCTGGAAATCCTTTCGCAGGACAGTAACAAGGTCGACCCGAACGATGCGGGCTTCGACTATGCCGAAGCGTTCAAGGCCCTCGATCTGGAAGCCGTCAAGGCCGACCTCAAGGCTCTGATGACCGACAGCCAGGACTGGTGGCCGGCCGACTATGGCCACTATGGCCCGTTCTTCATCCGCATGGCGTGGCACTCGGCCGGCTCCTATCGCACGGGCGATGGTCGTGGTGGTGCCAACACCGGCCAGCAACGCTTTGCCCCGCTGAACTCGTGGCCGGATAACGCCAACCTCGACAAGGCGCGTCGCCTGCTGTGGCCGATCAAGCAGAAGTACGGCAAGTCGCTGTCCTGGGCCGACCTGATGATCCTCGCCGGCAATATGGCGATCGAGTCCATGGGCGGCCCGATCTTCGGTTTCGGTGGTGGCCGTGTGGATACGTGGGAGCCGCACCGCGACGTCTATTGGGGTGCCGAAGGCGAATGGCTGGGCCAGACCCGTATCGACGCCGAAAAGGGTCTGGAACTGGAAAGCCCGCTGGCGGCCATCCAGATGGGTCTCATCTATGTGAACCCCGAAGGTCCGGGCGGCGTGCCCGATCCCCTGCTGTCGGCCCGCGACATCCGCGAGACCTTCGGCCGCATGGGTATGAATGACGAGGAAACCGTCGCCCTGACGGCGGGTGGTCACACCTTCGGCAAGTCGCACGGCAATGGCGATGCCTCGCTGGTCGGTGCCGATCCGGAAGGTGCCGACATCACGGCTCAAGGTCTGGGCTGGCTTTCCAAGCACGGCACCGGCAAGGGTGACGACACCATTACCTCGGGCATCGAGGGTGCATGGACCCCGACCCCGCGTACGTGGGACGACAGCTTCTTCCACATGCTGCTGGACTATGAGTATGAGCTGGTCCGCAGTCCGGCGGGTGCCCAGCAGTGGCAGCCGATCAACCCGGCACCGGAAGACATGGCCCCGCAGGCGCATGACGGCTCCAAGCGTGTGCCGACCATGATGACCACGGCGGACATGGCCTTCAAGATGGATCCGGGCTTCCGTGCCATCTCCGAGAAGTTCCGCAATGACCAGGCCGCGTTCGAGGATGCCTTCGCCCGCGCATGGTTCAAGCTGACCCACCGCGACATGGGTCCCAAGGCCCGCTACCTCGGTGCTGACGTTCCGGCCGAAGACCTGATCTGGCAGGACCCGATCCCCGCACAGGTCGGTCCGGTGATCGATGCGGCCGACATCGCTTCTCTGAAGCAGAAGATTGCGGCCTCGGGCCTGAGCGTCTCCGAACTGGTTTCGGTGGCTTGGGCTTCGGCCTCGACCTATCGCGGCTCGGACTATCGTGGTGGCGCCAACGGTGGCCGTATCCGTCTGGAGCCGCAGCGTAGCTGGGACGTCAATGAACCGGCCAAGCTGGCCAAGGTTCTGGCCGTCTATGAAGGCATCAAGGCTGGGTTCGACGGGGCCAAGACCGTGTCGATCGCCGATCTGGTCGTTCTGGGTGGTTCGGTCGGTATCGAGCTGGCCGCCAAGGCTGCCGGCCTGTCGATCGAAGTGCCCTTTACCCCGGGCCGCACCGATGCCACGCAAGAGCAGACCGACGTCGACGGCTTCTCGGTCATGGAGCCCAAGGCTGACGGTTTCCGCAACTATCAGCCGAAGCTGTTCAACGTCTCGCCGGAAGAACTTCTGGTGGACCGCGCCCAGCTTCTGGGCCTGACCGCGCCGCAGATGACGACTCTGGTCGGTGGTCTGCGCGTTCTAGGCGCCAACCACGGCGGCTCCAAGGACGGCGTGTTCACGAACCGCGAGGGCCAACTGACCAACGACTTCTTCGTCAACAGCCTCGATATGGATGTTGTGTGGAGCGGTGTTGAGGGCCAGCCGAACAAGTTCGTCGGCACCTCGCGCTCGACGGGTCAAGCCAAGTGGACCGGCACCCGCGCCGATCTGGTGTTCAGCTCGAACTCGGTGCTGCGCGCTCTTGTCGAGGTCTATGCCGAGAAGGGTGGCGAAGAGAAGTTCGTCCGTGATTTCGTCGCTGCCTGGACCCAGGTGATGAACGCCGACCGTTTCGACCTGAAACGCTAAGCGCCCATCCGCAAAATCGGGGCTCTCCACATGGGAGGGCCCCACCCCTTCCCCCATAAAAAATTTTGAACTTAAGCCGATGAATCCCTATGTCGGCTCTATGCTCCCCTCACTCAGACAACTTCAGTATCTCAAGCTGCTTGCCGAGCATGGCTCCTTCAGCCGTGCCGCAGAGGCGGCCCACGTCAGCCAGCCTGCATTGTCTTCCGGTGTTCAGGAGCTGGAGCGTATTCTTGGCGCGCCGGTGGTAGAGCGCACGCGTGGTGCCGTTCTTCTGACCGCTGTCGGTGCCGAGGCCGTCAAACGCGCCGAAGATGTTCTGGCCCGTACCGAAGATCTGGTCGAGGCCGCCCGCAATGCCGGAAAGCCGCTGTCGGGCCGTTTCCGTCTGGGCGTGATCCCGACCGTGGCCCCCTATCTGCTGCCGCAAAAGCTGACAGGTCTGCGCGATCAATACCCTGCCCTTCGCCTGTTTATTCGCGAGGATCTGACGCCCAAGCTGATCGCGGGGCTGAAGTCCGGACAACTGGACGCTGCGGTCATCGCCCTGCCCTATGACGCGCCGGGCATCGACCACGCCCATATCGCCGATGATGAAATCCTCGCGGCGGCTCCTGTGGGTCATGCGCTCGATGGCGAAGGTCCGATCCCGCAGGGTGCCCTGCGCGCCGAGGATCTGATCCTTCTGGAAGACGGACACTGTCTGCGTGATCAGGCTCTGGCCGCCGTCAACATCGAGGCCCCGCGCGGCGAGGACGTCTTTGCCGCCACCACCCTGCCGACCTTGGTCCAGATGGTGTCATCCGGCCTTGGGGTCAGCTTCCTGCCCCAGATGGCGGTCACCGCGGGCCTGACGGACAATAAGGGCGTGGTTGTGCGCCCGATTTCCGAAGACGCCCCCCACCGCGAAATCGTGGTGGCATGGCGTTCGGGGTCCAGCCGCGCCGCCGAGGCGCAACTGCTGGCAGAAGCCCTTAAGATCTCCTGATTACAGGAGAATTTGTCACCCAGCATTCGAACGTACGACGTACATCGAATACCGTTCCGGTGACCCTCTATTGCGACCCTATTCTTTATGTGGGAAAGGCCTCGCACACATATTTTGGCGGCCTTTTGCGAGGCTGTCGGGGATACCACACACAGGTCAACGCTGATGCTGCAACACTATCGCGAACACGTTGCCGAACGTGCGGCTCTGGGCATTCCGCCCCTGCCGCTTTCGGCCCAGCAAACTGCTGAACTGATCGAACTGATCAAGGCTCCGACCGCCGAAGCGTCGTCGGAAGAACTGATCGAGCTGCTAGCTCACCGTGTTCCGCCGGGCGTTGATGACGCCGCCAAGGTCAAGGCCTCCTTCCTGTCGGCTGTGGCCCACGGCGACTTCGAGGTTCCGAACCTGTCGCGCGAATACGCCACGCAACTGCTGGGCACCATGGTTGGTGGCTATAACGTCAAGCCGCTGATCGACCTGCTGTCGGACGAAGTGGTCGGCACCGTCGCGGCCGAGGGTCTGAAGAAGACCCTGCTGATGTTCGACTTCTTCCATGACGTGAACGAACTGGCCAAGGGCGGCAACGCCAACGCCAAGGCCGTGATCCAGTCGTGGGCCGACGCCGAATGGTTCACCTCGCGCGACAAGGTCGCCGAGAAGATCACCGTCACCGTCTTCAAGGTGACCGGCGAGACCAACACCGACGACCTGTCGCCGGCACCGGATGCTTGGTCGCGTCCGGACATCCCGCTGCACTATCTGGCCATGCTGAAGAACGCACGTCCGGGCATCACGCCTGAACAGGACGGCGTCCGCGGCCCGATCCAATTCATCGAAGACCTGAAGAAGAAGGGCCACCTCGTCGCCTACGTCGGTGACGTTGTCGGCACCGGCTCGTCGCGTAAGTCGGCCACCAACTCGGTGATCTGGGCCACCGGCCAGGACATCCCGTTCGTGCCGAACAAGCGCTTCGGCGGTGTGACCCTGGGCGGCAAGATCGCCCCGATCTTCTTCAACACTCAGGAAGACTCCGGCGCCCTGCCGATCGAAGTCGACGTGACCAACCTGAACATGGGCGATGTCATCGACATCTACCCGTACGAAGGCAAGATCGTGAAGGACGGAGAAACCGTCGCCACCTTCGAGCTGAAGTCGCAGGTCCTGCTGGACGAAGTCCAAGCCGGTGGCCGTATCAACCTGATCATCGGCCGTTCGCTGACCGCCCGCGCCCGTGAGGCTCTGGGTCTGGCTCCGTCGACCGAATTCCGTCTGCCGGTCGTGCCGAACGACACCGGCAAGGGCTACACCCTCGCTCAAAAGATGGTCGGTCGCGCCTGCGGCCTGCCGGAAGGCCAAGGCATCCGTCCGGGCACCTATTGCGAACCGCGCATGACCACGGTCGGCTCGCAGGACACCACTGGCCCGATGACCCGCGACGAGCTGAAAGACCTCGCCTGCCTCGGCTTCTCGGCCGACATGGTGATGCAGTCGTTCTGCCACACCGCTGCCTATCCGAAGCCGGTCGACGTCAAGACCCACCGCGAACTGCCGCACTTCATCTCGGATCGCGGCGGCGTGGCCCTGCGTCCGGGCGACGGCGTGATCCACTCGTGGCTGAACCGCCTGCTGCTGCCGGATACGGTCGGCACCGGCGGTGACTCGCACACCCGCTTCCCGATCGGCATCTCCTTCCCGGCTGGCTCGGGTCTGGTCGCCTTCGGTGCGGCCACCGGCGTGATGCCGCTGGACATGCCGGAGTCGGTTCTGGTGCGCTTCAAGGGCGAAATGCAGCCGGGTATCACCCTGCGCGACCTCGTCCACGCCATCCCGTACTACGCCATCAAGCAAGGTCTGCTGACCGTCGCCAAGGCTGGCAAGATCAACGCCTTCTCGGGCCGCATCCTCGAAATCGAGGGCCTGCCGAACCTGAAGGTCGAGCAAGCCTTCGAACTGACCGACGCCTCGGCTGAGCGTTCGGCTGCCGGTTGCACCGTCAAGCTGAACAAAGAGCCGATCATCGAGTACATGACCTCGAACATCGTGCTCATGAAGAACATGATCGCCGACGGCTATCAGGATGCCCGCACCCTGCAACGCCGTATCGACGCCATGGAAGCCTGGCTGGCCAACCCGAACCTGCTCGAAGCCGATGCCGACGCCGAATACGCGCACGTCATCGAAATCGATCTGGCCGAGATCAAGGAGCCGATCCTGTGCGCTCCGAACGATCCGGACGATGCCCGCCTGCTGTCGGAAGTGCAGAACACCCAGATCGATGAAGTCTTCATCGGTTCGTGCATGACCAACATCGGCCACTTCCGCGCCGCCTCGCTGCTGCTGAAGGGCAAGAAGGACATCCCGACCCGTCTGTGGGTCGCCCCGCCGACCAAGATGGACGCCTCGGAACTCACCAAGGAAGGTCACTATTCGACCCTCGGCGGTGCTGGCGCCCGTATGGAAATGCCGGGCTGCTCGCTGTGCATGGGTAACCAGGCTCAGGTGAAGGAAGGCGCGACCGTGGTTTCGACCTCGACCCGTAACTTCCCGAACCGTCTGGGCAAGGGCTCGAACGTCTTCCTGTCGTCGGCCGAACTGGCCGCCGTGGCCTCCAAGCTGGGCCGCCTGCCGACCGTGGAAGAGTACATGGCCGAAATGGGCGTCATCAACGAGAACGCCGCCGACGTGTACCGCTACATGAACTTCGACCAGATCGAAGAGTATGCGGACCGTGTTGCTGCTGAGTAAGCCCTAGGCTCAACGGTTAGCGTTGAAATGAAAAGCCCCCTCGGATCACTCCGAGGGGGCTTTTTAAAACTCGACTTAAGTGGTCAGGCAGCTTCTAGAGACTTTTTGAGCCGCGCTTTGTCTTTGGCTTCTTTAGCTTTTTGGGCGGCGAGTTGCGCTGACTTCACTGCTATTTCTCGTGCGAGATCTGCTGCTCCACCGTTGCCCCGATACAGCTTGGCAGCACGGGCAGTTAATTCGTCATACATGTTTGACCCCTCTGCGTATCGTTCCATGTTAGTCTTTCTCACGAAGATTATTAAGTGATAAAAGCGTTGCAAGTGTGTTGCTGAGGTGACGAATAGGTCGGACAGCTTCGTCTTCAGTGCCATCTTCTTTAGGCACAAAACGCCCAGGTTGGTCACTGGTTGCAACAACCACCCCTAGAGGTAGGCTTGAGGGGTGCGATCCAGATAGTTGGATGGGGAACGACGCAATCGATCTGTATTTTTTTGCATCTTCCCCATTTGGGGGCTGCTTATCGATTGGTGCATCGAAAAGACCCCGGACATTTGGGTCAAGTGTGTCGGAGATAACTATAGCTCGCTTACTTGCGAAAGTTTTCCCTACGTGACCTTCGCCACTTAGCCAGCTTCGATGGGGCTTATCTTCATCAGCCTTAGTTGGTCTACGACAAGCCACGCATTTAAGCTGTTGAGATGATGTGTCCCATAAATATATAGAAAAATTCCATTGCTCGTCCTTCATTCCAAAAAGGCTTTCTTTTGACGCAGATAGAAGGTCTAGCAGAGCTATGTATTCTTCTTTTAGTTCTTTGCTATCGACATCTAGTAGATGGCTATCTATAGCTTGTCTCATAATATCGATTGTCATCGTTGAGATAGATGTCTTTTCAATTTCTTTAGTTAATGCTTCGTTTTCCTGCTCAATTTCTATAAGCTTTTGTTCAAATTCTGCCAGGTCTTCCGCAGATTTTTTGGCATCTTTAAATATAGTTAGAGAAGATGTTTCTGTAATGAGTAACAATAACGCTACCAATGCGCCCGTGATAATAAATATGATTTGCGCCGTAACGGCACTTGCTTTTAAAGCTTCCCCAGCATCGCTTTCTGCTATTTTTGCTACAGCAGTTAGGACGGGAAGCAATATTAAGCTAATCTGAAGGCACTTTCGTAGCGTTTTTATTGCGCTTAGAAAGTTCGCAATATGAATATCTAGGTTCTTGCGTGCACTTACCGATTTGGCGTCGACCATACCTTCCCCTCCCCTAAAGCGGTACGTAACCTGCGTCGCAACTCCTGTCGACAAATCATCGGTATTTTAGAGCAAAGGCCCGAGGATTGCTCCTCGGGCCTTTCTGTTGTGCGGGTTTCGCATTCTTAGTGGGGCCGTGGTCAAAAGGCTCCGCCTTT
This sequence comes from uncultured Brevundimonas sp., assembly GCF_947305955.1. Lineage (GTDB taxonomy): Bacteria > Pseudomonadota > Alphaproteobacteria > Caulobacterales > Caulobacteraceae > Brevundimonas. The sequence continues at coordinate 17,144 of NZ_CAMZFB010000009.1, forward strand.
TCGACCCGACACGGCCCGTCTTTGTGGGCCGCGATCGTCGGCCCCCGTGGGGGCCGACCGACCCGACGTGGCTTACTTCTCGCCAGCCAGATTACGGAGCACGTAAGGCATAACCCCACCGGCCTTGAAGTAGTCCAGCTCGGTCTGGTTATCGATGCGGCAGCGGACCGGGAAGCGGGCCATCTTGCCGTCTGCCGGACGGAACAGTTCGACCCACAGGTCTTGGCGCGGCTTCAGCTTGCCGATGTTGGCGTCGGTCAGGCCACGGATGGTGACGATCTCTTCGCCGGTCAGGTTCAGCTTCTGCCAGCCCTCTTCCTTGAACTGCAGCGGAACGACGCCCATGCCGACCAGGTTCGAGCGGTGGATACGCTCGAAGCTTTCGGCGATGACGGCGCGAACGCCCAGCAGACGGGTGCCCTTGGCCGCCCAGTCACGCGACGAGCCGGTACCGTACTCCTTGCCCGCGAACACGACCAGCGGACGGCCTTCGCCCTGATAGCGCATGGCGGCGTCATAGATCGACATCACTTCCTTGGACGGGAAGTGCTTGGTCACGCCGCCTTCGATTTCCGGCGTGATGCGGTTCTTGATGCGGATGTTGGCGAAGGTGCCGCGCATCATGACTTCGTGGTTGCCGCGACGGGCACCATAGGAGTTGAAGTCCAGCGTATCGACGCCGTGGCCGGTCAGATAGGCACCTGCAGGCGAGGCCTTCTTGATCGCGCCAGCGGGCGAGATGTGGTCGGTCGTGATGGAGTCACCGAAGATGCCGAGAATGCGGGCTTCGACGATGTCCTCGACCGGAGCCGGTTCCATCGACAGGCCTTCGAAATACGGCGGGTTCTGCACATAGGTCGAGTTGTCGTCCCATGCGTAGGTCTGACCACCGGTGACCTCGATAGCCTGCCAGTGCTCGTCGCCCTTGAAGACGTCGGCATAGCGGTTGGCGAACATCTTGGGGGTAACGGCCTTGCGCTGGATGGCAGCGATTTCCTCGGTCGTCGGCCAGATGTCCTTCAGGAAGACGTCCTTGCCGTCCTTGTCCTGACCGATCGGCTCCTTGGTGATGTCGATGCGCATCGAACCGGCGATCGAATAGGCCACCACCAGCGGCGGCGAGGCCAGATAGTTGGCCTGAACGTCGGGGTTCACGCGGCCTTCAAAGTTGCGGTTGCCCGACAGCACCGAGACAGCGACCAGAGCGTTGTCGTTGATCGTCTTCGAGATTGCCGGATCCAGCGGGCCCGAGTTGCCGATGCAGGTGGTGCAGCCATAGCCGACGAGGTTGAAGCCCATGGCGTCGAGATCGGCCTGAAGGCCCGAGGCCGTCAGATAGTCGGTCACGACCTGCGAGCCCGGTGCCAGCGAGGTCTTGACCCACGGCTTGGGCGACAGGCCCAGCGCCTTGGCCTTGCGGGCCACGAGGCCAGCGGCGATCAGCACGCTCGGGTTCGAGGTGTTGGTGCACGAGGTGATGGCGGCAATGACGACATCGCCGTCACCGACGGTGAAGTCCTTGCCCTCGACCGGAGCGCGGGCGGCATCGGCGGCGCGGGCGAAGGTGCCGGTCAGGTGGCCTTCGAACTCCGATGCGGCAGTGGTCAGCTCAACGCGGTCCTGCGGACGCTTCGGACCGGCCAGCGACGGCACGACCGTCGAGATGTCCAGTTCCAGAACGTCGGTGAAGACCGGATCTTCGGAGGTTTCGTCGATCCACAGGCCCTGGGCCTTGGCATAGGCCTCGACCAGAGCCACGCGGGCCTTTTCGCGGCCGGTGGCCAGCAGATAGTCGAGGGTGGCTTGCGAGACCGGGAAGAAGCCGCAGGTGGCACCGTATTCCGGAGCCATGTTGGCGATGGTGGCCTGATCCTCGATGGTCATGCCGGTCAGGGCGTCACCGAAGAACTCGACGAACTTGCCGACCACGCCCTTCTTGCGCAGCATCTGGGTGACGGTCAGCACCAGATCGGTCGCGGTCGCGCCTTCCGGCAGCTTGCCGGTCAGTTTGAAGCCGATGACTTCCGGGATCAGCATCGGGATCGGTTGGCCCAGCATGGCCGCCTCGGCCTCGATGCCGCCAACGCCCCAGCCCAGAACCGACAGGCCGTTGATCATGGTGGTGTGGCTGTCGGTGCCGACCACGGTGTCCGGATAGGCGACGGTCTTCTTGCCTTCGTCACCGGTCCAGACGGTCTGGGCAAGGTGTTCGAGGTTCACCTGGTGGCAGATGCCGGTGCCCGGAGGAACGACCCGGAAATTGTTGAAGGCCGACGAGCCCCAGCGCAGGAAGTTGTAGCGCTCGATGTTGCGCTCGTACTCGCGCTTGACGTTCTGGTCGAAGGCTTGCGGGCTGCCGAAGTGGTCCACCATGACCGAGTGGTCGATGACCAGATCGACGGGGTTCAGCGGATTGATCTTGGCCGGATCGGCGCCCAGCTTGGCCATGGCATCGCGCATGGCGGCAAGGTCAACCACGGCCGGAACGCCGGTGAAGTCCTGCATCAGCACGCGGGCCGGACGGAAGGCGATCTCGTGCTCGACGGTGCCCTTGTTTTCCAGCCATGCGGCGACGGCCTTGAGGTCGTCTTCGGTGACGGACACGCCGTCTTCGTTGCGGAGCAGGTTCTCCAGCAGCACCTTCATCGAGCGCGGCAGGCGCGAGATACCGGCCAGACCGGCTTCCTCTGCGGCCGGAAGGCTGTAATAGGCGTATTTCTTGCGTCCGACCGTAAGGTCCTGACGGGTCTTGAGGCTGTCAATCGACGGCATGTGAGGGTCCTCTGACAAATGCCGCCCGGAAATTCGGTTGCACCTTCGCGCGTCGGACGAAAGGGCACACAGGTCCCTTGCGCGCGCGGCGAAAGCCTGCTGCGGCGTATTGGCATATAAGCATGCCCGTGGGGCACGTCCATGTATCCACACACATGACGGGGATATTGAGAGAGGTTCGCAAGTGCTGGACGGTCTGAGGATTGCCGAACTGACCCTGTCGCGCGGGGAAAGGGTGCTGTTCCAGCGCCTTTCTCTAGAGGTATCGCGCGGTCAGGCGGTCAGTCTGACGGGCGGCAATGGTGCCGGTAAATCCACCCTGCTGAGGGCGATTGCGGGGTTTGTGCGGCCCGATGGCGGGCGCATCGACTTTCTGAACAAAGGCACCGAGGTCGAACCCGAAGACGCACGGCGATCCGCTCTGCACCTGACCGGCCATTTGGAAGGTTTGAAACCCACCCGAACGGCCTGTCAGGAAATGACATTCCAGAACCGCTTTCTGGGCGGCTCCGAAGACGGTCTTGCCAAGGCGATAGACCAGCTAAAGCTCGAGCCCCTGCTTGATCTGGAAACGCGGCGTCTGTCTGCGGGTCAAAAGCGCCGCGTGGCCATGGCTCGCCTGATTTCGGCTCCGCGTCCCCTGTGGTTGCTGGACGAGCCGCTGGCCCCGCTGGATAGCGTGTGGCGCCAGAGCATGGGTGATCTGATGCAGGCGCATCTTGATGGCGGCGGCATGATTATCGCGGCGGTTCACGACCCCCTGCCCTTCGACACCGTGTCGCTCGATCTGGGAGGTCGGGCATGAGCGGATTGTTCAGCCTGTTTCGCCGCGAACTGGCACTGGCTTGGGGCGGTGGTGGCGGCCCGCTGCTGGCCTGCGGATTTATGATCTGTTTTGCCGCCATGCTGCCCCTGGCGGTCGGCGGGGATTTGTCAGGACTGGCACCGATTGCATCGGGCGCGGCGTGGGTCGCGCTGGCGGTGGCGTCGCTGTTGTCGTTGGAGCGTCTGTTCGAGCGCGATCTGGAGGATGGATCGCTCGATATCCTCTCGCTCGGCACGGTGCCGCTTGAGGGCGTGGTCGTGGTCAAGGCTGTGGCCCAATGGCTCGCCAATGGGGTGCCGCTGGCGCTCATGGCCCCCGTCGTGGCTCTGGTGCTCGGGCAGGATGCGGGGCTGATCGCCCTGACAGGCTTGACGTCGCTGATCGGCGGGCTGGGCTTTGCCTTTACGGGGGCATTGGCAGCGGCACTGGCCTTGGGGGCCAAGCGCGGCGGGGTGCTGATCGCCGTGATCGTCCTGCCGCTGTTCATTCCGCCGGTGGTGTTCGGGGCAGGAGCCTTGGCGCGAGCGGCCAATGATCAACCTATCGGGCCTGCCCTCGCCCTACTGGCCGCCTATGTCCTGTTTGCCATGGTGATCACCCCGCTGGCCGGGGCGGCAGCAGTACGAAACGCCCAGTCGTGACCTAGCGCTGACGCAGAGTGACGTAGAAGGCGCCGTTGCCGCCGTGCCTTTGGTGGGCGATGGAATAGCCGGACACGATCAGGCGCAGATAGGGGCTGGCCATCCATTCCTCGAACGAGGAGCGGATGACGCCGCCGCCCTGACGGCCCTGTCCGGTGATCACCAGAACCGAGCGCATCCCCCGCGCCTGACAGCTCATCAAAAAGGCGCGCAGTTCGTCCTCGGCTTCAAACCGCCCAAAGCCATGCAGGTCGATGCGGGCCTCGATCGGGTCGCGCTCACGCGACAGGCGCTTTTTGCGGTTCGGCTCGATGATCTCAGGGGCGGGCCGCTCGGCCTTGGCGCGTGGCAGGGGGCGCGAGGCAACGGGCATGACGGCCATAATGCTCTCGCCTGCCGAGGCTGAGGTGACGGCAGCGGTCTTGACCGCCTTCTTGCGCGGGGCGCGGGTCTTGGCGGGCTTGGTTTCGGTGTCAGGCTCGCCCAGCATGGCCGTCATCTCGGCCAGAGCCGCCTCGACCGCGTCAGGGGCGATATAGTCCGGCTTTACGGGCGTTTTGGGCGTCACGGTTCGCGTCACCCGTTTCCACAGGCGCCGATCGTCCTCGCTGGGCTTGGGGGGGCGGCGCGCCACAGACCCTAGTCTTCGATGATTTCGAGGGGCGGTCCCGGTTCATGCACCAGAAGATCGCCCGGTTGGCAGTCAAGCTCGCGACACAGGGCATCCAGTGTCGAAAAGCGGATGGCCCGGGCCTTGCCTGTCTTCAGGATCGACAGGTTGGCGACAGTCACACCGACGCGGTCCGCAAGCTCGGTAAGAGACATGCGGCGTTCGGCAAGTTGACGGTCGAGTCGGACGCGGATGGCCATGATGGGTTCTTCTAGCGGGTAAAAGTCAGATCGTCAGTTCTGTTTCGCGGCGCAGGCGGGCGCCCTCGCGGAACAGCTCTGCCAGTGTCAGGGTGATGAAGATGGCGAATGCGGGTGTGATGAACTCACCGACGCTCGGCTCGCTGATGGCGCCGACCGCCAGATGTTTGGCGATCAGGGTCCGTGCGCACCATGCGATCAGGGTCACGATACCCAGCGCCAGACCGACGAGACGAAGGCGCACCACATTGCCTGGCCTAAAGGCGTCACCGGCCAGCATGGACAGGAACAATTGTCTGAGATTGCGTAGGATAAAGACGAAGCCGCTGAAATAGAGGCTCACAACACCGACCACAAACAGCACGAGCGTGCGCGTCAGCGGCATCTGGCGGGTATTGGCCCCGTCCTCGATGGCGATGCTGAAGTTTGTGAGCGGAAGAAAGATCGAGATCACAAAGACGATCGCAAACAGGATCGTCAGACAGATGGATGCCGCATAGGCAATGTCGATAATCGACTTGAGCAGTCGGGTGGGGGCGGCCCAGGCTGGCCCGTCGTACAGGCTTAGCGCTTTGAACCGTGGCAGCCGCTTGGCGATTGGTCCCGGACCCGTGGGCATGGCGTATTCGCTTTGATGGAATGGACGACGCTGCGCCGGATTGAACTTACGACGCAGCGTCTCTTTTCACTGTCTTTGTTGCTTCCGTCAAAGCCAGCCCTCTCACAGGGCTTGGATCAGGGTAGCCAGGGCAGCAGCCGGCATGGCAGCCAGCAGGACCGTGTTGAGGAAGATGGCGCCCAGTTTGTCCATCGTCATCGAGGCTTTCATCGCTTGCATCGTTCTATCTCCGTTTGGGGCAAATAATTTTGCCGTTTCGTGGTGTCGCTAGGTGATTGACCCGACCATCTGGTCTGATCGAGAACGTTGCGACCCGCCGTTCTTGAGAATGAACATACTGGGACCCTCGGGAATAAGCACGTTACATATCGTTTAACGATATTAAACTTTCGCAAGGTCTATTTCAGGTCTATAGGTGGCCCATGAAACTCCGTCTTATCAAAGGGATGCGGCTGGTGGCTGCGACCCACAATCCGGGCAAGGCACGCGAGATCGCGGCGCTGCTGGATGGAAATTACGAGATTGTCACCGCCGGAGCGCTTAATTTGCCCGAGCCGGACGAGACAGAGTCAACCTTTGTCGGCAATGCCATGCTGAAAGCCCGCCATGCGGCGGCGCTGAGCGGCGAGGTCTGTCTGGCGGATGATAGCGGTCTGTCCGTGGCGGGTCTTGATGGCGCGCCGGGCATCTTCTCCGCGCGCTGGGCCGGTCCGGGCAAGGATTTTGCTGTTGCCATGCAAAAGGTGCACGACCGCCTCGAAGAGGCTGGTAGTCGCGACCGCTCGGCGTGGTTCACCTCGGCACTGGCCGTGGCGTGGCCTGACGGGACCTGCGTCGTCGTGGAAGGGCGCGTGGATGGCGAGATCGTCTTCCCGCCGCGTGGCGACAAGGGGTTCGGCTATGATCCCATCTTCCAGCCGCATGGCTATGACCTGACCTTTGGCGAGATGGATCCGGAAGCCAAGGATGCCATCAGCCACCGTGCGCTGGCGTTCGAACGCCTCAAGGCCGCGCTGATTGACTGATCGGTCTGCGGTCCCGCTGGTGCCAAAGACCGACGGGCTGGTCGCTCTTTATGTGCACTGGCCCTACTGCGCCCGCATCTGTCCCTATTGTGATTTCAATGTCGTGCGCGATCGCGGGCGGCACGAGGAACAGGTGCGGCTGGTGGAGGCCATTCGCGCGGATATCAGGGCGCAGGCCGAGCTTCTGGGGCCGCGCCAGCTCGCCTCTGTCTTCTTTGGCGGGGGGACGCCGTCCCTGATGGACCCGCAGGCGGTCGCCGACATTTTGGATGATGCCCGCGCGCTGTTCCCGCCCGCAGGCGAGATCGAGGTGTCTCTGGAAGCCAATCCAACCGATGCCGAGGCGGGCCGCTATGCCGCGCTGGCCGACGCAGGCATCACGCGCCTGTCCATGGGTATCCAGTCGTTTGACGATGCGGCGCTCAAAATTCTGGGACGGGACCATTCGGCGGCCTCGGCGAGGCGGGCTGCGGCGACGGCTGCCGCCATCTTTCCGCGCCTGTCCATCGACTTGATCTATGCCCGACCCGATCAGTCGATTGCCGACTGGAAGGCCGAGCTGGGCACAGCCTTTGATCTGGGGTTCGAACACATCTCGCCCTATCAGTTGACCATAGAGCCAACGACGGCCTTCGGGCGCGCCTATGCCCGCGGTCAACTGACCCCACCCGACGAGGATCTGGCCGCCGCCCTTTACGAGACGACCCAAGAGGTTCTCGAGCAGCAGGGTTTCGCGGCCTATGAGGTATCCAACCACGCCAAGGGCGTGGCGGCGCGCTCGCAGCACAATCTGCATGTCTGGCGCGGCGGCGACTATATTGGTGCCGGTCCCGGTGCCCACGGTCGTCTCGGCTTGGGCGAGGGGCGCACCGCCACCGTCGCCCACCGCAGGATCGCCGACTACATCGCGGGCGTTCAGTCCGGCCAGCCATGGACAGAGCGCGAAACCCTGTCCCCGCTGGAGGCGGACGAAGAGCGGCTACTTCTGGGGCTCAGGACCGTCGAGGGCGTCGAACTGGAGGTTCTGCGCCGTCTCGAGCTGGACCATGGGAATGGCCCCATGGCCGAGATGATCGAGGAAGGCTTCCTTGAAACCTTTGGCGAGCGTCTGCGGGCAACGCCGATGGGGCGGCCTGTGCTGGATAGTGTTCTGAAGCGGTTGCTGACCTGAGGGTCAGGGCGACGTCAGGGTCTGTTCCAGCGTGCCGGGGATATCGGGATCGGGCGCGGTTAGCGGCGATCGCGTGTCCTGACGACGTTTCAGTGTCCACTGCTCGCCATCGACAAAGCCGTTGCCGTCCCACTTCACCACGGTGACCACCAGCGTATGGGCATCCCATTCGATGCGGTTGAAGCTGGGCGGATAGTTGTCCCGCTCGCGCAACGACAGGGTGCCGCAGCCAATGGCGTAACAGCGCCGGTCCGACATATCGATCGGCAGGGCAAACGGCACATGGACGTGTCCGGTGGTGATCAGGTCCACGCCCGCCTCGGCAAAGATACGCGCGGCACGATCACCCCTTTTGACCGCTCCTGTCATCGGCGTGTCGATCATCTCGACCAGCGGGTGATGGCAGGCCAGAATCCTCAGGGTGTCGGGCGTGGTCTGGCGCAGTGCCTCTGCGGCACGGCGGGTCTGTTCCAGATCGATCACGCCCTTGGACCAGTTCAGACGCGCCTGCCAGCCACGGGCGGTGGTCACGCCCCGCACCATCAGGCCGGGTGAGGTGAACTCGTGGTCATGGGCCGGATGTCCGGTCGAGGTCTCGAAAGCCTTCCACGGCCAGAAGACCCGCGCCATTACGTCCCAATAGGGCACGTCGTGGTTGCCCACACTGACGAAGACGGGGTGCGGCAGGGCATCCAGCCATCGTGCGGCGGCCTCGAACTCCGACCGCTTTCCGGACTGGGTAATGTCGCCTGTAATCAGGTTCAGATCGGCCTTAAAGGCATGGGCATAGTCCAGCGCCGCCGCGACGGCCGGCTTGCACTCAATACCGAAATGGATGTCCGAGAACTGGAGGATGGAGCCCATTAGTCCGCATCTTCCAGAGCTTCTGCCGACAGTGCCAGCGCGGTGAAGGCATGCTCTACAAAGCGGACCTCCCCTTCCTTGCCGACCGGAACCGTCTCGCCGTCGATAACCGCCGGAATACGCGAGCGGCCCCAGATGCGGACCTTGCGGGTGCGGTGGGTTTCCACGGCGGCATCATTGCGCCAGTCGGTAAAGACGGCATTGGCTGCCAGACGAAGCGCCTGACCCGTGTCGGACGTCTTCATAATGGCCGCTTCCAGACCTGGATCATTCTCGTCAAAGGCCTTGGAGATCAGCGGGGTAATCAGCACCAGCGCCTCGGCCTTTTCCTCGACACCCTTGCCCAGATCAAAGCGGATCCGGCCCGAGAAGGCGCGGCGGAAGGCCAGACGGGCTTGGCTGATGGCCTTGCCGATCTTGCCCGAGCGGATGGCTTCGCGGGCGGGTGCCCACAGGGCTGGAGCCCCCATGATCGCGGCACAATAGAAATGCTCGTCGCCCAGAGCGCCGCCGGCGACCTTGCGCGGCTCGCCCTCTTCCAGTGTACGGCGAAGAGCCTTTTTCCAGTCACCGGTGCCATAAAGCGCCTTGGGCAGCATGTTCATGGTGCCGCCTGGAAGGGTCGCGACCAGAATATCCTTCTGGCCGGCCAGAGTGGCCACCGAACGGGCCGTGCCGTCTCCTGCCAAAACCAGCAGGGCGTCGGGGCGTTCGGCGATGGCATCGTCGATGGTCCGGGCAAAGCCCTCGCCTTCCAGAACGCGCACATCGGCTTCGACATCATATTCGTCGAGGATGGCCCTAGCGTCATCGGCGGCCCTGTTGCCGACACCGCCCGACATCGGATTGATCAGCATGATGATCTTGTCGAGCTTGACCGCCTGGGTCACGGCCTTTGGCCCTTCGGGCGAGGTTTGTTCGGGAGCGTTGGTATCGGACATGGGCTGCGAACGTGCGGCGTGATGCGAAGTTCCTGCAAAGCCGGACGATCAGCGGCCAACCGACCGGAACCGACACGCGGGCCACCCGTTGGTGAAGCTAGCGGGGCTGCAACAATGACCGTGAGAGGAGTTCAATATGAACAAGGCAATCATCGCAATGGCAGGTGCGGGTCTTCTGATGTCCGCCTGTGCCAGCGATCCGTATTACGGCGGCGGTACCACCAATAATCAAGCTGTCCGTCAGGGTGCTGCCGGTGCCGCTATCGGTGCCGTGGCCGGTGCCATCATCGGCAATAACGTTGGCGACGGTAATGCCGGTCGCGGTGCCGCCATCGGTGCCGTTCTGGGCGGTGCAGCGGGTGCTGTGCGTGGTTCGGCCCAGGACCGCGCCAACCAGCAGCGTTATCGCGACAGCCAAGGTCGCTATTACTACTGCTACGATGGCCGCCAAGCAGAGTGCTATTGGGAAAACGGCCAGCGTCGTTACTGATCGCATCGATTTAGCAGCGGGACATCATGTTCGCTGCCGGATGGGCGGTCTCTGTCACGGGGCCGCCTTTTCCGTTTTTGGGGTTTGAAAGGGAGAGGCTGGGGCTATGCCGAAACTTCATAAAGGTACGCGTGCTGTCTTGTCCGGCGGAGCTGTTGTGGCGGTTCTGGCCGTCGCGGCCTGTGCGCCGAGCGGCAACTATGCGACGCGCGATGCGCTGGTCGCGCCGGTGAACTGTTCCAATCAGACCGTCGAGGTCTATTTCACCGAAGGCCAGTCGAGCTTGACGCCGACGGCTCTGCAGGCCCTGTCCATGACGCGCAACCTGTTGTCGGACTGCGCGATCCGTAAGGTTGCCGTGACGGGGCTGTCCGACGCCAGCGGTGGTGCGGCTGTCAACCAACAGCTTTCGGAGCAGCGCGCGCAGGCTGTGCGTGATGCCCTTGCCTCCTTTGGCTGGCCCATACCTGTGTTCGAGGTCGATGCGGTCGGCTCAGAAGGGGCACGCACCGGCAATGTGAACGAGCCGCTGCGCCGCCGGACGGTGGTGAATATCGAGGCCGAGCCGCGCCGCTAAGGCAAGATGCCTGAACACTCAAAGGGTGCGTCGTCTTTACGGTCGCATCCTCGGGGTGGATCGGCTTAGATGCCGCCGATCATGATCCAGTCCCTTCGCTTCCTTGCCATCATCCTGATTGGCCTTGTGCTGACCATGGGCCTGCAGGCGCGTGCCGCCAGCACAGGCCCCAAGGTCGACAGCCGCATCACGGCCGAGCTTGTGCCTATGAGCCAGTGGGTCGTGCCCGGCTCGACTGCCATTGTCGCGGTGCGTCAGGATATCAGCGAGGGGTGGCACACCTATTGGCGCAATCCGGGGGACTCCGGCGGTGCGACCGAGATTGTCTGGACCCTGCCCGAGGGGGTGAAGGCGGGCGATATCCTGTGGCCGGTGCCGCAGAGAAAATCCCTGATGGGGCTGATGAGCTATGTCTATAGCGGCGTCGCCTATCTTCCGGTGGCGGTGGAAATCCCGTCCGGTCTTGCCGCGGGCGATACATTCCGCGCCGTCGCCAATGTCCGGTTTCTGGTGTGCAGCGATCAGATGTGCGTGCCGGTGGATATGGAACTGGCGACCGATCTCAAGGTCGGAACGGGGGCCCCACCGCTCAATCCGCGCTTTGGTCAGGATATTCAGCAGGCCCTGCTGGATGTGCCGCAACCCTCGGAAATTCAGGCCACGGCCAGTCTGAAGGACGGCCAGCTGATCCTCTCTGCTGCGGGCGGGGCGCTGGCAACGTCCAAGCCGCAATGGGCCTATTTCTATCCGTTTGAGGGGCGTGTGCTGGACCATGCCGCCCCCCAACGCGTCGAACGTGGCGAAAAAGGTCTGCGTTTTACCGCGCCGACGGGGCGCCAGACACGAAATGGCGTCGAGGGGGCCGTCTCCGGCATCATCGCCACCGATCTAGGCAGCTGGGAGGTGACAGCCCTTCCTGCCGAACCTCTTGGGGGCACATCCGGCACCTTGATTGCCAGCGAGCCGTCAGACGCCTCGCAAGGGGCGGGCTTTATGAAGGCCGCGCTGTTTGCACTGCTCGGCGGGCTAATCCTGAACCTGATGCCTTGCGTTTTTCCTGTGCTGGCTATGAAGGCTGCGGCCCTGTCGCGCTCAGCCCATGATCCAGTGGCTCTGCGTCGGGACGGACTGGCGTTCACGGCAGGCGTCCTGCTGTCCTTCCTCTTGCTGGCCGGTAGCCTTCTGGCGCTTCGGGCGGCGGGACAGGGGATTGGATGGGGTTATCAGCTCCAGTCGCCCGCAGTGATTGCCGCCCTGTCGCTTCTGATGCTGGCGGTGGCGCTCAATCTGTCGGGCGTGTTCGATTTCGGTGGTGCCCTACAGCGACTGGGCGGGCATGGCCGCGATGGCGTGTTCGGGGCCTTTATGACCGGTGTACTGGCGGTGGTGGTCGCGGCACCGTGCACGGCACCCTTTATGGCGGTGGCTGTGGGGGCGGCTCTGGTCCTGCCGTGGCCCTTGGCGCTGACGGTGTTCTTAATGTTGGGTCTGGGGCTGGCCCTGCCCTATCTGGTGATCAGCCTGATGCCACAGGTGTCCCGCGCCATGCCGCGTCCGGGGCCGTGGATGGAGCGCCTGCGCAATATTCTGGCCCTGCCCATGTATGGCACGGCTCTGTGGCTGGGCTGGGTCTATAGCCGCCAGACCGGAAACCAGCTGCTATTCCTGATCCTTGCGGCTGGTCTTCTGGCCGTGGCCTTGGCCGCCTATGGTTTTGCGGCCCGACGCGGAAAAGGTGGTGCCGTGAAAGTGGTCGCGGTCATCGTTGCCCTTATCGCCTGCGTCAGCGCGGTCATGGCCATGCGGGTGCCTGTCGCCGCCCTGTCCACCCGCACCGAGACGGCTCTGCCGTCCCGGCCATGGTCGAAGGCTGCAGTGGACGCCGCCTTGGCCGAGGGTCGTCCGGTTCTGGTGAATTTCACGGCGGACTGGTGCGTCACCTGCAAGATCAACGAGCGCACTGCCCTGTCATCGGAGCGTGTCGCAAGCGCACTGGCCGACAGCCGTACCGTCTATCTGGTCGGTGACTGGACCCGTTCGGACGCAACCATCACTGCCGAGCTTCAGAGGCACGGCCGCTCGGGCGTTCCGCTCTATCTCATCTATACGCCCGGTCAGGCAGAGCCCAAGGTTCTGCCGCAGGTGCTGTCGGAAGGGCTGGTGGTCCGCGCGGTATCAGAGGCGGGATCAGCGAGCCGATGAAGGACTGTGCGGCGGGGCGAGAATGACTTCCACATTGTCATTCAAGAGATAGACCATCTCCTCCAGCGCCAGCTTGCGCTCGTCTCCGGCGCTGGCGGCCTTGACGGCAGCCAGTTTGACGGGGAGATCTTCGGCAATGCCGCGCAAGATACAGGTCAGGTCACCGTCCGTTCCACGCTGGCGCATATCCAGATGGGCTGCCATATTGGCTTGAGCGAGGGCGCTAATGCGCTGGCTGAAATCGATAAAGCCTGCGTCCGTCGTCAATTCGGACTGGGTGAGATAGGGGGGCGAAAGCCACTGCGAGGCAACGGACTTCAGCGACGCCGCCTCGTCCGTAATGGCCTTGAAGGCAGGTTCGGCGCTTACTGAAGACGCGGCCATTTCGGCAGCGGGCGCAGCAGACACCGCGCTAGGTTCGGACGCGAAAAGAAGCGCTGCCGCGACGGCAAGGTTGCATGTCATCCGAAATTCCGATCCAAACCCGACTCTTGGAAGGCCTGCAGGAACTGCCCCCATGGCCGAGTTTTTATATACCGACGGTAAACGAGGATTGAAAACTGTTGGACGATCTTAGATCTATCTTGAGCAGGGATGAGGCCTGGGCGCTGCTCGAAGGCCTTGCCGCGCGCGACAAGGAAGCCTTGATCGTCGAACAGTTCGAGCGCGACCCTGACCGTCTGGACGCGATGTCTCTGACTGCCGCAGGTCTTTTCGTCGATCTGTCCAAACAGAGCTGGACCCGCGAGGGGCTGGACGCCTCTCTCGCGCTCGCCAGAGCGTGTCGGGTGGAGGAATCCCGACAGTCCCTGTTTGCGGGCGAGCCGGTCAACACCACCGAGGGGAGGGCCGTTCTTCACCCGGCCCTCAGGGCCGCGCGGGGAAAACCCTTCAAGGCCCTGGGTCAGTCGATCTCGGAAGAAGTCTGTGTCCAGCGCGAGGCGCTGAAAGCCTTTGCTACCGGCGTGCGTAACGGCTCGATCACCGGGGCGACGGGCAAGGCCATCACGGCGGTGGTCCATATCGGTATCGGTGGATCCGACCTTGGTCCGCGTGTGGTCTGGGAAGGCTTGCGTCCTCGCCTGCCTGAGTTTCAGGTCCGTTTCGTCGCCAATATCGATCCGGCCGACCGTCAGGAAGCCTTGGCGGGTCTCGATCCCGAGACGACGCTTGTCATCATCGTATCAAAGACCTTCACCACGCTGGAAACGCTGGCCAATGCCACAGCGGTCCGCGATTGGCTGCGGAGCGAACTCCCGGCCGGCGCCGAGATCGAGAAACAGATTGTCGGCGTGACCGCCGCGCCCGAGCTGGCCGAGGCTTTTGGTTGCCACCGGACATTCACCTTCAGTGACTGGGTTGGGGGACGTTTCTCGCTATGGTCGCCGGTAAGCCTTTCCTGCGCGATCGGTTTGGGCTGGGACGTCTTTGAGGCGCTGCTCCAGGGTGCCGAGGCGATGGACGTGCATTTCCGATCGGCTGCGCTGGAACGGAATGCGCCCGTACTGATGGCTCTTGCGCAGATATACAATGTGAATGGTTTGGGTCGCACGGCGCGGTCGGTGGCACCCTATGCCTATGTCCTTCGCCGTTTTCCTGCCTATCTCCAGCAGTTGGAGATGGAGTCCAACGGCAAGCAGGTCACCCGTGACGGCCATCCTATCGATCACCTGACCTGTCCCGTGATTTTCGGGGAAGTCGGCTCCAACGGCCAGCACGCGTTTTTCCAACAGCTACACCAAGGCCCGCAGATCGTGCCGACGGAGTTCATCGTTGTCCGTCAAACCCATGATGACGGGCCGGAACAGAAACTCTGGGCCAATGCACTGGCACAGTCACGCGCCTTGATGGTGGGACATTCCACCGCTGCGGCCTATGTCGAGATGATCTCGCAAGGGCTGCCGGAAAACGAAGCCGTCCGTCTGGCCCCGCACAAAACATTCCCGGGAAACCGCCCCTCCACCACCATCGTGATGGACAGTGTAACCCCGCACACCCTCGGCGCCCTGATCGCCCTTTACGAGCACAAGACCTTTGTTGAGGGCGTCATCTGGGACGTGAACAGTTTCGACCAGTGGGGTGTGGAACTGGGCAAGTCCATGGCCCGCTCGGTGTTGACCGTCGCGGGCGGCGGAGAGGCCTCGCTCGATCCATCGACCTTGGCGCTGTTGGACAAACTCAAATGATGACGGTGGCCGTCCGCTGGCAAAAGCTGGAAGGGCTGGCGGTCTTTATTGCGGGCCTTTTGGCCTATGACCGGTTGGATGGAAACTGGTGGGTATTTCTGGGTCTGTTTCTGGCACCGGATCTGTCGATGCTGGCCTATGCGATCAATGCCCGAGTGGGGGCCTTTGCCTATAATCTGGCGCACAGCCTCACATTGCCACTGGTGCTGATGGCCACAGGCTTTGCCCTGGCCAATCAGGCCTGTGTTCTGGGGGCCCTGATCTGGATCAGCCACATCGGTTTTGACCGTGCCCTCGGATATGGACTGAAGTCGCCGCTCGGCTTCGACCTCACCAGTATGGGCAGGATCGGCAAAGCCGCCCGCGCGGAACAATAAAAAAGACCCGGCAGGAGGGGGACGCTGCCGGGTCTTCATTTGTCGGGTTAAGCGCTTGGCTTACCAGCGACGGTCGTAGCGGTAGCCGCGGTCGTTGCGGCGATCATTCTGGCGATAGCCATAGTCGCGGCGGTCATAACCGCGATAGTAGCCGTCGCGGCTGTTGATGCCGTGCTCGCGCTCCCAGTGGCCCTGGTTACGATAGCAGCGGCCACCGCGGTAATAGTTGCAGTCGCTGCGGCTGTCGGACGAGGCGGCACCGAGGGCTGCGCCAGCCAGAGCGCCACCGGCGACATAGCGGCCGTCACCGTTACCGATGATGGCACCGGCCAGGCCGCCCACGACGGCACCGATGACGGCGTCCTTGCCGCTGTCGTTACCACGGTCATGGTAGCGTTGGGCCGAGGCAGGCGAGGCCATCAGGGTCAGGGCCAGAGCCGGTGCGATTGCTGCGACGCCGATCTTGGACAGGGTCTTCATAGCGGGCTCCTTTCAAAGCCGGTGTTGAACTTGATGACAGGTATAGACCCGTCAATCTGAACGACCCCAAGGGTGTTCGTTCATTTTCCAGTCATGTTCGAAATTTCCGCGATTTTTTATTCGGAGCGCCCCTTGACCCCCCTTGTGAGCGTGCCTAACTCCCCGCCGTTAGCACTCGAGGGGGCGGACTGCTAAATCCCTTCCCTCCTGCTGCTAAGGCAGACATTTAAACTGGAGATCATCAGATGGCGTTTCGTCCTCTCGGCGACCGCGTGCTGGTCAAGCGCGTTGAAGAAGAGTCCAAGACCAAGGGCGGGATCATCATCCCGGACACGGCCAAGGAAAAGCCGCAAGAAGGCGAAGTGATCGCGGTTGGCCCGGGTGCCCGTGACGAAGACGGCAAGCACATTGCCATGGACGTCAAGGTCGGCGACCGCATCCTGTTCGGCAAGTGGTCGGGCACCGAAGTGAAGATCGAAGGCGAAGACCTGATCATCATGAAGGAATCGGACATCCTGGGCGTGCTCGCGTAAGCACCCGGCGTTTCGAAATTCCTTAGATAAACCAGTTATATAGGAGCAGAACTCATGGCTGCTAAAGTCGTACAGTTCAACACCGATGCCCGCGACAAGATGCTCAAGGGCGTCAACATCCTGGCCAACGCCGTCAAGGTGACCCTGGGCCCGAAGGGCCGCAACGTCGTGATCCAGAAGTCGTTTGGCGCTCCGCGCTCGACCAAGGACGGCGTCTCGGTTGCCAAAGAGATCGAGCTGGAAGACGCCTTCGAGAACATGGGCGCCCAGATGATCCGCGAAGTCGCTTCGAAGGCGAACGACAAGGCGGGTGACGGCACCACCACCGCAACCGTTCTGGCTCAGGCCATCGTGCAAGAAGGCCTGAAGGCCGTTGCCGCCGGCATGAACCCGATGGACCTGAAGCGCGGTATCGACAAGGCTGTCGACGCGGTTCTGGAAGAAGTGAAGACCATCTCGAAGCCGGTTTCCAACAACTCGGAAATCGCCCAGGTCGGCACCATCTCGGCTAACGGCGACGCTGAAATCGGTGCCCTGATCGCCCAGGCCATGGACAAGGTCGGCAACGAAGGCGTCATCACCGTCGAAGAAGCCAAGACCGCTGAAACCTCGGTCGACATCGTCGAAGGTATGCAGTTCGACCGCGGCTACCTGTCGCCGTACTTCATCACCAACGCCGACAAGATGGAAGCCGTTCTCGAAGAGCCGCTCATCCTGCTCCACGAGAAGAAGCTGACCTCGCTGCAGCCGATGCTTCCGATCCTGGAAGCTGTCGTGCAATCGGGCCGTCCGCTGCTGATCATCGCTGAAGACATCGAGGGCGAGGCTCTGGCCACCCTGGTCGTCAACAAGCTGCGCGGTGGTCTGCGCGTTGCTGCCGTCAAGGCTCCGGGCTTCGGTGACCGCCGCAAGGCCATGCTGGAAGACATCGCCATCCTGACCGGCGGCGAAGTCATATCGGAAGACCTCGGCATCAAGCTGGAAACCGTTACCCTCGACATGCTGGGTAAGGCCAAGAAGGTCGTCATCACTAAGGAAGACACCACCATCGTTGAAGGTGTCGGCTCCAAGGACTCGATCGAAGCCCGCGTGGCCCAGATCAAGCGCCAGATCGAAGACACCTCGTCGGACTACGACCGCGAGAAGCTGCAAGAGCGTCTGGCCAAGCTGGCCGGTGGCGTTGCCGTCCTGCGCGTCGGCGGCGAGACCGAAGTCGAAGTGAAGGAAAAGAAGGACCGCGTCGACGACGCCCTGAACGCAACCCGCGCCGCTGCCGACGAAGGCATCGTCCCGGGCGGTGGTGTGGCCCTGCTGAAGGCCTCGAAGGTTCTGGCCAACATCGAAGTGGCGAACGCTGACCAAAAGGCTGGCGTGAACATCGTCCGCCGCGCTCTGCAGGCTCCGATCCGTCAGATCTCGGAAAACTCGGGCGTCGAAGGCTCGATCGTGGTCGGCAAGGTTCTGGAATCGACCGAAGCCACCTTCGGCTTCAACGCCCAGACCGAAGAGTACGGCGACCTCGTCCAAATGGGCGTGATCGATCCGGCCAAGGTCGTGCGTTCGGCCCTGAAGTCGGCTGCCTCGGTTGCCGGCATCCTGATCACCACCGAAGCCGCTATCGCTGAT
The DNA here is from genome assembly GCF_947305955.1 of uncultured Brevundimonas sp. Lineage (GTDB taxonomy): Bacteria > Pseudomonadota > Alphaproteobacteria > Caulobacterales > Caulobacteraceae > Brevundimonas. The sequence goes on from NZ_CAMZFB010000009.1 coordinate 35,344, forward strand.
GCTCCGAAGAAGGCCGCTGCTGCTGGCGCTCCGGACATGGGCGGCATGGGTGGCATGGGTGGCATGGACTTCTAAGTCCTGCTTCTCAGAGCAAGCCAAACGGAAGGGCGGGATCGAAAGGTCCCGCCCTTTCTCTTTGCGCCTTATGCCGTCTGGCCGATCTGGACGCCTGCACGGCGGGCTTCCTGCACGATGATGGGATCGGCTTGGGCCTCCTGCAGGATCCAGTCCCTGAAGCGCGCGATCTTGGGCACCAGCCGCCGCCCCGTCGGGTAGCAAAGCCAATAGGCGCGGGCGATGGAACAGGTCTCGCGGAAGGGCGCGATCAACTGGCCATTGCGTAGCTCGCGGGCGAACAGGATGGGCGAGGCCAGCACAATCCCCTGCCCCGCCATGGCTGCGGCGACCTCCATCATCTGGCTGTCGGCCATCATGCGCGGGCTGTTGGCGGGTTGGCTGACATCGACCCCTGCCTCGACGAACCAAGCGGCCCATTCGTTGTCATCACCCAACAGCGGACCTGTCTTCAGGTCGGACGGCTGCTTGGGCTTGAGACGTTCATAAACCTCGGGCGAGCACATCGGCGTCGCCACAGCCGGAAACACCAGGCGCGCCTCCATCCCGCTCCATTGGCCCGATCCGTACCTCAACCCGACATCCATGCCGTCATCCGACAGGTTGGACAGGGCGATCCCCGTATCCACGCGTACAGCCAGATCGGCATTGGACAGCTGGAACTGGCCCAGCCGCGCCGCCAGCCATTGTGTCGCTAGCGTCTGGAGCGCGGTGACGCTGAGGATGTTGTTGTTCAGCTCCAGCACATCGCTGACCCCGCGTCTCAGCAGGGCCATGGCCTCGCTGGTCGGGCGATAAAGGCGCTCTCCCTGATCCGTCAGGGCGATAGAGCGGGCGCGGCGGACAAACAGGGCATGGCCCAGCCGGTCCTCGAGGTCGCGTATGCGCCAACTGACCGCAGCCTGCGTCATCCCGAGCTGGGTGGCGGCCTGGGTAAAGCTTTGAAGTCGCGCAGCTGTCTCAAACACGCGAAGGGCATCCACGGGAATGCTGCCGAGAATGTCTTTCATAAGGCCACCTTATGCATAGAGCGGGAGTCTCGTTTGCACGGATAACGGCGTCTCGCCAATAGGGCCCGTAAATCTTGCAACGAAACGGAGCCACACAATGGAAGAGCCACACAGAACGCATAAGGAGCCCGCATGGGGATGGCTGGGTGCCCTGATAGCTGACAGGGGCGTCACCGCGCCCATGAGCCTAAAGGCCAAGCTTGTAACCAGCGCGACACGGCGTCGCGCCGACTGCCCGACAACGGTGACGGGAGTTGCTCCGCGCACGCGGCGCACCGCATAAGCCTTTCAAACCGTTTTTTGAGGGGACCCCGACACATGCCCATTTGCCGAAACTCTGCACTGGCCCTCGCGGCCCTTATGGTCGCCAGCGGCCTCAGCGTCGCCGCGCCTGCGGATGCCCAGACGCGCCGCGCTACGACGGCGGTTTCGGCACCTGCGGGGGCCCAGCCTCGCTATACCACGCCGCGAGAAGTGGCGTTCAGCACCGCCATGCCCGCCCCCTCGGACGTGCTGGTGATCTTTGCGGGTTCGGAAGACGATCTGGCCAATCTGGGTCTGGACGAGGCCACCTTGTCGGCAGTCCGCCAGGGCCTGACGGCCGCCCGCTTCAGCTATGGCAACCGTAAGTCGGTTACCCTCTACGGCACGGCGGGCTGGAGCCGCATCCATGTTCAGGGACTGAAGACCGACGCCACCCTGTCGGACTATCAGACCGCAGGCACGATTGCCGGTCGCGCCCTGATTTCCGAAACCTCGGCCATCACGGTCGCGGCCAAGGGTCTGGCTGCCGAACAGGTGGCTGAAATCACGACCGGTATGGGCATCGGCCAATATCGCGTCGACTTCTACAACACCGAAGCCCGCGCTGCCGTCATGCCCGGTGACATCACCGTCGTGACGGACAACGCCAATGCCGAGGCGCTTTATCGCGGTCGCGGCGCGCACGTTGTTGATGCCGTCTTCTGGACCCGCAACATCTCCAACGAGCCGGCCAATATCGTCTATCCGGAAGTCTTCGCCCAACGCACGCGCGAGGCATTCGCCGGCGTGCCGGGTGTGACCGTCGAGGTTCTGGACGTGGCGGCGATGGAGCGTCTGGGTATGGGCGCTCTGCTGGGCGTGGGCCGTGGTTCGCCCCGTCCGCCTGCGCTGGTGGCCGTGCGCTATCGGGGTCAGGGCGCGTCGGGCGCTCCGGTCGCTCTGGTCGGTAAGGGCATTACCTTTGACTCCGGCGGCATCTCCATCAAGCCCAGCGCCAATATGGGCAATATGAAGATGGACATGTCGGGTGCTGCTGGTGTGGTCGGGGCTGTCATGGCGCTGGCCAAGGCGGGCGCTCCGGTGGATGTGGTCGCTGTGGCGGCCGTCGCCGAGAATATGCCTGATGGCAATGCCATCCGTCCGGGCGATGTGTTGACCGCCATGAACGGCAGAACCATCGAGATCATCTCGACAGATGCCGAGGGCCGTCTGGTTCTGGCCGATGCCCTGCATTGGGCCGAGGTAACCTATAACCCCGCCGCCATCATCGATGTGGCCACCCTGACGGGGGCTGTCGGCGGGGCCTTGGGTCCGGACTATGCGGGCCTGTTCACCCGTCACGATGCACTCGCCGAGCAGCTGCGCGCGGCGGGCGAGGCCTCGGGCGAGAATGTGTGGCAACTGCCGCTCCACCCGTCCTACGAAAGCCGCATCGCCTCTCCGATTGCGGACATGCGTAACAGCGGCGAGCCGGGACCGGGCGCGGGCATGGGCGCTGTCTTTGTCGCCAACTTCGTCAGCCCCGAGACCCCTTGGGCCCACCTCGACATCGCCAACATGGCCTATGGCGCAGCCAATGATGTGCGTCCGGCAGGTTCGGCCGGTTGGTCGGTGCGCCTGCTGGAACAGTTCGTCCGCGACTTCCAGCCGATCGCTCGCGAAAAGGGCAAGGGCGGCTACTAAGTCCGTTCCATATCAAAAGGAAAAGGCGGGCCTAGCGGTCCGCCTTTTTCTTTTGAGGCTGTCTTTAGGCTTATGCGTCGACGGCGATAATGGCCACGGTCTGGCCGGCCAGCTCGGCCTCGTCATCGACCCTCTTGCCCATCAGGACGCGTGCCAGTGGCGAGACGTGGCTGACCGATCCGGTCTTGGGGTCTGCCTCGTCCTCTCCGACGATACGAAAGGTCTGGGTGCGGCCATCCTCGCGCTCGATTGTCACCGTGCCGCCAAAGCGGACACGGCCATCGACGGGGCGCTCGACCAGCTGGGCCGAGGCACGGCGCGATGACCAATAGCGCAGATCGCGCGTGGCGCGGGCCATGGCGGTGCGGTCCGCCTCGATGGAGCCTGTCACCTGCGCGGCGGCATAGGCGGCCTTGGCGGCCGCCAGTTCGGCCTCGATCATCTCCAGCCCCTTGGCTGTGACGAGGTTCGGATGCGGCGAGATCGGGCGGTCCACCAGGTCGGCGGCGGTCGCTTCCAGATCTTCTTCACGGGTAAAGGCAACGCTCATGCGATCGAATATGCCGTTTTCGGGCAATCCGGTCTAGGAAGGGGCCATGAACGCCACCTCCCCCCTCACCACCACTGTTGCCGTGATCGGCGCCGGACCCGCAGGGTTGATGGCTGCCGAGCAACTGGCCCAGAGCGGATATCAGGTCACCGTCTACGACCAGATGCCGTCTGTCGCCCGCAAATTCCTGATGGCGGGGCGTGGTGGCCTGAACCTGACCCACAGCGAGCCGCGTCCGCGATTTGATGGCCGCTATGGCGCGCTTGAAAGCCGAGTGGCAACGTGGCTCGACCGGTTTGATGCCGAGGCGCTGCGCCAATGGGCCGATAGCTTGGGGGCTGAAATCTTTGTCGGCTCTTCGGGGCGGGTGTTTCCCAAGGCGATGAAGGCATCTCCTCTGCTCCGCGCATGGCTGGGCAGGCTGGATCAGCTGGGTGTCGCGGTCCGTACGCGCAGCCGCTGGACCGGATGGGATGGCGATAGCCTGACAATTGAAACGCCGGACGGTGCCGAACAGATCACAGCGGATGCTGTTGTGTTGGCCATGGGCGGGGCCTCATGGGCGCGTCTGGGTTCGGATGCGGCATGGGTGCCGTGGCTGAAAGCCAAGGGTGTGGAGGTCGAAACCTTCCGCCCCTCCAACGTCGGCTTTGAAGCCAAATGGTCGCCCGTTCTGGCAGAAAAATATGCGGGCCAACCGCTGAAGAATATCGCCGTCTCCCACAAGGAGAGCCATGCGCGGGGCGAGGCCATGGTGGCGCAATACGGCTTGGAGGGCGGGGCCGTCTATGCTCTGTCCTCGGCTATCCGTGAGGACATAGCGGCCAATGGCGCGGCGACGATCCATATCGATCTGCGGCCCGATCTGGACCATCAGACGCTGGTGACACGCCTGTCCAAACCGCAGGGCAAGAACAGCCTGTCCAACCATCTTCGCAAGGCGCTGAAGCTGGACGGCGTGGCTGTGGCCCTGATGCGCGAGGGTGGCCCCCTGCCGCATGACATCGATGAACTGGCGCGCCTGATCAAGGCGGTGCCTGTCACGCTGAACGCGCCGCGTGGACTGGACCGTGCCATCTCCTCGGCGGGCGGCATTTCGGCCAGCCAATATGGGCCGGACATGATGCTGACGGCCCTGCCGGGCGTGTTCGTGTGCGGGGAAATGCTGGACTGGGAAGCCCCCACGGGCGGCTATCTGCTGCAAGCCTGCTTTGCATCGGCAGTGGTGGCTGCCGATGGCGTGGCGGCCTATCTGGAAGGCCGCGCGGGGCAATAAGTCCTCGACACCTGCGCGTGATCTGATGCAGCGTAGAACTACGGTTTCTGCGTAGGAGAAAGATCATGTTCCGTACCGCCGCTGTGGCCCTGGCCACCGTACTGCTGTCCAGTTCGGCCCTCACCTCGGCTGCGGTCGCACAGGAACGTGTCGATCCCGAACGTCTCAGCAATCTTACCCGCGTCCTCGCCTCGGACGAGTTTGAAGGTCGCGCTCCGGGCACGGACGCTGAGACCATGACCGTCGAATGGATCGCCCAGCAGTTTGCGGCTCTGGGCCTTGAACCGGGTGGTCCCGACGGTTCGTGGTTCCAGACGGCAGAGGTATCGCGCACCTCCCAAGACGGCCCTGCCGTCCTGACGGCTTCGGCGGGTGGGCGCACGGTGACCTTTGCCCGCGCGGACGACATTATCGTCGGCTCGGATCGACCGGTTGACCGCATCTCGCTGAAGGACACACCGGTGGTGTTTGCGGGCTATGGCGTCAGCGCGCCTGAGCGGGGCTGGGATGATTTCAAGGACGTCGATGTGCGCGGCAAGGTCATCCTTGTCATCGTCAACGACCCCGATTTTGGCGCACCCGAAGGCCACCCTGTCGCCAATACCTTTGATGGTCAGGCCATGACCTATTACGGGCGCTGGCCGTACAAGTTCGAGGAAGCGGCAGCGCAAGGCGCGGCGGCTGTATTCGTCATCCACGACACGGCGGGTGCGGGCTATCCGTGGTCGACGCTAGCAGGGTCCTCGACGGCACCGGACCTCGATATCGTCCGCGCCGATCCGGAAAAGGAGCGCGTGGCGGCCCAAGGCTGGATTTCCGGCGAGGCGACGCAAAAACTGCTGCAACTGGGCGGTCTGGATCTTGATGCCCTGCGCGTTGCAGCCCGCAGCCGTGACTTCCGTCCGGTCGAGCTGGACGGCGTGACCATGAATATCGAGTTCGGCCAAAAGGCTGACCGTATCCAGACCCGAAACGTCATCGCCCGCATCACCGGAACCGAGCATCCGCAAGAGACGGTGATGTTTGGCGCGCACTGGGACGGCTATGGCCGTGGCACGCCCAAGAACGGCGACGACATCTATAACGCTGCCGTCGACAATGCGACGGGTGTGGCGGGTATTCTCGAGATCGCCCGCCTTTTTGCAGCGGGTGAAAAGCCCAAACGCTCGGTCGTTTTCGTGTCGTGGGCGGCCGAGGAGACCGGCCTGTTGGGCGCTGAATACTATGCGGCCAACCCCGTCTATCCGCTGGAAACCACGGTCGCCAACATCAACATGGACAGCTTGCTGCCGGGTGACGAGATCGATCCGAACATCGTGGTGATCGGTGCGGGCAAGTCCGATCTGGATGGCCGTCTGTTGCCATTCGCGGCGCGCGAGGGCCGTCGCCTGATCCCCGATCCGGCCCCGCAGGCGGGTGCCTTCTATCGCTCGGACCACTTCCCGCTGGCCCGCTCGGGGGTTCCGGCCCTGTTCGCCGCTGCGGGCTTTACCGGCCATAACGAGGCCAGCCGCGACTATGTGGCCAACCGCTATCACACCCCTCAGGACGAATGGACACCGGACTGGACCATGAAGGCCGCCGCTGCGGATGTGCAGCTGATCTATGAGGTAGGCCGCCAACTGGCAGACAGCCGCGACTGGCCGCAATGGGTGGCGGGCAGCGAGTTCGAGGGCGTTCGCAAGCAGTCCGAAGACCGCCGCCGCCCCTGATCCATCCGGTCCCCTGCGGTCGATTGCGATCGTAGGGTGACCTTGGTTCCGGCACGCGGTAAACCGTGTCTATGACGACCGAAATCCACGGCATCTGCCCCGACCAATTCGCCGCTGTGAAGGACGCCTTTGCAGCCAATTTCACCGACGCGCCTGAAGGGCTGAACGAGGTCGGTGCGCGCTTTTCGATTACCATCGAGGGCGAGACGGTCATCGACCTGTGGGGCGGATCGGCGGATACGGCCGGACAGGTGCCGTTCAGCCAGACGACGCTGGTGCCGATCTTCTCCAGCGGCAAGGCGGTGATGGCGCTGATGATGGCGCGTCTGGTCGAAGAGGGACGTCTGTCCTACGAGGACAAGGTTGTCGACCACTGGCCCGAGTTCGGCCAGAACGGCAAGGATCAGCTGACCATCGGCCAGTTGATGAGCCACCAGTCCGGCCTGCCGGGCTTTGACGAACCGGTCGATCCCTCAATCTGGTATGACCCGCCCGCCGTGGTCGCGCGTCTGGCCGCGCAGAAGCCGATGTGGGAGCCGGGCACGGCGTCGGGCTATCACCCCATTTCCATTGGCCTGATGGCGGGCGAGATTTTCCGCCGTCTGGATGGCCGCACCATGGGCACGGCCCTGCGTGAGGATTTCTGCGAGCCGTTCGGCCTTGATCTGTGGATCGGCACGCCCGTCAGCGAGCACGACCGCGCCGCCGAGATGAAACGCCCCAGCGCCCTGCCCAATCTGGGGCAGCTGGACCCGCTCAAGATGGCGGCCTTCGTCAATCGCGGCGCAGCACCGGGCGGGCGTGGCTCGGCTGAATGGCGTCAGGCGGAAATCCCGTCGGCCAATATGCATGCCTCGGGGGCCGATCTGGCGCGTCTTCTGTCGATCATCGCCAATGGTGGCCAGTTGGGCCGCGAGACCTTCCTGTCGGCTGAAACCCTTGCGGCCCTGTCCAAGGAACGCATCCACGGACCGGACAAGATCCTGCCGTTCGATCTCAGCTGGGCTGCGGGTCTGATGCGTAATGAGGGCCTGAATATCTTTGGCCCCAATGCCGATACACTTGGCCATTGTGGCTGGGGCGGATCGCTGGTGTGGGCGGATGCCAAGGCCCGCATTTCGGGGGCCTATGTCATGAACCGCCAGTCGCCCCACCTGCTGGGCGATCCGCGCGCCGTGCGTCTGGTCAATGCGGTTTACGGGGCGCTCTAAGCGCCCCTTTTTACTGCGCCGTCAGCCTATTGGGCTGGAAGGGCGATCTGGTCGTGCAGGATTTCCCAGCCCGAGGCACTGCGGCGCAACAGGCGGGTGAACAGGGCGCGCTGGTTCTGGCCGTTGACGGTGATGATCATTCGGCCCGAAGTCACCGCCGTATAGTCGTCCAGCTGTAGCGTCTCGAACCACTCATAGTTCATCGTGCCCAGGCCGCCGGCGCGCGCGCTGCGGGCTTCCAGCCATGCACGGACCGGCTCCGGCCCCTTCAGAGGCTCGTCGCCATAGAGCACCAGCAGGGGCTGGTCCTCGGCATAGAATTTCATGATCTGGTCGACATCGCCCGATGACCAAGCCGCCGCCGCATCATCGAGGGTGTCGCTGATCTGGGTGAACAGCTGGGCCGTATGCTGGCTGGGCGACAGGCTGACTTCCTCGCGCGCTTCCAGTGCCGGAGGCTGGTTGGAGGTGCGGACAATCTCGTCCTGCGTCGTGGCGCAGGCAGGTGCGCCTGCGAGCAGGATCGACGACAAGGCGAGTGCGGGCAGCAGGCGAGATGAGATCATGATCTGTCTTAATCCGTTATCGGTGCAGAACTCAACGTTGCGCGACGTCGTCGACATCCTCGACCAGACCCGGTTCCGGCTCGGCAACCACGGGCGCGGCGTCCTTGCGGCGGGCCGAGGTCAGTGCGCCATAGATGAACACACCCACAGCCGCCCAGATAAAGACGAAGGACAGGATACGCAGCGGGTTCAGCGGCTCGCCCTGAACCGTGCCGATGACGAATACGATGGTCGGGGCCAGAAACTGCAGGAAGCCCATGCTGGAAAGCGGGATACGTCGCGCTGCCCACGAAAACAGCATCAGCGGAATGACCGTGATGGGACCGGCTGCCAGCAGCCAGAACATGGACGCCGCCGATGCGGTAAAGTGGCCGTTTCCGCTGCTCTCCAGCCAGATCATATAGGCCAGACCCGGCAGGGTCAGGACCAGACATTCAATAAACAGCCCCGTCTGGGCATCGGCCTGAACCCGTTTGCGAATGATGCCATAGACCGCAAAGGTCAGGGCCAGACCCAGTGAAATCCACGGCGCATGGCCCAGTGCGACGGTCTGGATCACCACACCGATAGCCGCCAGACCCATGGCGATCTTGCCCGCACCGGAAATCTTCTCGCGGAAAATCCAAGCGCCTGCCGCCATGTTCAGCAGCGGGTTCAGATAATAGCCCAGCGAGGCATCCAGCGTGCGGCCGCTGTTCACCGCCAGAATATAGATGATCCAATTGCCCGCGATGATGGCGGCGGACAGCACCAGCCAGCCCAGCGTCTTGGGGTTACGCAGGATAGACAGCGTCTGTCCCCACTGCTTGGCGAGGATGACCAGCAGCAGCGCCCACACCACACCCCAGACGGCGCGGTGGCCCATGATCTCCCACGCCGATGCGCCTTGATGCGACATCTGCTGGAAGGCCAGCGGGACAAAGCCCCAGATGAGATAGCACAGGACACCGGCGGCAATGGCGGTCTGGGTGCCCGAGGGCGCGTTTTGGGTCGTCACGAGACACTCTTGGGGACCGGCGCATCCGGTCTGAAGGCGAACACAGGAAAAACGCCCCGTGTTTCCACGGGGCGCTGAAGGATCAGACGATCAGGGTGCGAACGCCGGACTTCGGCGTGATCGTTCCTGTCTCGTCCAGAAGCTGGGCGATCTGGACGGCGTTGAGCGCCGCACCCTTGCGAAGGTTGTCGCCGACGCACCAGAAGGTGATGCCGTTCTCGACGGTCGGGTCCTTGCGGATACGCGAGACATAGACCGGATGCTCGCCAGCCACGTCGACCGGCGTGACATAGCCGTCGTGCTCCAGCTTATCGACGACCAGCACGCCCGGTGCCTCGCGCAGGATGTCGCGGGCCTCGTCCGGCTCGATCGGACGATCGAACTCGACCGTGACGGTCTCGGAGTGGCCGACGAACACCGGCACGCGCACGCAGGTGACGGTCAGCTTGATGTCCGGATCAAGCATCTTGTGGGTTTCGTCCCACATTTTGGCTTCTTCGTCGGTATAGCCGTCGTCACGGAACGAGCCGATGTACGGAATGACGTTGAAGGCGATCTGCTTGGGGAATTTCTTCGGCGTGGTGTCGCCAAGGCCATAGACAGCCTTGGTCTGGTTCCACAGCTCGTCCATACCTTCCTTACCGGCACCCGAAACCGACTGATAGGTCGAGACGACGCAGCGCTTGATCTTGGCGGCATCGTGCAGCGGCTTGAGCGCCACGACCAGCTGCGCGGTCGAGCAGTTGGGGTTGGCGATGATGTTCTTCTTCTTGGCGTCCTTGACCGCGTCCGGGTTCACTTCCGGCACGATCAGCGGCACGTCGGGGTCCTTGCGGAAGGCCGAGGAGTTGTCGATCACGATCGGGCCGAGCTTGCCGATCTTTTCCGACCATGCGCGCGACACGTCGCCGCCTGCCGACATCAGAACGATATCGACCTGCGAGAAGTCAAAGGCCTCGATGTCTTCGCACTTGATGGTCTTGTCGCCCCAGGCGACTTCCATGCCTTTCGATTTTCGTGAAGCAATCGCGTGCATTTTCTCGACGGGAAAGTTCAGTTCCTCGAGAATGGCCAGCATTTCCCGACCGACATTGCCGGTGGCGCCTACGATGGCGACGCGATAGCCCATGATAAAATCTACCTTCTGGGATGGTTGCAAAGAGAGCTTGTCATGTGGTGCTTTCGAGTGTGCGGTGCAACCAAAATTATCCAAGCCGGACTGATTTAACGAACTGCGGCTTCCAACAGGGGGCTCTGAGGGCTATTTCGGCGGCATGACTTCGCGCATCCGTAATGCTTATGACATCCGCCTCGAAGAGGGGGTGATCAACCCCGATCCCGCTCAGGAAAGGCTGATTGCGGAGTTGGAGCGGCTGGAAAACGATCTGGCCAAGAAGGGATTGTTCGGCTCTGTGCCGGAAGTGCGCGGCATCTACATCTGGGGTCCGCCCGGTCGCGGCAAGTCCATGCTGATGGACCTGTTCTATTCCTCGACGCCGGAACAGCGCAAAGTCCGCGCCCACTTCCACGCCTTCATGGCCCGCATCCATGATCTGGTCCGCCAATGGCGCGAGGGCGACAAGCTCCAGCGCAAGGCCGTGTTCGGCACGCACAAGGGCGATGATCCCATCCCGCCGATTGCCGGACTGATCGCCTCCGAGACGCGCCTGCTGTGCTTTGACGAGCTTCAGGTCACCGATATCGCCGATGCCATGATCCTCGGGCGCCTGTTCGATGCCCTGTTCGAGCGCAAGGTGGTGATGGCCATCACCTCCAACCGCGCGCCGGAGGACCTGTACAAGAACGGTCTCAACCGCCAGCTCTTCCTGCCCTTTATCGACATCCTGCGCCAAAGGCTGGTGGTGACCGAAACGGCGGGGGCCAAGGATTTCCGTCTCGATCGCCTGTCGGGCGACAAGGTGTGGTTTGCCACTGACAGCGAGGGTGCTGTTCAGGGCTTTGAGAGCCTGTGGTCCGACCTGAAGGGTGGCGAGACCGAAGAGCCGACGACCCTGACGGTGCTGGGCCGCGAAGTGGTGGTCGAACGCACCGTGGGCGGTATGGCCCGCGCGACCTTTGCCGATCTGTGTGGGCGACCGCTGGGCCCGCAGGACTATCTGGCCATCGCTCGCCGCTTCCATACGGTCTTTCTGGAGCGCGTCCCGCGCCTTGGTCCGAACAACCGTCAGGAAGCCCGCCGCCTCGTGACCCTGATCGACGCCCTCTATGAGGCCAAGACCCGACTGGTGGTGCTGGCCGAGGCCGAGCCGGAAGTCCTCTACCCCGAAGGCGACGGCGCCTTCGAGTTCGAACGCACCGTCTCGCGCCTCAACGAAATGCGCAGCCAAAGCTGGCTCGAACACGAGCCAGAGGCTCTGAAATCCCACTGACCGACACAGAAAAAGGGCCGCTCCAGAAACTGGAGCGGCCCTTAATCTTATCCAGCGCGAGATCGCTCAAGCAGTGAGCGACCGCGTCGCGAGCGGTAGCGATCTCTCGCTCCGCCCGCGCAGCGGGCCAGTATTAAGCCAGCGACGGATCGGCAGCCTTACAGGCTTCGATCAGGCCTTGGACCGATGCGACCGACTTGGCCAACATCTCTTTTTCTTCGTCGTTGGTGGTGAACTCGACGATCTTCTCGACGCCAGCAGCGCCGATCAGGGCCGGAACGCCGACGTACAGGTCGTTCAGGCCGTATTCGCCCGAGACGTAAACAGCCGACGGCAGGACGCGCTTTTGGTCCAGCAGGTAGGACTTAGCCATGGCGATGGCCGATTCAGCCGGAGCGTAGAAGGCCGAGCCGGTCTTCAGCAGGGCAACGATTTCGCCGCCGCCCTTACGGGTGCGCTCGACGATAGCGTCCAGATCAGCTTGCGACAGGAAGCCGGCAGCCACAGCGTCCGGCAGCGGCAGACCGCCAACGGTCGAGTGACGAACCATCGGGACCATGTCGTCGCCGTGACCGCCCAGGGTCCAGGCGTGGATGTCTTGAACCGACACGCCGGTCTTTTCAGCCAGGAAGTAGGCGAAACGAGCCGAGTCCAGAACGCCAGCCATGCCGACGACCTTTTCCTTCGGCAGGCCCGAGAATTTCTGCAGAGCCCAGACCATGGCGTCCAGCGGGTTGGTGATGCAGATCACGAAGGCGTTCGGAGCGTATTGCTTGATGCCTTCACCCACGGCCTTCATGACCTTGAGGTTGATGCCGATCAGGTCGTCGCGGCTCATGCCCGGCTTGCGCGGCACGCCAGCGGTGACGATGCAGACGTCTGCGCCAGCGATGTCGGCGTAGTCGTTGGCGCCCTTCAGGGCCACGTCTTGACCGAAGACGGCCGAAGCTTCGGCGATGTCCAGACCTTTCCCTTGCGGGGTGCCTTCAGCGATGTCGAACAGAACGACGTCGCCCAGAGCTTCGCGAGCTGCGATGTGGGCAAGGGTGCCGCCGATCATACCGGCGCCGATAAGGGCGATCTTTGCGCGAGCCATTTAAGGTCTCTCCAGTCGATGTTGCGTGTGCGAAACACTATTCGATGGCGGGCGGTCTAGACCCGCTAGGGAGCGGGAGCAAGTCTCCCGCGTTTGGGCTTTGGTCTTCAATACGGCGTCCCACCACAAGGTAGCTTGGCTTATGAACTCCCAGTCCACTCCGACCGCTTATGAAAACAAGGCGTTAGCTCAAGCTTTGAGCTGGCGGACGCGTCAGCACAAACAACCGGGGCTGTGGGACAGATCGACCCGTGCCACGCAGGACAAGATCAACAACATCATTCCCGAGCCTGTTCACAAGACGGTCACAGCGGTCATGAAACAGATGACCAAGGCCATCATGACAGGATCGGGCTGGATCGCGGGCGGGCCGCGTACCGAAGGCACGCTGGAAGAGCGAGAAAAGGCCATCCTCGATCTGATGAAGACCTATCGCACCACGGCGGGCATCGAGGGGGCCGTGGCCGGTGCGGGCGGTTTTGTGCTGGCGGCGGCGGACCTTCCGACCCTGATGGCGATCAAGATCAAGCTGCTGTTTGAAATCTGCGCGGCCTATGGCTTTGACAGCCGTGATCCGGCCGAGCGGCTCTTTATCCTGCGCATCTTCCATCTGGCCTTTGCCAGCGCGAGGCAACGCCCCGCTGCTCTGGCCGCGTTGGAGGCCAGCATTCCCGAGACGGACGATGAGCCGGTCGAGATCGACTGGCGTAGGTTCCAGCTCGAATACAGGGACTATATGGACGTCGCCAAGCTGTTGCAGCTTCTACCCGTGATCGGCGCGCCCGTCGGGGCGGTGGTCAACTGGCGGCTGACCTCGCGTCTGGCCAAGACGGCGGTTCAGGCCTATCGACTGCGCTGGTTCAACGAGGTCTAGATTATGGTCCCAGCCGATGCCTTTAAAGCCGCCCCTGCCTTCGAGGCGGCCTCCCTTCATGTGACCGACTGGCCGCTGTGTCAGGTCCGTCTCCAGAATGACGGGCGTTTCTGCTGGCTGATCCTATTGCCTCGCGTAGAGGGCGCGGTCGAGCTTGCGGACCTGACGACCGATCAGCGGGCGCAACTGATGGAAGAGGCTGTCGAGGCGGGCCGTCTGGTCGCAGCGATGGCGCAGGCCGAAGGCGCGCCGATCGACAAGATCAACACTGCGGCAATAGGCAATGTGACCTCGCAACTGCATGTCCATGTGGTGGGCCGACGCCGCGATGACCCTCTGTGGCCCGATCCTGTCTGGGGGCGGCCCGGGGCAATTTTTTGTGAACCCGCGGTCCTTGAAGGCCGTATCGCGGCGGTCAAATCCCATCATCTTACCGCCTGACGAACTTTATGATCCGACTATCGGCGTGGGTTCGTTGACATCGCCTGCTGCACGGCACAAAAGCCTTTGCAACAGTCTGACCCTGAATTTCCACAGGTTTTTTGAGAATCATTCGCATGTCGAACCATCAGGCAGCGGGTGGGGCTAACGGCGACCGCACCGGCCGTTATGTCCGCCACCCCAACGGGCACGTCACGCCGATGTCGCCCTTCACTTCGATCTGGCGCTGGCACATCACCATGGTGGCCTCGATCCTGTTCCGCGTGACCATTGGCGCGGCCACGGTCGGCGCGGTTCTGGTCCTGTGCTGGCTGGCCACCGCCGCTAATGGCGCAGAGGCCCTGACCAAGCTGCAGGTCTGCCTCGCCTCGCCGCTGGGCCTGATTGTCGGCTTCGGCCTGACCGTCGTGCTGTTCTCGTTCTTCCTGAACGGCGCCCGCCACCTGATCAACGACTTCGGCCACGGCCTGACCGTGAAGTCGGCCAACCTGCTGTCGCGCATTGCTGTGTGGGGCCCGCTGGTTCTGGCCGTGCTGTTCTGGGTCGCCCTGTTCGCAACCGGAAAGGTTTCGCTGTGAGCGCTGCACCTAAGTTCAAAAACAATGTGAAGATCTCCGAGCGCCACGGTGCCGGTGAGTGGAAGCTCGAAAAAGCGCTTCTGCTGCTTCTGATGCCGCTGAGCCTGTGGGTTGCCTCGACCGGCTTCACCCTCGCCGGTGCCGACGCTGCCACGGTCGCCGCATGGTTCGCCAACAAGCTGAACATCGGTCTGGCCATCGTCACGGCTCTGGCCTTCTTCGGCTTTGCCTACCTCGCCTGGAAGGTGATCATCGAGGACTACGTACCTGCGCCGTCGTCGCGCAAGTCGCTGAGCGTCGTCGCCCTGATCGTCTTTGTTGCGCTGGCTGCTGCCAGCATCTTCTTCATCGTGCGCGCCGCCGCTGCGCTGGCCGCAGGAGCTTAATCGACCATGGCTGCTTACGAGCTTATCGATCACGAATACGACGTCGTTGTCGTCGGTGCGGGTGGCTCCGGCCTCCGTGCCGCTCTCGGCGCCGCCCAGCAGGGCCTGAAGGTCGCCTGCGTTACCAAGGTCTTCCCGACCCGCTCGCACACCGTGGCCGCCCAGGGCGGTATCTCGGCTTCGCTGGGCAACATGGGCGAAGACAGCTGGCAATGGCACATGTACGACACCGTCAAGGGGTCGGACTGGCTGGGTGACCAGGACGCTATCGAATATCTGGTCCGTAACGCGCCGCAGGCCGTTTACGAGCTGGAACACTGGGGTGTGCCGTTCTCGCGTACCGAGGAAGGCAAGATCTACCAGCGCGCCTTCGGCGGTATGACCCGCAACTTCGGTGAAGGTCCGGTGCAGCGCACCTGCGCCGCCGCCGACCGTACCGGCCACGCCATCCTGCACACCCTGTACGGCCAGTCGGTCCGTCGCGAAGTGAAGTTCTTCGTCGAATACTTCGCCCTCGACCTGATCATGCAAGACGGTGCCTGCACCGGCGTGACGGCTCTGCAGCTGGACAACGGCCAGATGCACCAGTTCCGCGCCAAGATGGTCGTTCTGGCCACCGGCGGTTACGGCCGTGCCTACTTCTCGGCCACCTCGGCCCACACCTGCACCGGCGACGGTAACGCCATGGTGCTGCGCGCCGGCCTGCCGCTGCAGGATATGGAGTTCGTGCAGTTCCACCCGACCGGCATCTACGGCGCAGGCTGCCTGATCACCGAGGGTGCCCGCGGTGAAGGCGGTTACCTGACCAACTCCGAAGGCGAGCGTTTCATGGAACGCTATGCCCCGACGGTTAAGGATCTGGCTCCGCGTGACATGGTCTCGCGCTCGATGACCATCGAAATCCGCGAAGGCCGCGGTGTTGGCCCGAACAAGGACCACATCTACCTGCACCTGGACCACCTGGATCCGGCCATCCTGCACGCCCGCCTGCCGGGTATCTCGGAAAGCGCCAAGATCTTTGCTGGCGTGGACGTGACCAAGGAGCCGATCCCGGTTCTGCCGACCGTCCACTACAACATGGGCGGTATCCCGACCAACTATCACGGCGAAGTGCTGACCCTGCGCGACGGCAACCCCGACAGCGTGGTTCCGGGCCTGATGGCCGTGGGCGAAGCCGCCTGCGTCTCGGTGCACGGTGCCAACCGTCTGGGCTCCAACTCGCTGACCGACCTTGTGGTGTTCGGCCGCGCCGTCGGCCTGCGCTGCGGTGAAGTCGTCGACAAGAACGCCAAGGTGCAAGACGCACCGAAGTCGCAGATCGACGCCCACATGGCCCGCTTCGACCGCTTCCGTTACGCCTCGGGCTCGACCCCGACCGCAGAGCTGCGTCTGTCGATGCAGCGCGCCATGCAGTCGGACGCCGCTGTGTTCCGTACCGGCAAGACGCTGGAAGAGGGCGTTCAGAAGCTGCGCGCCATCGACGCAGCGGGTTCGGACATCAAGACCACGGACCGTGGCCTGATCTGGAACACCGACCTGATGGAAACCCTCGAGTACGACAACCTGATTTCTCAGGCTATGGTCACCATCGAGGGCGCTGCCAACCGTACCGAGTCCCGCGGCGCTCACGCCCGTGAAGACTTCCCGGATCGCGACGACACCAACTGGATGAAGCACACCCTGGCGTGGAAGCGTCCGGGCGAGAACGTCCAGATCGATTACCGTCCGGTTCACAACTACACCATGTCGGACGAGGTCTCGTACATCGAGCCCAAGGCCCGCGTGTACTAAGGAGGATTTGAAACATGGTTCAACTCAACCTCCCGCGCGGCTCCAAGCCGACCACCGGCAAGGTCCACAAGGCTCCGGCCGGCGCCAAGAACGTCAAGACCTACAAGGTCTATCGTTACGACCCGGAAGTGGACGCCGATCCGCGCTGGGACGTCTATGAGGTGTCTTCGGACGACCACGGCCCGATGCTGCTGGACGCCCTGATCCACATCAAGAACACGATCGACCCGTCGCTGTCGTTCCGCCGTTCGTGCCGTGAAGGCATCTGCGGTTCGTGCTCGATGAACATCGACGGCAACAACACCCTCGCCTGCACCAAGGGCTGGGACGAGTGCAAGTCGCACAACATCACCATCGCTCCGCTGCCGCACCAGCCGGTAGTGAAGGATCTGGTGACCGACCTGTCGCTGTTCTACGCCCAGTACGACTCGATCCAGCCGTACCTGCAGTCCGACCTGCCGGATCCGGAAAAGGAACGCCTGCAGTCGCCGGAAGATCGCGAGAAGCTCGACGGTCTGTACGAGTGCATCCTGTGCGCCTGCTGCTCGACCTCGTGCCCGAGCTACTGGTGGAACCAGGAAGAGTACCTCGGCCCGGCAGCCCTGCTGGGTGCGTACCGCTGGATCTCGGACAGCCGCGACGACGCCACCCAGAAGCGCCTCGACGATCTGGAAGACCCATTCAAGCTGTACCGCTGCCACACCATTATGAACTGTGCGCAGGTCTGCCCGAAGGGTCTGAACCCGGCCAAGGCGATCGCCGAAACCAAGAAGCTGATGGTTTCGCCGTCGCGCAAGAAGGAAAAGGCGTCCGCGTAAGCGGGCGCTTTGCCTCCCCTTGGCGAAGATCAAATACATCGAGTTCGACGGCCGCGAGCATGAGATCGAGGTCAAGAACGGCCTTTCGGTCATGGAAGGCGCGGTGCGCAACAACATCCCGGGCATCGATGCCGACTGTGGCGGGGCCTGCGCCTGTGCAACCTGCCACTGCTACGTCGATGAGGCGTTTCTGGATGTGACGGGCCGTCCGTCGGCGATGGAAGAGTCCATGCTCGACTTCGCCGAGAATGTGCAGCCCAACAGCCGCCTGTCCTGCCAGATTAGGGTCTCTGATGACCTTGATGGCCTGATTGTCCGGCTGCCGGAAAACCAGCACTGAGATGATAGACCCCCGACTGTCCGAGGCCGTCGGGGGTTTTCTTTTGTCCCGACTGCGCTCTGACCGGCCCGTCCTCATCGGTATTGCGGGCAGTCAGGGATCGGGCAAATCGACCCTCGCCGCCCATCTGGCCAAGACCCATGGCGGCGTTAGCTTGTCGCTGGATGATGTCTATCTGACCCGTGACGAACGGATGAATTTGGGGCGGCGGGTGCATCCCCTGTTCCTGACGCGAGGGGTGCCGGGGACGCATGATCTCGACTTGCTGTCAGAGGTGCTGGAAGCCTTGTCCGGTGCATCTGACGATACCGAAACCCCCTTGCCTGTTTTCGACAAACTGGCTGACGAGCGGTTACCGATAGAGCAATGGCCTGTCCATCGTGGACGCCCGCGCTTCATTATTCTGGAAGGATGGTGCCTTGGCGCGGTGCCGGAGCCTGAAGAACGGTTGCGCGAGCCAGTGAATGCACTGGAGGCCGAGGCCGACCCCGAACGGCATTGGCGCGATGCGGTGAATGACGCGCTGGAGGGCCGCTATGCCGACCTGCACCGGCGTCTGGATGGGCTCTGCTACCTGCGGGCACCGGACTTCGAGACGGTGCTCGACTGGCGCTGCGAGCAGGAGGCGGGCTTGCTGGGTGTGGATTCTATACCGGCGGGGCGGCGTGGCGCGATCCGCCGTTTCGTAGCCCATTTCCAGCGGCTGACACTCTGGATGATGCAGGGCGGCATCATGGCCGACCTGGTTATAGAACTGGACCGTTCACGCCATGTGGTTGCCATCGCCCAAGGCGATACCACCTGTTAGAATGATCCAAAGTAACGGCCCGCTTTCCTGGGCCTTGTCAGGTCTGTTGTTGTGTTTGGTTTGTTCAAGCGCGGCGGAAACGCATCGTCTTTAAAAGCTCTGGCCGGGCATGGCACTGTGCTGACCGGACAGATGGAACTGCCCTGTCGCTTGAAGGCGGCGTCTGACAGCCGTCTGGACGTGGGTCTGGAGCGTGGCTCGGGGCTGTCGGGGGCCATGATCGTGGTCGATCATACGCGTGGCCTTGCGCTGGACGTCAGGGTCGCCCAAGCCAAGGGAAGCGACATCACCTTTGATATCGTCCGCAGCCACGACCTGCGCGGTTTGGTCCCTGCGCGGCTGGGCCGCGCGCGGGACCTTTATAACCGTCGTTAGATGCCGGCGGGCATGGTGCCCGCATTGATGGCGATACGGCCGATCAGGCCCTTCACAATCAGGTCCAGCGCCGAGCCTTCGGTATAGTCGGCAGCCGCCACGAAGTTCACGCGGTCTTCCGAGATCAGGGAATAGACCTTCTTCTGGTCCTTTTCGTTCGAGCGCGGGTCATAGACGGCGATGGAGAAGCCGCCCTTGGTGTGCATCATCTTCATGGTCGGCACATCGGTGTCGCCGTCGCCGAGGAAGATCATGCGGTCGAACGGGATCGGACGGTCTTCATCGGGGATGAAGTGGTTCACCCGTTCGTGCTCCCAGTGGTTCTTCACGCCCTTGTTGATGCGGAACAGGTACTGGGTCTTGGTAGTGTAGTTCACACCAACAGCGGGCCAGGCGGCCTCGCCCTTGTCGTCATAGACATAGTGGCTGGCGAAAACATGGGTCAGGGCCGGACGGATCGGGGTGCCGTCGATCATCTCTTCCAGACCGGCGGAGATGATGTAGTGCTCGATCTCGAGGTTGTATTTGGCACCAAAGGCATTGATGCGGTCGAACCACGACAGGTCCCGCAGACCGTCGAACAGGGCCACGTCATGACCATGCTCGGCCAGCATGTCCTTGGTGATGGAGATGCCCTTGTCGCGGGCATGCTTCAGCATCAGCTGCATATACATCAGGATGCCGTCCGCATCGGCCCCCTTGGTCAGGGCCTCGGCCTCGCCCCAGAAGGCACCGATGTCCATACCCACGGACGGGATGAAGCTGACCTCCTGCATGTTTCCGCGGGCAAGGGTGCCGTCGAAATCATAGATGAGGGCGGTCTTCAGAGGTTTGTTGTCGGCCATGGGCAAGGGGGTTCCTGAGGTCTTGGAACGGCCCCTTAGCACGAACTCACTCTAAAATCAGTTCCGGCATAGCGGCAGGACTTTGGGCCTTGGTCGGAAGCTTGAGAATAAAGGTCGCGCCTTTGCCGGGGGCGGACTCGACCTCTGCCGATCCGCCATGCAATTCGACCAGAGCCTTGACCAGCGCCAGTGCCACGCCCGGTCCGCCCCGTTCACGGCGGACAAAGCGGTCGAATACATGGGCCTGCAGGTGGAAGGGGATGCCGCGCCCGGTATCGCTGACGCGGATCTGGATTTCGCTGTCGGTCGCACTGGCGGCAAGGGTGACGACGCCGCCATCCGATACGGCCCGACAGGCGTTTTCCAACAGGTGTTCGATGGCCTGCTCGATGCGTTTTTCGTCAGCGCGCAGGACCGGAAGGTTCTCGGTGATATCCAGTTCGATGCGGGCACCACGTCCCTCGACCTTGGGCCGGATGTCCTGCTCCAGACCTTTCAGCAGGTCAGGCAGGCGCACATCGCCCAGCGTCAATTCCATCTCTCCGGCGTCGATCTGGGCCATGTCGAGCACGTCATCGATGGATCGGGCCAGATGGCTGGCGGCGACGCGGATGGCACCCGCGTGCTGGCGGCTACGCTCGGGCATGTCGCCCATGGCTTCCAGCAGTTCCGAATAGCCGACAATGGTCGTCAGCGGCGTGCGAAGCTCATAGGAGACGCTGCCGACAAACTCGCGTTTCAGGGCCTGGCTTTCCGCCAGCGCGGCTTCCTTTTCGGCCAGAGCCTGTTCCAGCGCGCGACGGGCTGTCTCGTCCGAGAAGGCAACCAGAGTGGCACCGTCGGGCAGCGGTCGCGTCTTCCAGACGACGAAGCGACCATCCTGCGTGCGGCCTTCGCCGGAGACCGGAATACGGCTTTCGGGATCGGGGTCTGCCACGCGGGCTTTCAGACCCATCCAGAGTGCATTGTCGGGTAACAGGGCGCGGCACAGCTGGGCCACGTCGTCGAAATCCTGCGCGTGGTCCAGCTTTTCCTTGGACAGGTTCCAGAAGGCTTCGAAGGCGTCGTTACGCAGTCGCAGGCGGCTGTCCGAACCGAACACGGCCACGGCGTCCGACAGCTTGTCCAGCGTCGCCATCTGGACCTGAATCTGGGCGTTGTAGCGGCTCCGCAGGTTCAGCTCGTCGGTGATGTCGGAGAAGATCAGCAGGATGCCGCCCAGCGGGTGGGGCTGGCGCACCACGCGCAGGGTGCGGCCATCGGGCAGGCGCCACGTGTCATCGGGCGAGGCCTGTGCCGCGCCATAGAAGTCCAGCTCATGGGCCTTCCACTGCGCATAGTCCACGACCTCGGGCAGCAGGCGGCGCTGGCGCAGGCGGTCCAGAAGCTCGCCGTGGGTGGGGCGTTCATCCAGCCATGCGGCATCGATGTTGAACAGTTGCTGGAAGGCGGTGTTGTGGAAGGCCAGACGCTTGGCGGGGCCGAAAATGGCCACGGCGTCGGCAAGGTGGTTCAGCGTTTCGTCGTGGGCCTCGACGTGGCGGCGCAGGGTGTCGCGCGTCTCTTCGGCCTCGGTCATATCGACGGCAAAGGCGATCACGGCTCCGCGCCCGCCAATCAGTGGCTCGGCCAAAATCTTCCATGCGCGGCGGCGACCTTCCGATGAGATCCAGCGGAAGCCTTCCTGACGGCTGTTCAGGCGCACGGCCTCGGCCACGATGGCGTCGGCCCCGCGGTCAAAGCTCACGGCCTCGTCGCGGGCCTGTTGCAGGCTCTCGACCCGCGTTTCACGCAGCCATGCGCTGTTGGCCCAGACCAGTTTGCCGGTGCCGTCCACGACCCATGTCGGCGAGGGCGACTGTTCGGCCAGAACGCCGGGGCCGGCCTCCATGCCAATCGCATGGGTGACCCGTGACAGACGCACCCACGCCCCGCCGCCCAAGGCACGACCTTCGACAGCCCATGCGCCTTCGCCGGATTCCAGAACCGTTTCAAAGCCTTCCCCTTCCTGAAGCAGGGAAAAGAAGCGGGTTGGATGAAGGCGTTTCAGGCGGGCCGTGAGCTGTTCGGCGGCCTTGGAGACGTCTTCGCTGGTCGGCTGCTGATCGGTGGGCAGCGGTAGGTCGATCAGGTTGAACAGAGGCTCGTACGGGCCAAAAACCGCCCTCACCTCGCCCTCCGGAGACAGCGCCAGACGCAGATCGTCAAAGGCGTTTAGGGCACCCGAACAGGCGGCGGACTGGATCAGGGCATGGCTGGCCGTCTGGTCGATCTCGCGCTCGCGGCGTTTGAGGCCCCGATACAGCCGCGCAGCCCACGCACTGACGGCCAGCGCGAGGCCGGCCGCCCCTGCGCTGGCGACAAAGGCGATGTCTGCGGCGATGTCGGCCTCGGCCATACGCACTCCAGAACGTCAAAAGGTTGATTCGCGTTTACCATAACCTGAGCGGGGGCTTTCGGCGACGCTTGATCCCGCATTGCCGAGCAGCTTTCGACAGGCGATACCCGTGTCATGGATATGGCTTGGCAAGATCAGACCGCCCCGTCGCTGGACGACTTCGACCGTATGGCCCGACAGGCCTTCGAGGCCCTGCCGCCCCTGTTCCGTCAGGCGGCAGCGGATGTGGTTATTCGCATTGATGATTTTCCGGACGAGGAGACGCTGCGCGATCTGGAAATCGAGGACGGGTTCGAACTGACCGGCCTCTATGTCGGGGCGCATGTGGGGGAACGCGACGGGCTGGGGCCTGCGCCGGAGCCGTCACGGGTCTTCCTCTATCGTCGCCCTATTCTGGACGAGTGGTGCGAGCGCGGAGATGTCGGCCTTTATGATCTGGTGTCCCATGTTCTGATCCACGAACTGGGTCACCACATGGGGCTGGACGACGACCAGATCGACGCCATCGAGGACGCGGCGGACTGATGGCGGAACCGTTTCTGGAGATTGCGGGGGCCACCGTTGTGCGCGGTGACCGCAAACTGGTCGATGACCTGTCGCTGAGTGTCCGCGAAGGCGAGCATCTGGCCATTCTCGGCCCCAATGGCTCGGGTAAGTCGACGCTGGTCAATCTGATCCTGCAACAGGTCCGCCCGCTGTACGGGGGTAAGGTGGCGCTGTGGGGTCAGGCGCAGTGGGACCTGTTCGAGCTGCGCCGCCAGTTGGGGTTCGTCTCCCCTGCTCTGCAAGGTGATCTGGCGGGCGAAGAGGCGCTGGAGGTGATGGAGGCGGTGGTATCCGGCTTCTTCGCCTCGCGCGGCCTGTGGCATGCTCAGAAGGTGACGGATGAGATGCGTGCCCGGGCCCATGAGGCTCTGGTCAGGGCGTCTGCCGACCATCTGATCGGACGGCGCATGAACACGCTTTCGACGGGAGAGGCGCGCCGCGTTCTGATCGCCCGCGCCCTTGTCCATCGCCCTCGCGCCCTGTTGCTGGACGAGGCCTGTGCGGGGCTGGACCCTGCCGCCCGCCGTGCCTTCCTTCAGGACCTGCGCGGTGTCATCGGGCCGCAGACCACTCTGATCGTGGTGACCCACCACATCGACGAAATCCTGCCGGAGATCGGACGGGTGGTGATGATGAAACAGGGTCGTCTAATTGCCGACGGGCCGAAGTCCGAACAACTGACCGACGAAAACCTGTCGGCGCTGTTTGGACTGTCGGCCCGTGTATCCCATCGCGATGGATGGTACGGCGCGATCTACGGCTAAGGATCAGTCGCGCTGGAACAGCGCGATGAAGAAGCCATCAAGGCTGCCCTTGTCGGCCCAGTGGCCGGGCAGGACGCGCAGCCAGCCTTCCTTGGTCAGGGCCTCGTCAGGGGCACCGACCTCGGCGGGCTTGATGGCCACAGTCTTGAAGGCGGCGTTGCGGCGAAGGAAGGCCAGCATCTGGGTCTCGCCCTCCTCGCGTTCGAGCGAGCAGACGCAGTAAACCAGACGGCCACCGGACTTCACCTTGGCGGCGGCCACGTCCAGCAGACGGTGCTGCACATCGGCCAGTTTGGCGATGTCGGTCGGGCGTACGGCGCGCAGGGCTTCGGGGTTGCGGCGATAGGTGCCCGTGGCCGAGCATGGCGCATCCAGCAGCACGGCGTCGAACTGGCGCTCGTCCTCCCAGTCCTCGCCCGGAATGGCGACGACCTCGACTTCCAGCTTCATACGCTCGAAGTTTTGGCGCAGGCGCTTCAGGCGGCTTTCCGAACGGTCCAGAGCCACGACCTTGGCACCGGCAGCGGCCAGTTGCAGCGTCTTGCCACCCGGCGCGGCGCACAGGTCCAGCGCCGTCTCGCCCGCCTTCACATCCAGCAGGCGTGCGGGAATGGCGGCGGCGGCGTCCTGCACCCACCAGTTCCCGTCCTCAAAGCCTGGCCATTGGGCCACGTCGCCTCGGCGCTCGGTCCGCAGGGTACCGCCCGGCAGGATGGTGGCTTCCAGCGCCTCGGCAATGGCGGCAGCGTCGGCATCCGGCTTGACCGAAATGTCGGTGGCGGGCTCGAAACGGGTGGCTTCGGCAAGGCCGGTGAAGGCTTCGGCGCCATAGGTCGCTTCCCAGCGGGCGGCGATCCATTCGGGCAGGTTGGCCTGCGGCTTGGTCGGGCCATAGCCGTCACGGTCGATGCCGCGCAGAACGGCATTGATCAGGTTCTTATAGGGGCGGGTCTTGTTGTCGCGCTCGGCCAGTTTGACGGCGGTCGAGACAGCGGCAAAGGCGGGCGTTTCCAGCACCAGCATCTGGGCCAGCGCAATCCGCAGGATGGTCAGGGTCGGCAGGCCCGGCGTGGTCTTCAGGCGGCGACCCAGGATCTGGTCGATCTCGCCCAGACGGCGAAGCGCACCCATGGCACAGGCGCGGGCGAAGGCGCGGTCGGCAGGCGGCAGGTCCTTGGCCGGACTGCGGGCCAGTTCCTCGTCCAGACCCGTGCGTTTTTCCAGCGCGGCATTCAGCAGCAGACCGGCAACTAGACGGGCCTGAACGCCCACTTCCGGATAGCGGTCCTCGCCTTGCGGGCGCGGGGTGCGGGGGCCGGAATGGGGACGGTTGTTCGGACGGGCCGAGGGCTTGCCACGCTTGGCCGGACGGGCGTGGCCATCCTTGTTGCGGACGGTCTTTTCGGGCGGGCGGCTCATACGGATACCTGCGTGCCAAGTTCGACCACACGGCCGGGCGGAATACGGAAGAAGTCGGTCGGGTTGGCGGCGTTACGCATCAGGAAGATGAAAAGCTTGTCCTGCCACATGGGCATGCCCTGACGGGCGGTTGGGATGACGGAGCGGCGGCCCAAGAAGAAGCTGGTCGACATGATATCGAACTTCAGGCCCTGACGGCGGCACTGGGCCAGCGCCTTGGGCACATTGGGCGTCTCCATATAGCCGAAGGTCAGCGTCACCCGTTTGAAATCGTCGGAAATCTCTTCGATTTCGATGCGGTTGTCGGGGCTGACACGCGGCTTGTGCGAGGTGTGCACCGTCATGATGATGTTCTTCTCGTGCAGCACCTTGTTGTGCTTGAGATTGTGCATCAGCGCGACGGGCGCGACGGTGGGATCGGACGTCAGGAAGATGGCCGTGCCCTGTGCGCGGTGCGGCGGACGGGCGGTCAGCATCTCGATCAGGTCGACCAGAGGCAGGCTGTCGCGGCGGGTCTTTTCGCCAAGGATCTGGGTGCCGCGCACCCACGTCCACATCAGCAGTACAATCAGCGAGCCGATCAGCAGCGGCATCCACGCGCCGTCCGGCAGCTTCAAGAGATTTGAGCTGAGGAAGATCAGGTCAACAAAGCCCATCGGGATGAGGACCGCCAGAACGCCCCACAGCGGCCAGTTCCACTTGTGACGCGCCACAGTGAAGGCCATCAGGGTGTTGACGAACATCACGCCGGTCACGGCCACGCCATAGGCGGCGGTGAGATTATGCGTGCTCTGGAAGGTGACCAGCAGGAACAGCACGCCCACCATCAAGAGGCCGTTCACTGCCGGAACATAGATCTGCCCGGCCTGCGTCTCGGAGGTGTTGCGGATGTCGATACGGGGCAGCAGGCCCAGCTGCACTGCCTGCTGGGTGACCGAGAAGGCCCCCGTGATCACCGCCTGCGAGGCGATGACGGTGGCGGCGGTCGCCAGCAGCAGTAGCGGCCAATAGATCAGCTGCGGCACCATGTTCCAGAACGGGTTGTCCAGCCCCGTCGGATGCGACAGCAGGAAAGCCCCCTGCCCCAGATAGTTCAGGGTCAGGCACGGCAGAACCACATAGAGCCAGCCCTTGCGGATCGGCGACTTTCCGAAATGGCCCATGTCGGCATAGAGGGCTTCGGCACCGGTCACGGCAAGGAAGACGCTGCCGAGAATGACGAAGCCCAGCACCGGATTGGCCCCCAGCAGCTTCAGGGCATAGACGGGCGACAGCGATTGAAGGACGCTGATGTCGTCGAACAGATGGAAGAGGCCGAGCGCCCCCAGCGACAGGAACCACACAAGGGTGATGGGGCCAAAAAGCTTGGCCAGACCTGCCGTGCCGCGCGACTGCACCATGAAGATGCCAATCAGGATGACGGCGGCCATGGGCACAATGAACGGATTGATGGCGCTGCCGACACCCGGCGCGCCACGGATACCCTCAATGGCCGAAAGGACCGAGATCGCAGGGGTAATGACGCCATCGGCATAGAAGAGCGCGGCACCACAGACGCCCAGCACAAACAGGAAGGCGCTGCGGCGACCAAGCGCCCCTTGCGCCAGCGCCATCAGGGACAGCGCCCCGCCCTCGCCCCGGTTATCGGCACGCATCAGGAAGGCGACGTATTTGAACGTCACCACCACCATCAGCGCCCAGAAGGCCAGCGATACCACGCCCATGATGGCCAGACGCGGATCGCCCAGACTTTGCGCATGGCGCACGGCTTCGCGCAGGGCATAGATCGGGCTGGTGCCGATGTCGCCGAACACCACACCGATCGCGCCAATCATCAGCGCGCGCTGGGCCTTCTTGTTATGAGGCGCAGGCGTGTGGTCCCCGTGCGAAGCATGCGGACTGGACGACGATTTTAGGGAAGCGGCGGCCGGATCACGGGCGTCGCGGGGTTGATCCCCGACCATGCATAACCTCCGGGTCACGCGAGGAAGGCGTACCCATCAAGAGCGGCGGGCCTTTAGCCCCTTTCTTTGAGCGATTCAATCGGGACGAAGTTCCGGCATCATCGCCGATGCGATGATCTGGCGCGTGGTCTTGGATTGTAGCAGCACGATTACGGCGTCGCGACCCGAGCCGTTGGCCCTCGCTGCGGGAGGCAGTTCATAGAGCGATGAGCGGCCATTCCAGTCCCCCAGGGGATAGATGGCGCGCACCACATTCATATGGCTGACCGACCGGCCTCTATTGTCGCCTGTGCGGACGGTCACATTATGCATGCCCGGACTGTATCGGACCGCCACCACCTCGGCCCCGCCCTCGGGCACACGGCCAGAGCCTATGCCGACGCGGTCGCCCGTCTCGCGGAACTCGATATCGGGCGGTGAGATGTCCGGTGTGGCGACAGAGAGGACCTTTTGGTGCAGGTCACTCTCCCGCGACGGGTCCAGATTTTCGTGTCCGGCGATGACGACTTGCGGGGTGGCGAGGCTGCGCTGGCCCAAGGCCTGACGATAGGCGCGTTGGCGCTGGACGAATTCAGGACGGGCATAGGTGTCCTGCCAGCCTAAATAGTCCCAGTAATCAACATTATAGGTCAGGACGACGATGTCGCGTTCCTGACCCAGTCGGGCCACGGACCGGTTGGCGTCGGGACAGGCAGTGCAGCCCTGTGCCGTAAACAGTTCGACCACCACGGGCGAGGATGGCGGTGCCGAGGCCGCAGCGGGCAAGGCCGACAGCGCCATCAGCGCGGACAGAAACACGGCAGGTGCGGAAGACTTACTCACCCTAGGATCGCGGCTCCCTACAGACGGACAGCGGGACTTTAGCGGCGGCTGCGGGTGATGGGGCTCATAAATGCGTGAGGGGCGGCGGACCTCGGCCCGCCGCCCCTCATTCATCGACTTATAAGTCGATCAGTCCGCGTCCATCAGCTGTTGGCTGAGATAGACATAGTGGCGGGCCCAGCGGCGGGCATTGGCCACCGGATCGGCGTCGTTGGAGTGACCGCCGGCGGTGTCCTCGTAATAGAGGTGGTCGTGGCCCATCTTGCCTAGACGCGCCGCGAATTTGCGGGCGTGACCGGGGTGGACGCGGTCGTCCAGCGTATTGGTGGTGATGTAGACGCGCGGATATTCGACGTCCGGGCGCAGCTGCTGGTAGGCCGAGTATTTGGAAATGAACTCGGCATCGGCCGGAATGCGCGGGTCACCGTATTCGCCGATCCACGAGGCACCGGCAGGCAGTTCCGGATAGCGCATCATATCGATCAGCGGGCTCTCGATGACTGCCGCATTGAATAGGTCTGGGTTCTGGGTGATCGACACCGAGGTCAGCACCCCGCCGTTCGAGCGACCATAGATGCCGAGGTGCTGCGACGAGGTGATGCCACGTGCGATCAGATCGCGACCCACGGCGGCAAAGTCGTCAAACGCACGCTGGCGGTTCTCGCGCAGGGCGGCCTGGTGCCAGGCCGGGCCGAACTCGCCCCCGCCACGGATGTTGGCCTGAACGAAGACGCCGCCGTTCTCCAGCCACAGCTTGCCCATTTCCGGCTTGTAGGCGGGCGGGAAGCTGGCCTGGAAGCCGCCGTAACCGAACAGGATGGTCGGGGCCTTGCCGTCCATGGCCAATTCACGCGGGCGCACGATGAAATAGGGGATCTTCGTGCCGTCGGTGGAGGTGGCCTCGAACTGCTCGACCACATGGGTCGAGGCGTCGAACTTGGCCGCCGCCGCCTTCATCGGGGCCACGGCACCGGAGTTGAAGTCCGCGAGGCTGAGCGTCGGCGGGGTCAGGAAACCTTGGGTCGATACAAAGACGCGGCCCGTGGAGCGGGACGACGAGCCGAGGTTCACAGCCACGTTTTCCGGCACGGCGATGGCATTCTGCTGCCAGCCGCTGTCGCCAAGGGTGAAGCGGGTCAGCTTGCCCACCACATTGTCGGCGATGACGGCCATGATACCGTCCTTCATCACGCGCACGTCCTGCAGCGACTGGCGGGCGGTCGGCGAGAAGACGAGGGCCGCCGCCTTCGGATAGGCGATGCGCGGACGCTGGATGTTCAGCAGGTTCAGCGGCACAGCCAGAAGGTCGCCGCCCTTGTAGGCATGGCCGTCAAAGGTCCAGTCCTGATCCAGCGAGAAGACCAGCTTGCCGTCCAGCATCCCTTGAATGCCGACGCGCTCGGGCAGTTGCAGTTGCCACGGCTTGCCGTCTTCGCCCAGCGCCCAGATTTGCGAGCGGAAGGTGTCGAGCGGGCGGCTGAACAGCACGGCCTCGACCGAGCCGTCGACCTTGCGCATGACCATGGGCGAGACACCATAGCCACCGTCGGCCTGCTCGCCGCGATAGACTTCCTGAGCATGATCAATGGGATGGCCACGCTTTACCGCCTTGACGATATAGGGATAGCCGCTTTCAGTCAGGGTCCCCGCGCCAAAGTCGGTGGCGACCAGAAGGGTATCGCGGTCCAGCCATTCGATGCGGTGCTTGCCTTCAGGAATGACGAAGCCGCCGTTCACGAAGGTCTTTGTGGTGACGTCGAACTCGCGCACGGTCACGGCGTCCTTGCCGCCATCGGACAGCGAGATCAGGCAGCGGGTCTCGTCAGGGGCAAGGCAGTCCACACCCTTGAACACCCAGTCACGGCCTTCCGCGCGGGCGAGGGCGTCGAGGTCCAGCAGGGTCTCCCACTGCGGGGTCTGGGTGGCATAGCTCTCGACCGTGGTCCGGCGCCACACACCCTTGGGGTTGGCGGCGTCTTGCCAGAAGTTGGACAGCTGGTCGCCGAGGAAGCGTGGGGAGGGGATGCGGTCCGTCGAGGTCAGGATGGCCTCGGCCTGCTGGCGGAAGGTCTCATAGCGCGGGTCCGACGTCAGGGCCGCCAGCGCCTTTTCGTTCGACTGGGCGACAAAGGCCATGGCCTCGGCACCCTGCACCTGTTCCAGCGCCAGATTGTCATCGGCGGCGGCCACGCCCGCAGGTGACAGGTCGCGCGGGAAGTGGGGCGGCAGGGTCGCGGCACTAACGGTCGACTGCCTGGCAGCACCGGTGGTGTCCGTAGCGCATGCCCCCAGAAGGAGGGCGGGCAGGGCGGCAGTCAGGAGAAGTTTTCTCATCATCGAAAGCTTAGTCCGCTTGGTTGTCGCGCATCAGGCGACGGGTCAGATAGGTATATTCCAGCGCGAGGCGGCGGGCGGTTTCGCGCAGGTTGGCACCCGCAGCGTGACCGCCGTCGGTGTTCTCGTAGAACAGGACCTCGTGGCCCAGTTCCTCAAGTCGTGCGGCGGCCTTGCGGGCGTGGCCCGGGTGGACGCGGTCATCCTTGGTCGAGGTATGGATGAAGACTTCCGGATACGGAGCATCCGCCGCAAGCTTTTGATAAGGCGAATATTCTGCGATCCATGCGCGTTGCTCGGGAATGTCCGGATCGCCGTACTCGCCCCGCCACGATGCGCCCGCCAGCAGTTTGTGGAAGCGCAGCATGTCGAACAGCGGCACCTGAATGACGGCTGCGTTGATTAGGTCCGGACGCTGGGTCAGCATGGCCCCCATGAACAGCCCGCCCTGCGAGCCACCCATGATGCCCAGGTGCGGCTGGCTGGTGATGCCGCGCGCGATCAGGTCCTCGGCAACGGCCTGGAAATCCTCGTGGGCGCGCTGGCGGTTTTCCTGAAGCGCGGCCTGGTGCCAGCGCGGGCCGAACTCGCCGCCGCCACGGGTATTGGCGATGACATAGACGCCGCCGCGCTCCAGCCACAGCTTGCCGATGGTCGCCGAATAGGACGGCAGCAGTGACGACTGGAAGCCGCCATAACCGTACAGGATGGTCGGGTTGGAGCCGTCCATCGGCGCGTTTTCGGCGCGAACGACGAAATAGGGGATGCGGGTGCCGTCCTTGCTGACGGCCTCGTGCTGTTCGACGATCTTGCCGCTGGCATCAAACTTGGGCGGCAGGGACTTGGCGACCTGAACCGCGCCCGTGGCCGCATCGGCCAGATAGACGGTCGAAGGCGTCAGATAGCCGCTGACCGAGGTGAACAGCAGGTCGTTCTCGGTCGAGGTCGAGCCGATGCCGACCGTGACATTTTCCGGCAGGTCCAGCCGCTGGCGCGACCAGTCAGCCGGATCATAGACATAGACCGAGCCGCGCACGTTTTCATAAAGCGCGATCACCAGCTTGTTGCGGGTGGCCGAGATACCTTCAATCGCTTCGCGCTCGCCCGGACGGATAATGGTCTGGGCCTGAACGGCTTTGTCCTTCTTCCAAGCCTCGAGGTCATAGGCGAAGACCTCGCCCGTCTCGAAGGTCTGACCCGACGGCGCGGTCCACGGCTCGTCGGTGGTGATGACCAGCTTGCCGCCGACGATGGCGGTGATGCCACCCTTGGCCGGCAGGGGCACGGGGACGACAGTGCCGTCCTGCGTCAGCTCAAAGGTCTCGCGGCTGTAGAAGTCGATGGCGCGGGTGATGAACTGGCCATGGGCGACGCCATCCACGTCGCGCAGGACCCATGCGCTGATCGACATGTCGTCAACGCCGCCCTCATAGACGACGGAGGCCTGCTCGATGCTCTGCCCGCGCTTGAGCAGGCGGATGATGCGCGGATAGCCCGAGGTGGTGCTGTTGGCTTCGGTAAAGGCATCCGAGATCAGCAGGGTGTCGCGGTCGACCCACGAGAAGTTGCTCTTGGATTCATCGAAGCGGAAGCCGCCCTCGACGAAGCGGCGCTCGACGGTGTCGAACTCGCGCACGGTGGTGGCGTCCTTGCCGCCGTCCGACAGGGAGATCAGGCAATAGCGTTCGTCAGGGGCGAGGCAGTTGGAGCCTTTATAGACCCAGTTCGCACCTTCGGCCGAGGCGAGGGCGTCAAAGTCCAGAACCGTCTCCCACCGGGGATTGTCGGTCAGATAGGAGTCCAGGGTGGTCTGGCGCCACACGCCACGGACGTGCTCGGCGTCCTGCCAGAAATTGTCGATTTTGCCGCCGCGCGTCAGGCTCGCCGAAGGGATACGGTCGCGCGATTGCAGCAGTTCCAGCGCCTGTGCGTGCAGGGGCTCATAGACGGGATCGGCCTGAAGCGTGCCCAGCGACTTGGCGTTGTGCTCGGCCACCCATGCGTTGACGCGCTCGCTCTCGATGTCCTCTAGCCAGATGTAGGGATCAGTGGCATCGGTCATGGCAAATCTGGGGGCAGGGGAGGCAGCGGGGGCGGTCGTTGTCTGGGCCAGCGCGGCGGCAGGCAGGGACGCGCCCATCAGAAGGGCGGCGGTGGCTGCGGCACTACGCCATGCGGTCAGGCGGGATTTTTTGGGGGACATCGGCTTCTCCCTAGGGCGCGATAGATGGGGCGCGGGTACAAGGCCGGTCACATTGACGGCCAGTTTTTGCCCCGACAAGGCAACAAATCGGCACACCGTCAATTCCGAAGAATATACGCCAGATCAGCTGCCTTCATCCGGAATATTCAGCAACAGGCCGCAGGCCTTGCAATGCACCGCATCGGGGTCGTGTTTCTGCAGGCCGCAGCGGGGGCAGGGGAAGCGCACCTTGCCCGGACGGATCAGGGTCTGGGCCAGACGGATGAACAGGGTAATGCCCACCAGCATGATGACGATGGAGATGACCCGACCCCAATTGCCGGGCAGGGTGATGTCGCCAAAGCCGGTGGTCGAAAGCGTCGCCACGGTAAAATACAGGGCATCCAGATAGCCGTTGATGCCCTCGGCCTTGCCGCGGAAATAGGCATAAACAAAGCCGGTGGTAACGAAGATAAAGGTCACCAGAGCGGCGGCGGCGCGGGTGACTTCTTCGACGCGGGTGTCATCGAACTTGCGCCCTATCGTCCGCCAGAACAGGTCGCTGTTCAAAAGGCTCCAGAACCGCAACAGCCGCAGGAAGCCGAAATTCGCCAACCACGCCGGAAACAGGAGGGTGGCCAGAACCATCAGGTCCACCCAGACGATGGGCTTTCTCAGCCAGTCCCTGATGTCCGAATAGGCATAGGCCCGCGCCGCCAGATCCAGTCCGAGGATCAGGGCGATGAAGGCATCCACCAGATAAAAGGCCCATCCCGCCTGCTTCAGGATGGGGGCGGCAATAAAGAAGCCGATGATGGCCAGATCGACCACGATCACCATCAGGCGGAATTTCACCGCATTGGGCTGGGTGCCGTGGTAGAGATAGCGCAAACGCGCCCTCAATCTCAGGCCGTCCGTCGCCTTGGGGGAGTGGTGTACGGGATCGCCGCTGGTCGTCATCGTGCCAGCGATACATGAGTTGAGGGGAATTCCCAGACATGAACGGCAATTTCGGGTCGGCAGAAGCGACGTGGGACTATGTCCGCATGAACGGGGCAGGAAACGCCTTCATCGTGGTCGATGCCTTCGATCATCCGTTCCGTCCATCGGAAGACGAAGTGCGCCGACTGGCTTCGCCGGAAGCGGGGCTGGGCGGCTTCGACCAGTTGATTTCCGTCGAGCGGGCCAGCGGGGCGGACGGCTTCATGAGGGTCTGGAATGCTGATGGCTCCATGGTCGAGACCTGCGGCAACGCCCTTCGCTGTGTCGGCTGGCTGATGATGGAGGAGTTCGAGACCGCAGAAGTGTCCATCGACACCCTCGGCGGCCTTGCCCGGGCCAGCCGCGCAGGCGACCTGCGCGTGCGGGTGGACATGGGCGAGCCGCGTCTTGAATGGCAGCAGATTCCGCTGGCGGAGGAAATGGACACGCGCGGGATCGAGCTTCAGGTCGGTCCGATCGATGATCCGGTGGTTCATACCCCCGGTGCCGTTTCCATGGGCAATCCGCATGTCGTCTTCTTCACCGACCGTCAGGACGACGTTTTCGTGCGCGGGACCGGATCGCTGGTGGAGCATCATCCCCTGTTCCCCGAAGGTATCAATGTCGGGTTTGCCCATGTTCTGGACCGCAGCACCATCCGCCTGCGTGTATGGGAGCGTGGCGCGGGCCTGACCCTGGCCTGTGGTACAGGGGCTTGCGCGGCCATGGTGGCGGCGCACCGTCGCGGCCTGATTGACCGCTCGGCGACCATGATCCTCGACGGGGGTGAACTGGTTGTGGAATGGGATGCACAGTCCAACCACGTCTTTATGACCGGTCCCGTCGAAATTGAGAGGACCGGAACCCTGAATTCCGTGCTGTAATGGAGTTTGACTGCGGCGCTTGTTGTTTCATCGCAAACGGCGCTCTAGGAACGTTGCGCGATAGCCGCCCTTGGTTTGAGAAGTAGATGCCTGATTTGACTGATAAACAGACCTTCACCGACGAAGATGCCCTGGATTTCCACCGGGTACCGACGCCCGGCAAGATTTCGATGGCTCCGACCAAGCCGATGGCGACCCAGCGCGATCTGTCGCTGGCCTATTCTCCGGGTGTGGCTGTTCCGGTCCGGGCTATCGCCGAAGATGCCGACAAGGCTTACGACTATACTTCCAAGGGCAATCTGGTTGCCGTGATCTCGAACGGCACGGCCATTCTGGGTCTGGGCAACCTCGGTCACATGGCGTCCAAGCCGGTGATGGAGGGCAAGTCGGTCCTGTTCAAACGCTTTGCCGACGTCGACAGCTTCGACGTGGAAGTGAAGACGACCGATCCGGACGAGTTCATTACCGTGGTGAAGAACATCGGTGACACCTGGGGTGGCATCAACCTCGAGGACATCAAGTCTCCGGAATGTTTCGAGATCGAGGCACAGCTGCAGGACCTGCTCGACATTCCGGTCTTTCACGACGACCAACACGGCACGGCCATCATCGCTACTGCCGGCCTGATCAACGCCGCCCACATCGCTGGCAAGAAGCTGGAAGACCTGAAGGTGGTCCTGTCGGGCGCGGGCGCGGCCGGTCTGTCGACCATCGCCCTGATGAAGGCTGCTGGCGTTAAAGCCGAAAACACCGTGATCTGTGACCGCGAAGGCGTCGTCTACAAGGGCCGTCCGACTGGCATGGACCAGTGGAAGGCCGCCCACGCGACCGAAACCCCTCACCGCACCCTGGCCGAGGCCATGGTCGGCGCCGATGTGGTGATCGGTCTGTCGGCCAAGGGTGCCATCAGCAAGGAGATGGTGGCGTCCATGGGACCGCGCCCGATCATCTTCGCCATGGCCAACCCCGATCCGGAAATCACCCCGGAAGAGGTGAAGGAAGTCCGTAACGACGCCATCATCGCCACGGGCCGTTCCGACTATCCGAACCAGGTCAACAATGTGCTGGCCTTCCCGTACCTGTTCCGTGGTGCGCTGGACGTGCGCGCCCGCCGCATCAACCACGAGATGAAGGTCGCCTGCGCCGAGGCTCTGGCTGCACTCGCCCGCGAGGACGTGCCGGATGAAGTGGCTGCGGCCTATCGTGGTCGCAAGCTTAAATTCGGTGCCGAATACATCATTCCGTCACCGTTCGATCCGCGTCTGGTCTGGTACATCCCGCCCTTCATCGCCCAAGCGGCCATGGATTCCGGCGTGGCCCGTACCCTGATCGCGGACATGGACGCCTATCGCACCTCGCTGCGTTCGCGCGTCGATCCGTCGGCGGCCCTGATGCAGAAGATCTCGTCGGCGGTCCGCATGGGTCCGACCCAGCGCGTGGTCTTTGCCGAGGGTGAAGAGCCGTCGGTCATCCGCGCCGCCTGGGCCTTCAAGCAAGCCGAACTGGGCGAGCCGATCCTGGTCGGCCGCGAGGAGCTGATCCGTCAGAACGCCGCCGAGGCCGGGTTCAACTTCGACGACCTGGGCATCAAGATCATGAATGCGCGCGTGTCCGAGCGTAATGCCGAATACGTCGACTGGCTGTACGCTCGTCTGCAACGCCGTGGCTATCTGCGCCGTGACGTGCAGCGCATGATCAATCAGGACCGCAACTATTTCGGTGCCGCCATGGTGGCCCGTGGCGAGGCGGACTGCATGGTCACCGGCGTGACCCGTAATTTCAACATGGCCCTGAAGGAGGTCCGTCGCGTTCTGGACGTGACCGACCGCATGATCGGCCTGTCGATCGTTCTGGCCAAGGGCCGCACCCTGTTTGTGGCCGATACCTCGATCCACGAACTGCCGACTGCCGAGGAACTGGCCGAGATCGCGGTCAAGGCGGCGGCGACCGTGCGCAAACTGGGCCGCACCCCGCGCGTCGCCTTCCTGTCGTACTCGACCTTCGGTGACCCGCCCGGTGACCGTGGCGAGAAGGTCCGCGAGGCCATCCGCATCCTCGACGGTATGGATGTGGACTTCGAATACGAAGGCGAAATGCCGCCGGAACTGGCGCTCAACCCTGATGCCCGCGCCAACTATCCGTTCATGCGCCTGACGGGCGATGCCAATGTGCTGGTCATGCCGGCCATCCACTCGGCGGCCATCTCGACCCGCCTCGTCCAGTCGCTGGGCGGCGCGACCGTGATTGGCCCGCTGCTGGTTGGTCTGGAGAAGTCGGTGCAGATCGTGCCGCTGGGTGCCTCGGTCAGCGAGATCATCAATGCGGCCACCTTCGCCGCCTATGGTGCAGACGACAAAGCCTGATCCCGATCAGGTCTGATGACAAAGAGAAAGGGCGGTGCCGATGGCACCGCCCTTTTATTATTCGGCTTCCTCTTGGGCCTTCTTAAGCGCGAGATGACGTGGCGCGACATAGAAGGCCAACGCGATGGCAAATAGGCCGATCGCCGTCGAATAGAAGAAGAAGGTCATATAGCCCGCACCCAGACCAGGAACCGAGACACCGCTCTTGGCGGCCCCCTCGACCAGCGAACCGTGGGGCAGGTTGGCGAAGAAGCCTTTCAGCGGCGCGGTAAAGCCGCCAGTGTCGGCGACGCGGGCCGAGGCCTCGACAATCTTGCCCGATTGCGATGCCACCAGCTTGCCCGGCAGGGCATAGAGCGAGCTGAACAGGGCGTATTGGGTGGCGGTAAAGCCCACGGACGTCAGGCTGGACATGTAGGCGATCAGGGCCGTGCCCGCGATGCCGGTGGCGACATTGTCGATGCCGATGGCGATGAACAGGGCGCGAAGGTCATGGCCTTGGGTCGCCAGCCACGCAAAGACCAGATTGGACACCGGGCTCATGAAGGCGCCTATGACCATCGTCCGCACCAGTCCGAAACGCGCCACCATGGCCCCGCCCAGAAACACGCCGAGGGACATGGCGACCACGCCGAAGATCTTACGGACCTCGCCGATCTCCAGCAGGCTGAACCCCAGATCCAGATAGAAGGGGTTCATGATGTTCAGGACGAAATCCGACAGGCGGTAGAGGCAGATGAGCGCGAGGATCGGTCCTGCCAGCTTGCCGAAGCGGACGAAGAAATCCTTCACCGGAGCACCGAATGACGCGGCCAGATAGGCCCCTGGACGGGTG
>NZ_CAMZFB010000010.1 GCF_947305955.1 uncultured Brevundimonas sp.
TATAAGACACAATTTACTCGAATTGCTCTCAATATCTAAATTACATGGATTAAGTCAATACATCAATAAAACATCAGATTTAGAACATTTTGAATCATTATATAACTTTTTGGCAGAAATTAATACAAGTTACTTAAAGCATAATTACAGATACATGACATTGAACAATACACCAGTCATTCAGGATGAAGAAAATTTCAACATCATTTTGCATGCCATAAAACTCATTAACGACGCAGCACAAAAAAGTAGGGCAGCGGCAAACCGCGCATGTCCATGACGCCGAGCACGGTTTTGACATCCACCTTTTTGAACAGGTCGATGATAGGCAGGTCGTCATAGACCATGGCGGTTGTGACGACGCCACGATGCTGGACCATCCGCAAGCGGGCGGCTGGGGCGTCGGTCTCCAGTTCCGCGCGGCGCTCGAACGCCTTGCCCTGTGCAGGTTTGCCCATGAACTTGCCAGGTTGGACGATGAAGGTGCCGCCCTGCCCGTCGTCGAAGATCAGCGGATAGACCTCATCCTCGCTGTCGAACCGCTTGCCCTTCCAGCCTGTGGCCTCCAGCGCGCCATCCAGCGGGTGGTCGGTCGGAAAGGGCGATCCTTCCCAGTATCCGCGCATGAAATCCGGCGTGGTCGGCGCCAGCGCATCAAAGATCGCCAGAGCGTCCTCGGTTGAAACCTTGCCCTTGGCCAAGGCGGCGTGGAAATCGGTCATGGCGTTGTCTCCGGCATCAGAAGGACGGGTTTGACGGTGCGGCCCGCCTCCATATCCGCGACGGCCTCATTGATGGCCTCGAACGGATAGAAGCGCAGCAGGCGCTCGAACGGGAAAAGCCCGCGACGGTGAAGATCGATCAGGCGCGGGATAAAGACCTGCGGATCGGCATCGCCCTCGATGGAGCCGACCAGTCGCCGCCCGCCCAGCAGGCTGCCCATATCCACCGCCACCTTAGCCTCGCGCGGCGGCAGGCCCAGCATCACCGCTGTTCCGCCCGCGCCCAGCACGTCAAAGGCCGACTGCAGCACATCGGACGAACCGACACATTCCACCGCCGCATCCACGCCGCCGCCGCTCGCCTTGCGAATGGCGCGGACCAGATCGGCCTGATCGGCGCGATAGGTGGCGTCGGCCCCCAGTGCGCGGGCCAGTTCCAGCCGCTCATCCGAAAGGTCGATCGCTATGATTTGGCCCGCGCTTGCGGCCTTGGCGGCCATGACGGCGCTCAGCCCCACAGCCCCCGCGCCGAAGACGGCCAGTGATTGCCCCGCCTTCAGGTCCAGCGTGTTCATCACCGCCCCCGCCCCTGTCTGTATCCCGCACCCCAGCGGCGCGAGCGTTGACAGAGGCAGGTCATGCCCAACCCGCACGGCCCCCTTGGCCGCGACGATGGCGTGATGGGCAAAGGACGACTGGCCAAAGAAGGCGCTGGCGATCTCCTTGCCGTCCAGCCTTAGGGTGCGGCTGCCATCGGGGCGGGCTCCGGCAAAGTTTCCGGCAAAGCTCTGGCGGCAATAGGCGGGGCGGTGTTCGCGACAACTGGTACAGGTGCGACAGGCGAAATAGCTGAGCACCACCGCATCCCCAACAGCCAGATCGGACACCGCGTCACCCACCGCCTCGATCACCCCTGCGCCCTCGTGGCCCAGTACGGCGGGCAGGTCGAAATGCGCCGCCCCGTCGCGGTGGGCGATGTCGGTGTGACAGATGCCAACGGCGCGGATACGCACCAGAACCTCGTCCGGCCGCAAGGCATCCAGTTCGACCTCGCGGTGAATGAAATCTTCCCCTAGGGCCGGTGTCACCGCCGCCACTGTCCGCATCGGTCCCTCATTGATTGGCCGTCCCCAAGCTGCCCCGTGCGGCGGGGCTTAGACAGCTATCGAAACTGACAGGGTGGCGGGCCGATTGTCCCCAGATTAACCCACAGACTTATCCTCAGAACTGTCCACATGGCCACCAAAGGTCGGGCGGTTTACGGGACTCCACACCGCAAGATGTTCCTGATATGTTCACATGATGGTGAAGCCGTCAGAACCCGAGTCAGATCCCGCGCAACTGCGCTGGCTGTTCATCGACCTGAACGCCTTTTTCGCCAGCGCCGAACAGCAGATGAACCCTGAATGGCGCGGCAGGCCCGTGATCGTGCGCCCTGCCCCCAGCGAGTTTTCGGGGGCCATCGCCGCCAGTTATGAGAGCCGCCCCTATGGCATCCGCACCGGCACCAGCGTGCGCGAGGCGCGTCGCCTGTGCCCCGATGTGGTGATCGCCGAGGCGCGGCCCGACGTCTATGTGAAGCTGCACAAACAGATCATGGCCGAGATCGAGCGGCACATCCCGATCTACAAGATCGGCTCCATCGACGAATGCTCGTGCGAACTGATGGGGCCTGAGCGGATCGAGGCCAATGCCGTGGCGCTGGCCCGCCGCATCCAGCAGGGGATCAAGGACAATATCGGGGAATGCCTGCGCTCCTCGGTCGGGCTGGCCCCCAGCCGGTTTCTGGCCAAGACCGCGTGCGGCATGAAGAAGCCGGACGGCCTGACCGTGCTGCGCCAGCATGAACTGCCACAGGCCATCGAGCACCTGCCGATCTCGGCCTTTCCTGGGATTGGCAAGCGGATGGAGGGGCGTCTGGCGCAGGCGGGCATCCACACCACCGCCCAGCTATGGACCATGGGGGCCAAGGAGGCGCGGCACCTGTGGGGCAGTGTTGAGGGCGAGCGCGTCTGGCGCGGTCTGCACGGCCTTCATGTGGAACCGCCCGCCGAACAGCCGACCGCCAGCATCGGCCACAGCCACGTCCTGCAAATGGCAATGCGCACGCCGGACAAGTCACGCGCCGTGGCCCGCCGTCTGTTGGTCAAATGCGGCTCGCGCCTGCGCCGGATGGATGTGACGGGTTCTGTTCTGGGCCTCAGCATCGAGCTGGAAACCACCGACCGCAGTGTCAGCAAGCGCGGACAGAAGCTGTCCTATCAATGTCAGGTCCCACCGACACAGGATACCTTTGCCCTGCTGGCGGCGCTGGATGGACTGTGGGCACAGGCCGCCCCTGCCCTGCGTCGCCACCGCCCGCACACGGTGGGTGTCCATATCCAAGAGCTGACCCCGCGCGGTGCCCACGCGCCCGACCTGTTCGGTCAGGCCCCTGATCAGAACGGCAATGCCCGCTCGCTGAAGCTGTCCAAGGCAATGGATGCCCTGAACAAACGTTTCGGCAAGGACACCGTCAGCATCGGCCCCGCAAACGACCTGCCTCAATACATGGGGGCCAAGATCGCCTTCAACCGCATCCCCGAGGAACACGACTTCTGGGAGTGAGGAATGCCTTAAAGCCGCGTTACGCCCAGGGCCGCGAAGCTGTCGCGGGCGGCCTGTGCCGTGTCCTCGGCGATGGCGCGAGTGGCCTGTTCGATCACCACGGCCTCAAAGCCTTCGCGCACGGCATCCTCGGCGGTAAAGCGCACGCAATAGTCATAGGCCAGGCCGCACACGAACACGCGCTCCACCCCCAAGCCGCGCAACAGGCCCGACAGACCCGTCGAGGTCGTGTGGTCGTTCTCGAAGAAGGCCGAATAGCTGTCCACCGCAGGGTTGGCCCCCTTGCGGATGATGGCCGCCGCACGCTGCACGGCAGGGGCCACATCGGGGTGGAAGTCCGCACCCTGCGATCCCTGAACGCAGTGGTCGGGCCACAGCATCTGCGGGCCGTATTCCACCTCGATCTGGGTGAACGGAGCCGCGCCTTCGTGGTTGGAGGCAAAGCTGATCTGGTCCGGCGCATGCCAGTCCTGCGACACCACCACGGTCTTGAACCGCGCCGCGATGTCATTGATCAGCGGCATGATCGACGCCCCGCCATCAACCGCCAAGGCCCCGCCCTCGCAGAAGTCATTCTGCGGATCGACCACGATCAGGGCGTCGCGGTCGGTCACGTCGAAGGCAGGGATGGTCATCGGATTACACTCCGCAGGTGTCGGCGATGATGTCGATTTCGTTGGCGGAACCGAGGATCACCGGCACGCGCTGGTGCAGCTGGGTCGGGGTGACGTCGAGGATGGCGTTGCGGCCGTCGGTGGTGGATTTGCCGCCCGCCTGTTCGACGAGGAAGCTCATCGGATTGCCTTCGTACATCAGGCGCAGCTTGCCCGGCTTGTTCGGCTCGCGCTTGTCCCACGGATAGAGGAAGACGCCGCCGCGCATCATGATGCGGTGAACGTCCGCCACCATGGCGGCGACCCAACGCATGTTGAAATTCTTGCCGCGACCGCCCTCGGCGCCCTGAAGGCAGCCCTCGACGTATTTCTGAACACCCTCGGCCCAGTGGCGCTGGTTCGACATGTTGATGGCGAACTCTTTGGTGTCGGGCGTGATCTTGATCTCGGGATGGGTCAGCAGCCACTGGCCGTCCAGCGACAGGGTAAAGCCCGCAACGCCCTTGCCCGTCGTCAGCACCAGCATGGTCTGGCCGCCGTATAGCACATAGCCTGCGGCCAGCTGTTTGCGGCCATCCTGCATGAAGGCGGCGTCGGTGATCTCGCCTTCCGGCGCGGCCAGAACCGAGAAGATGGTGCCGACAGGGGCGTTGATGTCGATGTTGCTGGAGCCGTCCAGCGGGTCGAACAGCACAAGGAATTTACCGCCCGAATGTTTGGCGGGCTGGCTGTTGTCCATTTCCTCGGACGCCACACCGGCCACCAGCGGCGAGGCCAGCAGGGCATCGGTCAGGATGTCGTTGGAGATGACGTCCAGCTTCTTCTGCTCTTCGTCCTGAACATTGACCGCGCCCGATGCACCCAGCGCGCCGGCCAGAGCGCCGCCCGACACGACCTTGCGGATATCCACGCACGACGCCGCGATCTTGAGCAGCAGCTCGGCCAGCCCCTCGGTCAGGGCACTGTTGCCAAGGAAGGTGGCAAGATCGGTACGGGCGTCAGTCATAGCGGACTCAATCCAAATCTGGTCGCTGTTGGGGATAGGTGCCCTAAATGACGCCCCTTTACCGATACGACAAGTCCGCGAACGCTTGACTTAGAACAGGAGTCGATGGCTTAGGTCCGTTAGCTCATGCGGGAGAGATCGGGAGGGATGGGGCCATCCTAACCGGAGCCGAAGGCGCAACCGCCCCGGAAACGCTCAGGCAAAAGGACCGCGCGGGCCACTAAACGCTGGAAAGTCGCCAAGGGGCATGCCCCGACGCGCGCCGAAGGAGCAAGGTCGTCCTGTCCCCCTCACCGTGGGACGATCGGAATCTCTCAGGCATCAGGGACAGCGGGGGCGCGTACGGCAAGCCTTTGCCGTGAGAACGCGACTCCGGAGTGCGCCCATGAGCGATGAAGTCCTGAAAACCACCCCGCTGAACGCGGCTCACCGTGCGCTCGGTGCGCGCATGGTCGGCTTTGGCGGCTATGACATGCCGGTCCAGTACGAAGGCGTGCTGGCCGAGCACAAATGGACCCGCGAGCACGCCGGTCTATTCGACGTCTCCCACATGGGTCAGGCCAAGATCACCGGCAAGGACGCCATCGAACAGTTCGAGCGCTTCGTCCCCGGCGACTACAAGATCCTCAAGGATCACAAACAGAAATACTCCCTGCTGCTGA
Source organism: uncultured Brevundimonas sp. (assembly GCF_947305955.1). Classification (GTDB taxonomy): domain Bacteria; phylum Pseudomonadota; class Alphaproteobacteria; order Caulobacterales; family Caulobacteraceae; genus Brevundimonas. The sequence goes on from NZ_CAMZFB010000010.1 coordinate 5,612, forward strand.
ACGACGACGGCGGCATCATGGACGACCTGATGGCGGGCAAGCCCGACCACAATGGTCTCTATGTCGTGGTCAACGCCGGCAACAAGGACGCCGACTTCGCCCACCTGCGCGCGAACCTTCAGGGCGATGCCAAGCTGGAAATCCTCGACGACCGCGCCCTTCTGGCCATCCAGGGCCCTGAAGCCATCGACGTTATGGTCCAGCATGAACCGGCTCTGGCCGAGCTGTCCTTCATGGACATCACTTGGCTTAACGTCTTTGGCGTGAACTGCTTCATCTCCCGCTCGGGCTATACGGGCGAGGACGGCTTTGAAATCTCGGTCCCCGCATCGGAAGCCGAGCGCATCTGGAACCTGCTGCTGCAAGACGAGCGCGTGAAGCCGATCGGTCTGGGCGCGCGCGACTCCTTGCGCCTCGAAGCGGGCCTGCCGCTGCACGGCCATGACCTCGATGCCACCGTTTCTCCGGTCGAAGCCGACCTGACCTTCGCGCTTTCCAAGTCGCGCAAGGAAGCCGCCGACTTCCCGGGTGCCGAGCGTATCCTGAAGGAACTTGCCGAAGGTCCCGCCCGCAAACGCGTGAACCTGATCGTCAAGGAAGGCGCACCGGCCCGCGAGGGTGCAGAGATCGCCGACAAGGACGGAAACGTCATCGGCGTGGTCACCTCGGGTGGCCCCTCGCCCTCGACCGGCAACAAGATCGCCATCGGCTTCGTGCCGCCGGCCTACACCGACATCGGTACCGAGCTGAAGGTCATCGTCCGCGGCAAACCCGCCGCGGCCGAGGTCGTCGCCAGCCCGTTCGTACCGACCCGTTACTACCGCAAACCCAAGGCTTGAGAGGGATCAGCCATGAAATTCACCAAGGATCACGAATGGGTCTCGCTGGACGGCGACATCGCCACCGTCGGCATTTCGGCCCACGCGGCTGAAGCCCTCGGCGACGTCGTCTTCGTCGAAACGCCGGAAGTCGGCAAGACCGTGACCAAGGGCGACAGCTTCGCCGTGGTTGAATCGGTCAAGGCCGCGTCCGACGTCTACGCCCCCGTTTCGGGCGAGGTGGTCGAAGCCAACGGTGCACTCGCCGATGCGCCGGAAACCGTGAACGCCTCGCCGGAAGGCGAAGGCTGGTTCGCAAAGATCAAGGTTTCGGACGCCTCGGAACTGGACGGCTTGATGGACAAGGCGGCTTACGACGCCTTCCTCGCGACCCTGTAAAATCATGACCTCGGAACAGCTGGCTTCGGCCTTGAAAGATGCAGTCGAGCGCGCACCCCACGGCAAACGTGTGGTGTTCGTTCACCTCTTTGGCATTGCGTATTCCGAGTTCTTAAAAGGCCGTAACACCAAAGAGATCGCTGCTTTGGCGGGCATCCCTGAATCGTACGGCGTTGAAATTTCGAAGGGAGCCAACTTGGCTCCCTTCGTCACAATTAACGGTTAGATCCAACCATGCGTTACCTCCCTCTGACAGCCGATGATCGCGAGGCCATGCTGGCCGCGATCGGGGCCAAGTCGATCGATGACCTTTTCGTGGACGTGCCGGAAGCCGCACGCCTGAGCGGCCCAGTGGACCTGCCGCGCGTGGCGGGCGAACTGGAAGTCGAGCGCGCCCTGTCGGCCATGGCGGCCAAGAACACGACCGCCGGTTCGGTTCCGTTCTTCTGCGGTGCGGGCGCTTACAAGCACCACGTTCCGGCGACCGTTGACCACATCATCCAGCGTTCGGAGTTCCTGACCTCCTACACGCCCTACCAGCCGGAAATCGCGCAAGGGACCCTGCAATACCTGTACGAGTTCCAGACGCAGGTCGCGAACCTGACGGGTATGCCGGTCGCCAACGCTTCGCTGTATGACGGCTCGACCGCCATGGCCGAGGGCGTGCTGATGGCCACCCGCGTGACCCGCCGCAACAAGGCTGTCATCTCGGGCGGTGTTCACCCGCACTATGTCAAGGCTACCGAGACCGTGGTTCACGCCATGGGCGTCGAAACGCAGGTTCTGGCTCCGGCAGTCGATGCCGAGGCCGACGTCATCGCCCAGATCGGCCCTGACACCGCCTGCGTCGTCGTCCAGACCCCGAACGTGTTCGGCACCGCCACCGACGTCACAAAGATCGCCGAGGCCGCACAGGCCAACGGTGCCCTGCTTATCGTCGTCGTGACCGAAGCTGTGTCGATGGGCCTGCTGAAGTCGCCGGGCGAAATGGGCGCGGACATCGTCGCTGGCGAAGGCCAGTCGATCGGTAACGCCCTGAACTATGGCGGTCCGTACATCGGCCTGTTCGCCACCCGCGAAAAGCTGCTGCGCCAGACCCCGGGCCGCTATTGCGGCGAGACCGTCGATGCCGAGGGCCGTCGTGGCTTCGTGCTGACGCTCTCGACCCGCGAGCAGCACATCCGCCGCGACAAGGCGACGTCGAACATCTGCACCAACTCGGGTCTCTGCACCCTCGCCTTCACCATCCACATGAGCCTGCTGGGCGAGACGGGCCTGCGCCAGCTGGCCCTGCTGAACCACGAGAAGGCACTGGCCACCCGTGACGCTCTGGCCGCCATTGATGGCGTCGAGGTCCTGACCCCGCGCTTCTTCAACGAGTTCGCCGTCAAACTGCCGAAAAACGCCGCCGAGGTCGTCGAGACGTTGGCCGCACAAGGCATCCTCGCTGGCGTGCCCTACAGCCGCCTCGCACCGAAAGCGGGCATGGACGACGTCTTGCTGGTCGCCGCCACCGAGACGACGCTGGACGCGGACATACAGATCCTCGCCACCGCACTCAAAGCCGCAGTCGCGTAAGGAAGGGCACAAGACATGAGCACCATGAACAACGTCGGCCGCCCGACCACTCCTAACGCAGTCGCTGAAAAGCCCGCTACCCTGACCGGTGGCCGTGGCTTGTTGCAAGACGAGCCGCTGATCTTCGAAGGCGAAGGCTGGGGCAAGACGGGTGTGGACCTTGCCACGCCGAAAACCGATGGCACCGACCTCGGTGATCTGGTCCGCCGCGACCCGATTGGCCTGCCGGGCCTGTCGGAGCCGGAAGCCATGCGCCACTATGTGCGCCTGAGCCAGAAGAACCACGCCATCGATCTGGCTATCTATCCGCTGGGTTCGTGCACGATGAAGCACAACCCGCGCCTGAACGAGAAGATGGCCCGTCTGGCTGGCTTCTCGGACATCCACCCGCTGCAACCGCAATCGACGGTGCAGGGCGCGCTAGAGCTGATGGACAGCCTGTCGCACTGGCTGACCACCCTGACCGGCATGCCCGCCGTCGCCCTGTCGCCCAAGGCGGGTGCCCACGGCGAGCTGTGCGGCCTGATGGCCATCCGCGCCGCTCACGAAGCCAAGGGCGAGCATGAGCAGCGTCGCAAGGTTCTGGTTCCCACCTCGGCCCACGGCACCAACCCCGCCACCGCCGCCTTCGTCGGCTATACGGTTGTAGAGGTCGCCCAGACCGAAGACGGCCGCGTGGATGTGGCTGATCTGGCCTCCAAGCTGGGTCCGGACGTGGCGGCCATCATGGTCACCAACCCGAACACCTGCGGCCTGTTCGAGCGCGACATCATGGAAATCAGCCGCCTGACCCACGAGGCAGGGGCCTATTTCTATTGCGACGGTGCGAACTTCAACGCGATCGTTGGTCGCGTGCGTCCGGGCGATCTGGGCGTCGATGCCATGCACATCAACCTGCACAAGACCTTCTCGACGCCGCACGGCGGCGGCGGTCCGGGCGCAGGTCCGGTTGTGCTGTCGGAAGCCTTGGCTCCGTTCGCACCCGCGCCTTGGGTCGTGAACACCGGTGACGGCTTCAAACTGGTTGAGCGTGAAGAGGACGAGGCCGCCCAAGCCTTTGGCCGTCTGTGCGCCTTCCAGGGCCAGATGGGCATGTATGTGCGCGCCCTCTCCTACATGATGTCCCACGGCTCTGACGGCCTGCGTCAGGTCGCCGAGGACGCCGTTCTGAACGCCAACTACATCAAGGCCCGCCTGTCGGACCTGATGAGCGCCGCCTTCCCGGACGGCCCGTGCATGCACGAAGCCCTGTTCGACGATGAATGGCTCAAGGGTACGGACATCACCACGCTCGACTTCGCCAAGGCGATGATCGACGAGGGCTTCCACCCGATGACCATGTATTTCCCGCTGGTCGTCCACGGGGCCATGCTGATCGAGCCGACCGAGACGGAATCGAAAGCCGAGCTGGACCGCTTCATCGAGGCCATGCGCCTGCTGGCCCAAGCGGCCAAGGCCGGTGACGTCGACCGCTTCAAGGGCGCACCGTTCCACGCCCCGATGCGCCGTCTGGATGAAACCAAGGCCGCCCGCCAGCCCAAGCTGCGCTGGGTGGCACCGGAAGGCTCCAATCAGGCCGCCTGAAGGCCCGAAATAAACCGCTGACTAACCAAACGCCGTGTCCTGCCGGACACGGCGTTTTCTTTTCTCCTATTCATACTGATCGTTCACTTACCAGTCATCGTTCGGCCACCAATCTATCGGCTAGTAGTCCGCATACGATTCATTCCTTCAGTAGATTCTCACTCCCTGACCCAGCCTGCCTCCACCCCTCCCGAGACTTCCTCAGCCGTGACTCTCGCCCTTACGCCTCTGCCGACCGTCGCACCGCGTCGCCGCCCCAACCGTCGGCTGCGTCGCCTTGTCATGTTGTCTCTGGGTGTGGTGATCGTGATTGCGGGCGCGCTGATCGGCGCTCTGCCGGGTCCGGGTGGTATTCCGGTGACGACGCTGGGTCTGGTTCTGATCCTGCGGAACTCCTACTGGGCCAAGCGCCAGTTCATCAAAGCCCAGCGTGCCAAGCCGAAGTGGGTCTATCCGTTCCGCCGCCTGATGCGAAAGAATCCGGAAGTCGCCCCTGTGTTCTGGCAACAGGCCCTGCGCGTCGAGAAGTTGGTCGTGCGTTCGCGCCGCCACCGCCCGCTGCCGCGCCTTCGCCGCCGCATCCGCTGCATGGTCCGACAGGCCCGTCGCCGCTCCTCCGCCCGCCGCGCCCAGCGCCGCGCCGCCTGACCCTCTTTCCGCCTGTCGGATAACGGCTCCCCTGTGTTCATAGGGGTTTTGCCGCCGCGCACGTTAATGTGAACAACGTTCTTCGACATTAACGCAAAAAGGGCATAACCTCTCCCAGGCGTAGTCTTGCAGTTTTAGCGTTGGGAGGCGCTATTCCGATGACGTCACGCGTAAAAAACGGCCTGTTGGCCGGACTGTCTGCAACAGTAGTCGTCGCGGCCGTCGAGGCCGTAAATATGTTCGTCCTTAAAATGTTTCCGGCGTTTCCATTGATGGTCGCCAAGATGTTCGGAATGCCCGGCAATGTCGCGGCAGGCTGGGCTATCCACATCTTTATGGGCGTTGTGGTCCTCGGGCTGGCCTTTGCCTTCCTGTACGACCGCCTGCCAACCAAGGTCCCGACCGCTAAGGGCATTGCCTTTGCCGTGGGCACCTGGGTGCTGCTGATGGGTTACGCCATTATGGTCGTGCCGGATCAAAAGCTGCTGCCCTCGGGCGGGCTTGAAATCATCGGCTGGATGCTGGCCACCCACGCCATCTTCGGCGCGGTGCTGGGCTCCACCTACGGACGCCTCCTGCGTCAGGATAAGATGCATGTCCATCCGGTAGGTGCGGCTCCGGCTCACTGATCCGGACAGTCCATCGAAACGAAAAAAGGCCCCGCGATGCGGGGCCTTTTGACGTTCAGGGGTTCCTGAAATCTTAGTTCAGCTTGCCAGCCAGTTGGCTGATGGCTGCGTCCAGAGCCGGATCCGACTTGGCACCGGCGATGCGGGCCGCGAGGATTTCGTTGGCGGCCTTGGCGGCGAGATCGGCAGCGGCCGACTTCACTTCGCGGGTGGCTTCGGCTTCGGCCTGGGCGATGCGGCGCTCGGCCAGTTCCTGACGGCGAGCGGTCGATTCCTCGATACGGGCCTTAGCTTCGGCTTCGAGGCGCTTGGCTTCGGCTTCGGCGGTCGAGAGCAGCTCGGCGGCTTGGGCTTCGGCTTCGGCCTTTTCCTTGCGGATCTGGGCCAGCATGGCTTCGGCTTCGGCGCGCAGACGGGCGGCTTCGTCCAGATCAGCCTGGATCTTGGCAGCCTTGGCGTCGAGGCCAGCAGCGACCAGCTTCGGCACGCCAGCGAGGATCACGATGGCGAAGAAGATGACCAGGCCGACGCCGACCCAGAATTCCGGGTTCGAGATGTCCCAGAAGTGGGCGGTCAGAAAAGCGGGCATATTAGGCAGCTCCCTTGATGGCAGCTTCCAGCTCGGCCGCGGTCGGGGCCTTGCCGGTCAGGCGCTCCAGCATGGCGCTGGTGGCGTCCGAAGCGATGGCAGTGACGTTACCCATGGCAGCGTCGCGGGTCGCGGCGATCTTGGCCTCGGCCTCGGCGATGCGGGCGCTGACGACAGCTTCGTCGGCAGCCAGACGGGCGTTGAATTCTTCGGTGACGCGGGCCTTCGCAGCGGCTGCGGTGGCGCGGGCGTCGGCGCGGGCCTTTTCGACCTCGGCGCGGGCAGCTTCGGCTTGGGCTTCAGCTTCGGCCTGAACCGAACGGGCGGTGGCGATGGCACCGTCGATGGTTTCGGCACGTTCGTCGATGACGCGACGCATGCGCGGCGCGAACACCTTGGCGATCAGCACATAGGTGATGGCGAACAGGATCAGCAGATAGCCGATCTGACCGACCCAGTGCTGGAATTCGAACTGGGGCAGCCCGCCCGAGGCGTGCTCGGTGGAGGCGTGGGTATCGGCGTGAACGTCGCCGGTTACCGTGTTCGGAGTTTCAAGAGTGGGTTCTGCGGCCATGGTCCGTCTATCTTTAGATCAGGACAACGGCGCGTAGGCGGACCTACGCGCCGTCGGGTACTGTTTGGTCTTAAGGCTAAAGAATTAGCCGAAGATCATCAGGACGCCCAGCACGAAGGCCAGGATGCCCAGGGCTTCTGCCAGAGCGGCGCCCACGAACAGGTTGCCGACTTGAGCAGCAGCAGCAGCCGGGTTGCGCAGAGCGCCAGCCAGGAAGTTGCCGAAGATGTTGCCGACGGCCAGGGCCGAACCGATCATGCCGAGGGTGGCCAGACCAGCACCGATGTACTTAGCGGCTTCTGCTTCCATGATGATGTTTCCTAAATCGAGAGAGCGTTGGAAGGTAGGGTTTAGCGGACTGGGATATAGCCTTAGTGGCCGTGGCCCAGGTTGACCACATCATTGAGGTAGATGCAGGTCAGAACGGTGAAAACGAAGGCCTGGAGGAAAGCCACCAGGAACTCCAGAGCGGTCATGGCCACGACCATGCCCATCGACAGGGCGGCGACACCGAAGAAGGCGTATGCAACGCCGCCGGTGACGATCGCCAGAGCGCCAAGTTGTACCACGAACTGGGCGAAGATCTTCAGGGCGACGTGGCCGCCCAGCATGTTACCGAACAGACGCAGGGCCAGGGTGGCCGGACGCAGCAGGAACGAAACGAACTCGATCAGACCCACAACCGGACGCAGCGCCAGCGGAGCGCCCGACGGCCAGAACAGCTTGAAGAAGCCGAAGCCGTTCTTGACGAAGCCGACGACGACGACGGTCAGGAACGAGATCAGGCCCAGCGTCAGGGTGACGGCCAGCTGCGAGGTTGCGGTGAAGGTCAGCAGCATGCCCAGCAGGTTCATCGCCAGAACCAGCATGAACATGGTGAAGGCAAACGGGAAATACTTCTTGCCGTCGTGGCCGATGATCGACGAGGTCAGGTTATCGACCATGCCGAACAGGGTTTCACCGGCGGCCTGCATACGGCCCGGAACCACAGCATTCTTGCTGGTGGCCAGCGACAGGAAGCCAACGACCAGCACAAAGGCGATGGTCATGGCGACGTGCGAGTTGGTGATCGCGATCAGTTGCTCACCGAGAACGGGAACTTTGACCGTGCCGAACTCTACGAGCGGCTTGACCTCAAATTGTTCAATCGGACCGGCCATGAAGCCTATCGTTCCTCGTCTTCGTTAACCTCGACAATCGGCTCGCCCGCAGGGGTTTCACCGAGTGCCTTGGCCTCCGCCATCAGCCGTTTGGCTGTATTGCGGGCCATAAAAAATGACAAAGCGAAGCCCACCAGGACCCCGCCGATTACGCCTACGGGACGGATGTCGAACAGGAAGTCCGCAGCCACCCCAAGTCCCAGACCGATGAAGACGCCACCGACCAGTTCGGCGACAATGCGCCAAGCCTGAGCGACGACCTTCTGAGCTTCGGCGGTTGCTACCACCTCACTTCTGGTCCGCGCCTCCAGGCGGGATGCGCTGTCGGCGAGGCGTTTCATCGCCTCTTCGCGCGATTCCTTCGTAGAGGACATGGGCCAATTCGCTCATCGCCGACGGGGTGTCGGCAGGGGTCTGAATTTCGCGCGGAACCTATAGGCGCAAGGCCTTCAGGTCAAGGCGAGAGCTTTAAGACCTAAGTGTATGGATTTCCGCGATTTATTTTCGCACTCGGCGAGCCGCGACAATCAGCCGTTCGACTCGCCGTCCTCATTGATGAAATCTTGTGCAAACTCAGGGGCCTCTGCATCCATGCCGGGAAGCATCTCGTCGGCATCCTCCTCACGCACAAGCGAGGGGTCGGGCACCTCAAAGCCCACAGGCATGGACAGATCCAGCAATCCGGCGGCCTTCATCTCCTGAACACCGGGCAGATCATAAAGACCCGCAAGGCCGAAATGCTCAAGGAAACGGTCGGTCGTGCCATAGGTGACGGGACGACCCGGCGTCCGGCGACGCCCGCGCAGGCGCACGAATCCCATTTCCAGCAGCACATCCAGCGTGCCCTTGGACAGGGACACACCGCGCACGCTTTCGATCTCGGCGCGGGTGCAGGGCTGGTGGTAGGCGATGATGGCAAGGGTTTCCAGCGCGGCCTTGGACAGACGGCGCGGCTCTTCGCGTTCCTCGGTCATCAGGAAGCCGAGGTCGTCGGCCGTGCGGAATCGATAGCGCCCTGCGACAATATCAAGCACCACGCCCCTGCCCTGATAGCGTTCCTGAAGCGCGGTCAGGGCACCGGACACATCGGCCCCGTCGGGCAGGCGGCGGGCCAGTTCCTCATGCGACAGCGGCGCGGCGGCGGCGAACAGCAGGGCCTCGACGCGGCGCTCGATTTCCAGATGGTCGGGGGCGAAATTCAGGCTCACGGTTCCAACTCCAGCGCGGGGGCCGGTCCACGGCGGCGCAGCCATATCTCGTCAAACGGCTTTTCCTGACGGATGTCCATGCCGCCTTCCTTCACCAGTTCCAGCGAGGCCGACAATGTAGAGGCGGTATAGCTGGCCTGTGACGGGCCGTCGTGGTCGTCGGGGCGTTGCGGGGCGACGCGCTCCAGCGGGGTCCATTCCGACAGGCGCGGCATAATCTCGCGCAGCCAGTCGCGGGCAGCTTCGAGCTGGAAGGCCTCGACGCGGGCAGTCGGGGCGTAGTTGCGGCGCTCCTGCTTCACCCGCTGGGTGACATAGGCGGTCATCAGCTCATAGAGGCTGGCGTCGATCTGGTCGGACGGGACGATGACGGTCTGTTCGGGGTCGCCCCGCATAAAGACATCGCGGTTCAGTTGCGGGCGCTTGGTCAGATTGGCCACGGCGGTCCGCATGGCTTCCAGCTTTTGGATGCGAAAGGCCAGGGCGGCGGCCATCTGCTCGGCGGGCGGCTCCTCGCCCTTGTCTTTTTCGTTGCGCGGGATCAGCAGGCGCGACTTCAGATAGGCCAGCCACGACGCCATCACCAGATAGTCAGCAGCCAGCGAGAAGTTGCGGCGCCGCGCCTCGTGAACGAAGGCCAGATATTGCTCGGCCAGACGGGTGATGGACAGTTTGAGCAGGTCCACCTTCTGGCCACGGGCCAGTTCCAGCAGGACGTGCAGGGGACCTTCATAGCCTTCCAGATCGACGACGAAAGTCTCCTTCTCCTCGGCCTGCTGGACCGCGGTGAAGTCGAGGTTCGGCTGGAAGGCGTCTGTCATGTCCCCTGCCCCCTATGGTGTCAGGCCGGAGCCTGTGCCTCGCCGACGTCGGGGCCGCGTGCGGCCTCAAACCGTCCCTCAAGGGCGGCGGTGAAGCGGGCGCGGGCCGCGTCGATATCCAGCGGCTCGGGCGAGCGAACCAGACGCTGCAGCGCAACCTCGGCGCGGCGGGCAGCGATGCCCCCCAGCGTCTTGGTGGCCGAGGCGACCTCGATCATCTCGTCCATCTTGCCGTTGCAGTGCAGGACCACATCATTGCCCGCCTTGAACGAGGCTTCGGCGCGGTCTTTCAGCGTGCCGGACAGGGCCTGCATCGACAGGTCGTCGGTCATGATCAGGCCGTTGAAGCCCAGACGCTCGCGCATCAGGCGGATACCGGCCTTGGATGTGGTGGCAGGCGCATCGCCATCCACGGCGGTAAAGACAACGTGGGCCGTCATCGCCAGCGGCATGTCGGAGTTGGCGCGGAAGGGCACAAAGTCCCATGCGTCCAGCTCGGCCAGCGGCGTTTCCACGACGGGCAGGTCGTGGTGGCTGTCGGCAAAGGCGCGGCCATGACCGGGGATGTGTTTGATGATCGGCAGGACACCGCCCGCCAGCAGGCCCTCGCAGGCGGCACGGCCCAGCTGGGCCACCGTCTGCGGATCGCGGGCATAGGCGCGGTCGCCGATGATGTCGTGGGCACCGGGGACCGGAACGTCCAGAACCGGAACGCAGTCCACATTGATCCCCAGATCATAAAGGTCTTGGGCGATCAGACGCGCCCCGAGGCGCACCAGTTCGCGGGCCTTGAACACATCGCCCTGCGCGGCCTGAAGATAGGCGGCACCGGGCGGATATTTCGGCCAGAAGGGCGGGCCGAGACGCTGGACGCGGCCACCTTCCTGATCGATCAGGACAGGGGCATCATCGCGACCCACGGCGCCGCGCAGGTCTTGCACCAGAGCGCGCACCTGATCGGGGCTTTCGACGTTACGGCGGAAAAGAATGAAGCCCCACGGGTCGGCGTCGGCAAAGAAGGCGCGCTCCTCTGCCGACAACCGGTAACCCGCACAGCCAAAAATGGCAGCTGTGGTCAAACGCCTAACCTCAGCCGACGAAGCAGGAGCCGCCCGACGCCTTGATGGCGTTGCACAGCGAGGTCGCGCGTTCGCGGCTCAGACCGCCGAACGAGGTGCGGTACAGGGTCTTGCCGTCACGCTCGATGGCTTCGATCTGGCGACGGGCACCGGACGTCAGGCCACCGTGGCGCGAGGCCGCAGCCGAATACTGGGCCTCGGCCTGTTCACGCGAGGAGAAGGCACCGATCTGGACGCGCGAGTTACCGGTCGCCGCCGCAGGGGCCGGAGCCGGTTGCGGGGCCGGCGTGGCCTTCGGAGCCGGAGCGGGCGCAGGCGTCGGGGCCGGCGTCGTCGCCTTGGGCGCAGCAGCGGGTGCCGGAGCCGGTGCGGGCGTCGGGTTCGGCGTGGCCAGCGGTTCCGACGACGGGGTCGGACGCGGCAGAACTTCTTCCGGACCTTCGGTTAGGGTCGGGGTGGCGGTGTCCGTCTCTGCGGTGTCGCGATAAACGCGGATGCCGTCTTCCGGATTGACCGGCTGGGCGTCGAGCGGCGCTTCCACCTTCATCATGTCGGCGCTGGTGCCGACGGCAGGCGGCATCTGGCCGTCCTTGCGCGAACCACCCATGGTGTAGGCCACGATAATGCCGATGATGATGGCCAGCAGAACGACAACGCTGATGATCAGGGTCAGCGGCGGCGACTTGGATGCCGGAGCGCGGCGCGGGTCGTAACCGCTGCGGCTGAACGGCAGGTCGTCGTCGGTGGGCGGGGTATAGGCACCGCGTTCCGGACCAGGACCACGCGGATCACGGCCTTGCTGGGGGTAGCCTCGGTTATCGTCGTCGTAGGACATGTTCGCGCCTTTAGATCGGGTGTGATGCCGCGAATCGATGCGACACCACAGTCACTTTACCGTCCCGCCCCCACCCTTTCGAATCATAGATCGAGGGCAAGGTCGAGGCTGAACAGCTTTCTATGCACTTCAATGGCATAGCGGTCGGTCATACCGGCGATGTAATCGCACACCGCCCGCGCCCGCTGGGTGCGGTCGTCGGTCAGGGCCACGCGCTGCCATTCCGGTGGCAGAACCTCCGGCTCGGCCATGGCCAGATTGAACAGCTGGGCCAGTACGCGGCGCGCCTGACTGCGGGTGCGGTTGACGCGATAGTGGCGGTACATGCGCTCGAACAGGAAGCGGCGCAGAACGGCCAGTTCCTCCATCATGCCTTGCGAGAACTGCACAAGGGTTTCGGGCGCGTTGCGGACATCCTCGACCGTTTCGATGCGGTGCGACTTCAGACGATGCTCGGTCTCGGCCAGCACATCGTCCACCATCACCCCGATCATCCGGCGCACCGCCTCGAGGCGCAGCATCCGGTCATCGATATTCGGCCACTGGGTGCGAGCCGCCGCGATGGCCGGACCGATCAGCGGGATTTCCGCCAGATCATCAAGCGTGAACAGGCCCGCCTGCACGCCGTCGTCAACGTCGTGGTTGTTATAGGCAATATCGTCGGCAATCGCCGCGCACTGGGCCTCCAGCGAGGCAAAGGTCCCCAGACGCAGGTCCCAGTTCATGGCCCCGTGCTCGTGGTACTCGGCCACCTTGGCCCAAGCCGGATCGCCCAGATGGTGCAGGACCGGACCATTGTGCTTGACCACGCCCTCGACCGTTTCCCACGTCAGGTTCAGACCCGGAAACGCCGGATAGCGCATCTCCAGCTCGGTCACGACGCGGAAGCTTTGGACGTTGTGGTCAAAGCCGCCATAGTCCTTCATCAGCGCGGCCAACTCGTCCTCGCCCGCATGGGAGAACGGCGGGTGGCCCAGATCGTGGGCCAACGCGATGGTCTCGGCCAGATCGTCGTCCAGTCTCAGGGCGTGCGCCAGCGAGCGCGCGATCTGCGCCACCTCCAGCGAATGGGTCAGACGCGTGCGATAGGTGTCGCCTTCGTGCGCGACAAAGACCTGCGTCTTTTCCTTCAGGCGACGGAAATAGGTCGAATGGATGATCCGGTCGCGGTCACGCGCAAAGGGCGTGCGGGTACGGCTGGGCGGCTCGGGAATACGGCGGCCACGGCTGTTTTCATGCTTTTCGGCGTACGGGGCGCGTTCGTTCTGGATCACGTTCATCAACTTTGATCGGGCCGGACCTTTTTAAATGTCCTTCAGCGCCTCATATAGAAGCGTGAAGGCACCGTCCAATCCACAGAAATATCCACAGCCGTGTTCTCTATCGCCAGCCGATCCCCCGAAGGCATCACCCTTTCCCCCCAAGCCGCCCGCCGTCTTGAGGCCCTGTCCCAAGCCGAGGGCAAGCCGCTGATGCTGCGCGTCGCGGTCGAGGGCGGTGGCTGTTCTGGCTTCCAGTACCAACTGGATCTGGTCGAAGAGGCGCAGGCCGACGACATCCGCATCGAATGCGATGGTCAGGCCGCGCTGGTGGATGCGGTGTCGGTCCCCTTCCTGAAGGGGTCGGAGATCACCTTCGTCGACGAACTGGCCGGCGCGCAGTTCGTGATCAAGAACCCCAACGCCGCCTCCAGCTGTGGCTGCGGCGTCAGCTTCTCGATTTAAGCTTTATCTGCGTCTTGGGCGGCGGCTTTGGCCGCGCTTCTGCGTTTGTCGCGCAGCATCATGATCAGGCCCAGCACCATGCCGCCCATGCCGACAAAGACGGCCCAGCCGATCTGTGCCCATCGGGACAGGCTTTCGACATGCGCGATCAAGGCCCTGCCAGGGGCGCTGAAACCGAACGCGATCGCCCCGATAAACAGGGCACCATAGATGATGCTGCCGACAATCGACTTCACAGCGGGCCTCGAAGGTTAGAACCGGCCCTCAGTATCGAATGTTAGCTTGGCCGTATATGGCCTTGGGCGACAGAGCGATTTAGTCGCGGACCAGGCCGCCATCGACCACCAGGTTCTGGCCCGTCACCGCCCGCGCCCATGGCGAGGCAAAGAACAGCATGGCGTCGGCAAACTCCTGCGGGGTGGTGACGCTGCGCAGCGGCGTCATGCCCGCGATCAGGTCGAATACCGCATCGGGCGTTGCGGCGCTGGCATCGGTCGTCCGCAGCAGGCCGCCGGACACCATATTCACCGTAATGCCGTGCGGCCCCAGATCACCTGCCGCCGTGCGGGTCAGGCTCATCAGCGCTGCCTTGGCTGCCGTATAGTCGTGATAGGGAACGACAGGATTTTGCACCAGATTGGTGCCGACATTGATGATCCGGCCAAAGCCCTTGGACTTCATCCCCGGCGTGACGGCCTGAATGACGTTCAGCGCGCCCTGCACCACGGTAGAGAACTGGGCCGCGAACTCGTCCCAGCCGATGGTTTCCATCTGGGATCGGGCATCGCCGTTGAAGCTGTAATCCAGCGCATTGTTGACCACGGTCGTCACCGGCGCACCGAAATGCTGCTCGATGCGGGCGACCATGGCGGCCACGGCGTCACGGTCGGTCACATCGGCCTGAACATCGATGGCGCGCTCGCCGATCTCTTGGGCCAGAGCGCGGGCGGCTTCGGCACTGCCGCGCCAGTTGATCGCCACGCGAGCGCCCTCACGCGCAAAGGCCCGCACAGCCTCGGCCCCGACACCGCGCGCGCCGCCGGTAACCAGCACCACCTGACCCGAAAAATCCATGATATGCCCTCTCCTGCTGGCCAGGCTCTTAGGCCTCAACCCACCCGCTCGCAATGGCGAAGAACGGCGAGTTGTCACAAACCAAGGTTGTGTTAGCTTGGCTGTATGCACTGGCGCAGTCGACCATACCGCCGCAGATCGAAGCCCCAGCCGTTCTGGTTGCTGGTGCTGCTGGTCGCGGGCGGCTGTTTCCTGATTGCCCTCGCATGGCCTGCCAAGGGGACCGCGCCGCTGTCGCAACTGCCCCGCGCCCTTATGGGCCAACCCGCGAGCGAGCCCCTGCCCGACCGCTATTACACCAACTGTCGCCACGCCCATTCCAATGGCCGCTACAACATCCGTCGCGGCGAGCCGGGGTATCGCCCCGAGCTGGATCGGGATGGCGATGGGTTGGCCTGCGAACCCTATAGAGGCCGCTAGGGCCACACGGCCAACCGCCGATATTTCGCTTTACTTAGGATTTTTCCTAATTAGGGTGTTGGCTATGAACACGCTGTTCAAAGCCCTGTCGCATCCCGTGCGCCGCCAGATCATTGCCATGCTGCGGAACGGTCCCTTGGCATCGGGTGACATTGCAGCGGCCTTTGACATGAGCTGGCCGACGGTGACGGGGCATCTGAATGCCCTGCGCGATGCCGAACTGGTCAGCACGGAAAAGCACGGCCAGTCGGTGCGCTATCGGCTGGAAATCTCCGCCGTCGAGGAAGGCCTAGCCTTTCTGATGGACCTCGCGGGGACCGGAAAACAGGCGCAGAGGGAGGATGACACATGAAATCGATGAGCCTGTATGACCGGCTGGCCTTTGCGGTATCGCTGATGATCCTTGCCGGTGCCGCATGGGTCGCGCTCAAGGGGCCGACCACGCCCATCCCCATGCATTTCGATTTCTCGGGCAATGTCGACCGCTATGGATCGCGCACCGAACTGGCTACGGTTCTGGGCGGGCTGGGTGTGCTGAATATCTTTGTCGCCCTGCTGACGGGCCATCAGGCCCGCTCGGCCACCGATCCCATCCGCAAGAAGGCGCTGGCCAACGGCCAGTTGATGTCGGTGCTGATCATGGCCGCTGTGGCCGTGATGGTCAGTTGGTCCAGCCTTGGCCCCACGGCGGCGGGCGGCACGATCAACCCGTCGATCACCTCGGCCTTCATCTCGGGCGTCAGCCTGTTGTGCGGAGCCATGATGGGCAAGGTCGGCCCCAACCCGTTCATCGGGGTAAAGACGCCGTGGGCCTATCGCTCGCGTCTGGCCTGGGACAAGGCCAATCGGCTGGCAGCACGCCTGCTGTTCTGGTTCGGTCTGGCCGGACTGATCGCCACGCCCTTTGCCCCCCAGCCGCAGCTGCTGTCGATTGTGGTGGGTGCCATGCTGATTTCCGCAGCGTGGGCCACGTTCGAGAGTTGGCGCGTGTGGCGCAACGATCCCGAAGCCCAGCCCTTCTAACTCCGACACCCAAGGACACAGACCATGATCAGCCTCGCCCTTGCCGCCGCGTTGATGGCCGGACCGTCCGAAACCGCCGTGAGCCTGCCTGCCGAGCCTGCGCCGCTGCACGGCACCCTGTTGCGGCCCGAAGGTGTGATCGCGGCCACCGCCGTCATCATCCCCGGCAGCGGCCCGACGGACCGTGACGGCAACAATCCGCTGGGCGTCCGCAATGCCTCGCTGAAACAGCTGGCCGAGGGACTGGCCGAACAGGGCATCGCCACCGTTCGTATCGACAAGCGCGGCATCGCCCAAAGCCGCGCCGCGGGACCCGATGAGGCCAGCCTGTCCTTCACCAATATGGCCGAGGATGCCCGCAACTGGGCCAAGCTGGCCATCGAACAAACGGGGGCCCGCTGTGCATGGCTGATCGGCCATTCCGAAGGCGCGCTGGTCGCACAATCCGCCGCCAGCCAAGCCGATACGCCGGTATGCGGCCTGATCCTGCTGTCCGGTTCGGGGCGTCCCGCCGGTGTAGTGCTGCGCGAGCAACTGGCCCCCCAACTGCCCCCCGCCCTGATGGCCGAGGCCGACGCCGCTCTGACGGAACTGGAAGCGGGCCGGACCTTGGATAATCCGCCGCCTGCGCTGGCCGCCCTGTTCCGCCCCTCGGTCCAGCCCTACATGATTTCATGGCTGGCGCTGGATCCGGCGGCGCTGGCATCGAACTATGATGGGCCGATCTTCATCGGTCAGGGCACCACTGACATCCAGACGTCGGTCACCGACGCCCGCGCCCTGTCGGCAGCCCAGCCGCGCGCGATGCTGAAACTGTGGGACGGCATCAACCACGTCCTGACCGAAGCGCCAGAGGATCGCGCCGCAAACATCGCCACCTATGGCAATCCCGAAGCCAAGATCGCCCCGCAGGTGGTCGAGGACGTTGCCAGCTTTATCAAGGCCAATACGCGCTAGGCCTTGTGGTCCAACTCGCTGCGGGCTTCGTCGAACAGGCTGAAAAAGCGTTCGCGAACGCCCGCCGCGAAAGGATTGTCGCGCTCGATAGCCTGATAGACGGCGGGGCTGTCGTGGCGAACCATGTCCACGCCCTGCATGACGCGCTCGAAGCTGGCGGTCGTCATGCGGGTGGGCAGCGGCTCCATGTTCAGCAGCACCTTGGCGATCAGGTGGGTCAGGCCCTGAACCGTCGCGGCCTCGCGGTCGTGATCCTCAGGGCTGACGTTGAACACCTTGAGGCCCAGTTCCTTGCGGCACCATGCAGCAAGGCGGTGGGCGTCCTTGGCTCCCCTCACCTCGCACACGGCGATGCGCAGGCCGCTCAAACCTTCCTTGGCCGATTGCGGGCCGAACAACGGGTGGGTGCCGACGATGCGGACGTGTTCGGGCAGCAGGCGCTGCATCGCCTCGGCGGGTTTCACCTTCACCGAGCCGACATCGATCACCAGTGCGCCATCTGTCAGCAGGGGTGCGATCTCGACAAGCGTTTGCTCCAGCACACCGACAGGAACGGCGAGGATCACCACCGGACAGCCTGCCGCCTCGGCCAGATCGACCTTGGCGGCATGGTCGTCGCCCTGCGCCATGGCGGGATCAAACGCCCGCACATCGAAATGCGCCGACAGATGCTGCGCGGTGAGTTTGCCGAACGCGCCGTAACCGATCAGACCTAAACGCGGACGCTCTCTCACTTGGCGTCGTTGCCCAGCGTTTCCTGGAAGCGGACCGGCTGGCCGTGGGCGGTGCCGATCAGTTCGCCGTCCTTCATGACCACGCGGCCACGGATGATGGTAGCAACGGGCCAGCCCTGAACCTCGCGGCCTTCGAACGGGGTCCAGCCGCAACGGGTGGCCTGTTGGTCGGCGGTGATGGTCTTCTTGGCCTTCATGTCCACGATGGTCAGGTCGGCGTCATAGCTGACGGCCATACGGCCCTTGTTAGCGGTACCGAAAACGCGCTGTGCCCCACCCGAGGTCAGGTCGATGAAGCGTTCCAGCGTCAGGCGGCCCTTGTTCACGTGGTCCAGCATCAGCGGCACCAGCGTCTGCACGCCCGGCATCCCCGACGGCGAGGCCGGATAGGGCTTGGACTTTTCTTCCTTGGTATGCGGCGCGTGGTCCGAACCCAGCACATCGGCCACGCCCTGCTGGATGCCCCACAACCACAGGGCATCGACGTGCTCCTGCGAGCGGATCGGCGGGTTCATCTGAGCATAGGCCCCCAGACGCTCATAGGCTTCGGGGCCGACCAGCGTC
Source organism: uncultured Brevundimonas sp. (assembly GCF_947305955.1). GTDB lineage: Bacteria > Pseudomonadota > Alphaproteobacteria > Caulobacterales > Caulobacteraceae > Brevundimonas. The sequence goes on from NZ_CAMZFB010000010.1 coordinate 24,030, forward strand.
AGATGCTGCGGGGTGATTTCAACCGTGGCGCAATCCTTGTGGAAGCGCAGGAACTCCATCTCTTCCTTGGTGGTGACGTGCAGCACGTGGATGCGCGCGCCGGTTTCCTTGGCAAGGTTCACCAGACGGCGGGTCGAGCGGATGGCGCTCTCAGAGTCGCGCACCTCGGGGTGGCTGGTCCAGTCGCCGGTGCGGGCAAGGCCGCGACGCTCGACCAGACGGTATTCGTCTTCAGAGTGGAAGGTCGCGCGGCGCTTGGTGTTGGTCAGAACCTTGCGAACGCCCTCGTCGTCGGCGATCAGCAGGTCGCCGGTCGAGGCACCCATGAACACCTTGATACCGCACACACCCGGCAGGCGTTCCAGCTCGCCCAGATAGTCGGCATTCTCGTGAGTGCCGCCGACGTAAAAGGCGTGGTCGGTCCACATACGGTTATTGGCGCGGGCCAGTTTGTCTTCCAGCGTCGGCTGGTTGATGGTGTTGGGGTTGGTGTTCGGCATTTCGAACACGGCCACCACACCGCCCAGAGCCGCAGCGCGGCTGCCGGTCTCAAGGTCTTCCTTCCATTCCAGACCCGGCTCGCGGAAGTGGACCTGGGTGTCGATCACGCCCGGCAGGACCGTCAGCCCCGTGGCGTCGAACACTTCACCCGCGGAGGCTTGGGACAGGTCACCGATAAAGGCGATCTTGCCGTCGATCACACCGACATCCGCCTTGCCGCGCCCCGCATGGTTCGCCACCTCACCCCCGCGAACGATCAGGTCATAAGTCTGGGTCATGGAAGGCGCTCCGACGGGAAGGATTACAGTCGGACGGTCTTCTACGCTTTATGGGTGGTGAGTGAAAGCTGCAGTCCGGATTACGTGGCGTGCGACTATCTTGAGCTGTTCATCAAGAGTCGTGATAGCCCAGCCACGGCTCCAGAAACTCGAAGGTGCGGTCCATGGCGAAGGTCGAGCTGAGCGGCAGGGATATGTGACCGTATTTAATGGATATCTGGCGCTCGGCGGCCTCTTCACCGCCGCGTTCGACAGCGGCGACATAGAGGGCGGAGGCCAGTCCGCTACGGTCCGATCCGGCCTTGCAATGGATAAGAACCGGCTGTTCCGCGCCCTCCAGCACTTTGACCAGAGCCTTGGCTTCTTCCGAAGATAACTCGCGGTTCGCAGACATGCGGAAATCGATATGGGTCAGGCCCAGACGTTCCGATGTTTTGATCTCTTCGTCATACCACTTCGCGCCTTCGTTCGGGCCGCGCAAATTGATGACCGTCTTGATGCCATAGGCCTTTTGATAGCGGTCCAGATCATCGCCCATAGGCTGTGCCGACCGATAGGCCTTGCCCTCCACAACCGGATGGAAGTTTCCGCTGATCTGCAGACCTTGCAGATATCCCAAGGTAAACACCACTCCGGCCACGGCCACACCGACAATCGATCGGACGGCAACCTTGCGTCCAGAGGCCTTGGGCATTGTCATGGCGGGGGTCCATCATCTCGATCGCACAGCGCGCCCAAGAACAGTTAGACCTCGCAACGGCCACGTCAATCGCGTTGGGCGCACGCCGACCTCGCCGCCGCCCCGAGGTGGACGAATATTCATTTGCCCTCGCCGCCACTGTGAAAGACGATCCGCTATGGCCCGTTTTCTGGTTTGCACCGCGTTTGCGGCATCGCTCGTCTTCATCCCTGCGGCAGTCCTTGCCCAAAGCGTGGAACAGTTTCGGGACGACGCCCTGTCGATCGACCGACTGATCGACGAGAACTATGCCTATCTGGACCGCTTTACGGGTGGCAAAGCCCCGAGCAGCGAGCGACTGAGTTCCGAAGCGGCGCGCGTGACGGATGGCGGCACCCTGCTTCGGTATGCAGAACGTCGGCTGGCCTCGCTGGCGGACCACCACGCCATTACGGGCAGTTCCTTCAGCAACAGTTGGGCGCTGGTGCCCAGCTATTCGGACCTGTGGATCGAACATGACGGCGAACGCTTCGTCGTCACCGCCGTGCGGGACGACAGCCCCGCCTCACAGGCCGGTATCAAGGTGGGTGATGCCGTGCTGGAAATCGGTGGCCGGTCCACAACCCTCGCGGTTCAGGACTTCTGGAACGATCTGGGGATGGACATTCCACCGGACGGCCTCGGCTTCGCGGCGCGCGTACTTGCGGCGGGCCGACGGGACAGCGCCAGAACCTTGACCCTTACCAGTGGTCATGACAATCCGCGCACGGTGACGCTGGCGTCGCTCTATGCCGAAAACCGTCCCGCCCGCGATGCGCTTTCCGTATCGCGCGGAGCAGACGGACTGACTATCCGCATCAACGACTCCCTTGGCGATCAGGCGACGATTGCGGCCTTTGACGCAGCGATGGCGCAGGCGGATCAAGGCGAAACCGTCATCCTTGACCTGCGCGACACGCCCAGCGGCGGCAATACGGTTATCGCCCGAGCCCTGATGGGATGGTTCGTCACCGAAGCCCGCCCCTACCAGATGCACCGAAACGTAGCCGAGGAGCGCCGCACCTCCATCCCGCGCCAATGGATCGAACAGGTTCTGCCCCGCGAGGGAAAACACCATGACGGCCCCGTCAAAGTCCTCGTTGGCCGTTGGACCGGAAGCATGGGCGAAGGTCTGGCCGTCGGCTTCGATGCGCTGGGCGCGCAGGTGCGGGGGTGCCCGATGGCAGGCCTTCTAGGCGCAATCTATGACTATCGGCTGGAACATTCCGGCCTCGTCATCAAACTGCCCGCCGAACGCCTTTCGTCCGTATCAGGCACACCGCGCGAACACTTCACCTGCGCTCCGCTGTGAGACGTTCAGGCACAGCCCGAAGTCCTACTCCGCCATTTCCGCCAGCATCTTCAGCGTCTTTTTCAGGACGCGGTCGGCGGGGAGGTCCATCATGTGCTGGATATGCTGGTTCAGGCGGGGGTCCAGCTCTTTGTATTCTTCAAGGGTGCGCGGGCCGCGGACGGCGATGCCGGTCCACGGACGGCGGCGCTTGTCGTCGGACGGGCCGAACACGCCCACCGTCGGGACGCCTGCGGCCACGGCCAGCTGGGTCCAGACCGAGTCCGCACCGATGAACAGATTGGCATGGCGAAGAGCCGCCGCCGTCTGCAGGCGGGTCAGCTTGCCCTGAAGCTCGATCACGCGGTCACGGCTGACGGCGAAACGGATGGTGTGGGCGGCGTCACGGTCGGCTTCCTCGCCCACGATCATCAGACGGCCACCGGCCAGCGGACCATCGGGGGCCAGCAGCGGCGCGGCCACCTTGGCATAGCGTTCGGCCGGCCAGCGCTTGCCGATCCAGTCCACGCCCGGACCGATGGCCAGAATGGGCTCGTCCCCACGCGGGATAAAGCTGTCGGCGATGGCTTGGGTCGCCTCGCTGATGAACAATTTGGGTGCGGGGATTTCGTCCAACTGCAGCAGACGTGCGGCCTCTTCGACCGCGTGGACACCGGGGATGGTACCCTGTTTCACCGCGCGGCGCTGGCGGCGCAGCTTGCCCGAGATGGTCGAGCCACGCTGGTCCACCACAAGGCCCCAGTTGGTGTCGCGCACCTGGTTCCACAGCGAGATCCAGTCCCAGCGCCCGTCCTTGTCCAGAACCAGCAGGCGGCGCAGGCGTGGCATGTCCGCAAACAGCGGCGCAGACGCGGCAGATCCCACCACGGTAAAGTCCGCATGGGGCACCATTTCCACCAGATGCGCCAGCACGCCCGAAGAGAGGATGGCCTCTTCAGGATCGGCTTCGGCGATATACAGGATCGGAAAACGCCCGCTCATAATGCCTGTCTAACGGGATTCTCTCGGCGTTTCAGCGTTCAGGCGCTGAAATGTGCGTTATTCCGCGACTATTCACGCAAATAGCAGGGCCGATTATCGCAGGTGGCTGTCGCGGGCTGGGTTGCTCGGGCATCATCGCGATGATGGCTATGGAAAGGTGAAGATGGTCTAGGGCGCTTGCTTGTAAGCGCTCACCGCAGTTGTCCAAGCTTCTAAAACTGGAACAAGAGCGTACAAACTCAACTCTTCCCCCTTGAGGATTACGCTCAAGAGGTTAGCGCACGTATAGTCGTCACAATCCGTATAGAGTTCAAGTTTGTCTCTTGTGGCCTCCGCGTTCCTTTTCAAGTCGCGACCGCGGGAGACGTCGTGATACCACTCGTCCTCATGTTTCCAGTAATTGGCTCCTTGCCAAATCGCATGCACATGAGTGCCGCAATCAGTGACATTTTCTCCTAACTTCAGAGCAACATCTCGTTCCAACCCTTCGGCCAAATAAACCGTCTGGATATATCTCTGGGCGGCAACGAAGCCGATGCCAATGAGATATTCTCCTCGTTCTAAGAGGCCGGCACTTTCAGGATCTGCGCTAAGCTTGATTGCCGCATTAATGGGCAGGAGTGCGGAATCCAGAAACTTCAAATGGGTAGCTAAGCTAGACAGTTCGCCAATCACCAAAATATTCACTTCAGCCCCCACCTTGCCAAGCATCTGTGCTTAGTGACGTAGACACTGAACCATCCCTGAAAAATCACAATGTCCCTGCCCCTACTTCCTGACCGCGATTGCGGTGGCTGCGTCGAGTGCTGCCGTTATATCCCGCTGGACCTGCCCGAGCTGGCCAAGCCGACGGGGCAGCTGTGCCACTATTGCGTCGACGGGTCGGGGTGTTCGGTGCATGCCATCCGTCCGCAGACCTGCCGCATCTGGTTCTGTCTGTGGCGGGCGGTGGAGCTGTCGGATGACTGGCGGCCGGACCGCAGCGGCGTGATCGTGCGCCCCGATGGCGTGCAGGAAGGGGTCATCACCCTCTATGTTATCCGCCCAAGCGAGTTTCTGGCGACCGAAGACTTCTTTGCCACCGTCGCCCATTGGGTGGCCGAGGGCATCCAGATCGCCCTGTCGGTACCGGGACCTGAAGGCACCTATCCGGTGCGGGCGGTGGTGACCGACTATCTGCGCCCGTCCATCGAGGACGGCGATATGGAAGCCTTTGTCACCCACCTGTTCGCAGCGCTGGACAGCTTGTCGGCATCGGATTTCCAGCCCGACGGCATCACCGCCCGTTACGAAGTCGCCTGACGGCCTTCATTTCGGGCGGAACGCGGCCTATCTGAAGCCCATGCCTATCGCCCGACTGAACAGCCGCGCCGTCATCACCGTCATCGGCCCCGACGCCCGCCACTTCCTCAACAACCTGCTGACGCAGAATGTCGAGACGCTGGAGGCGGGTGCCTTGCGGTTCGGTGCGCTGCTGACGCCGCAGGGGCGGCTGATGCTGGACCTGTTCCTTTGGGGCAAGGACGACGGCGTGTGGCTGGACGTTCCCGCCGACGCCCGCGACGCATTGGTGCAGCGCCTGTCCATGTACAAGCTGCGGGCCGATGTTCAGATCGCCGCATCCGATGCGGGCGTGTTCGTGGCATGGGACGAAGCGCCCGAAGGCTTTAGCCCTGATCCGCGCCTTGAGGGGCTGGGCCATCGCGCCATCGGCTTTGACGGGGCCACCACCGCATCCGAAGAGGACTGGCACGCGCACCGCGCCGCGCTGTGCGTGGTCGAGGCCGCGTTCGACGCGCCCAAGGACAAGATCTATCCGATCGAAGCGAACTTCGACCTGATGAACGGCATCGACTTCCACAAGGGCTGTTTCGTCGGTCAGGAAACGACCTCGCGCATGAAGCGTCGCGGCACGATCAAGAACCGCATCCTGCCCTTCACCTATGACGGCGATGCTCCTGCCGTGGGCGCCGAGGTGCTGAACGGCGAACTGCGCGCAGGCGAGGTGACCAGCGCCGCAAACGGGCACGGCATGGCGATGATGCGTCTGGACCGGATGGACGGCGTGCTGACGGTCGATGGCAAGCCGGTTGTCGTGAACCGACCCGATTGGGTCCCCGCCCTTCCCTCAGAATAAACCCAGCCCGCGTCGGGTCGGGAGATCCCGAAGGGTCGACGACCGCGGGCAACTCAAAATGCCCCGCGTCGGGTCGGGAGGTCCCGAAGGGCCGACGATCGCGGGCGAACTTAAAACGCCCCGCGTCGGGTCGGGAGATCCCGAAGGGTCGACGATCGCGGGCGACATAAACACCCTCTTGCCAAACCGGAACATTCTGGCAACATTGTTCCATGACCGATGCCACACTGTCCCGCTGCAAATGGTGCGGCACCGACCCGCTCTATGTCGAATACCATGACACAGAATGGGGCGTGCCCGAGTACGACAGCCGCGCCCTGTGGGAAAAGCTGGTGCTGGACGGGATGCAGGCGGGGCTGGCGTGGATCACCATCCTGAGAAAGCGCGAGGGCATTCGCGACGCCTTCGCCAATTTCGATCCGGACAAGGTCGCCGCCTTTGACGAGGCCGACATCGAACGGCTGCTGAACGATGCCCGCATCATCCGCAGCCGATCAAAGATTATAGCCGCCATCGAGAGCGCCCGCCTGTTCGTGCAGATGCGCGATAATGGCGAGGACTTCAGCCAATATCTGTGGTCGTTCGTCGGCGGCAAACCGATCCAGAACGTCCTGATCGAAGGCGAGCCCTATCCGACGCAGAGCCTTGAGAGCGTCGCCATGTCCAAGGCCCTGAAGAAGCGCGGCTTCAAATTCGTCGGCCCCGTGATCGTCTATGCCTTCATGCAAGCCGTCGGCATGGTCAACGACCACATGATCACCTGCTTCCGGCATAGCGAGGTCAGCGAGGCCGACGCCTGATCAACAGGTCGGGATATTGGGCATGTCCACAGCGTCATAGACCTCGCCCACCTTGGCGTATGTGACGGTGGCGTTCATGTCGCCTGAATAGCGGACGCGCAGGGTGCGGCCCTTTTCGCCCGCCAGAATACGGCCCTCGACGTCGGTGGCTTCATGCTCATCACGCGCGCCGCCGTCGCTGTAGGATAACGGGAGCTGGTTGATGCGTTTGACCGGCTTTTCCGGCGTCAGTTCGATCACATCCGCCCAGCCACAGGTGTAGCCCTGCCACGTCCCACCCGCCGTCGCGACCAGCGTCGGGGCGTTCATCAGGTCATGGCGGATATCCCACTTCGGCGGATTGCCCCAGCTTCCCGAATAGATGAAGGCCGGCCATGCACCGACGCGCTCGAACCCCTCGACGGTGCGCTTCAGATAGTGGATGGCCAGCGAGCCCGCACTGACGTGGGCCTCGCCGCCCTGACCGTCGGTGATCAGGGCATAGAGGTTGGTGCCGATGGGGATCAGCTTGGAGGCGCTATAGGTCTGGGCCTCTTCATCGGCCTTTTTCGGACGGTAGTGCACAGGCGATCCCTGCCCCCATGCCGCGCGGAAGGCCGCAGCCTTGGTCTGCGCATCATCAACATTTACCGGTGTCAGGGCCGCTTCGGGTGGGGCAGCAGCAGCATTGGCGGTCGCTTCCGCAACGGCAGCAGGCGGCGCAGCGGGTGGCGTTGCCGGTTGATTGTCACACGCCCCTGCCAGCGCGATCACCAACGCGCCCAAACCTGCTGTACCGTAACGCATGATCCGATCCCTCCTAACCTCGAAAGGGATATGACCCGCTTGGCGCGTTCGCTTCAAGAGCGAACAACGGTCAACGACACACGCGGCGGGCAGACAGGTCTGTGGTCAGGCTTACCACCGTAAACACCGCCATGACCCCGATGGCGAACAACAGCGCCTCGATCCCCAGCCGCTCAAAGCAAAAGGCCCCGAGGACCGCCCCACAGGTCAGGCCCGCCCACAGTAGAAAGAACGGCACCCAGCCCCAGCGGTCACCACCGCACAGGGCCACGGTGATCCGCTTGCCCATCTTGACCAGCGTGCCCGTCATATAGGTCAGGCCCACACGCACATCGCCGTCCTCGGCAAAGATGGTGTTCTCGGCCCCCATGGCCATGGCCAGCGGCACAGCCAGCCACAGCCCTGCCCCTGCACCATGCAGCGCATAGGCCAAGGCGAGCAGGCAGGTGACCAGAGCCAGAATGGCTGTCCGTCGCCAGCCCCCTGCCAGCCTTCCGGCCAGACCACCGATCACCACGCCGAATACGAATGACGCCAGCAGCACCCCCGCCAGCCCCACCGTCGGATGTCCATGCGCCAGCCCGATGCCCAGCCGCGTGGAGTTGCCACTCATGAACGAGACGAAAAATCCGCCCGTCGTCAGAAAGCCCAGCGAGTCCACAAAACCCGCCACGGCCGCAAAACAGATCGCCAGCGCCCGTGATTTGCCATCCAGTCGAACCATGGCCTTATTCAACCCCCTCAGGGCCAAGCTTGTCCACGGGCGTAAATGTCCACATCCGCTAAAGCCCAACGGCTTTGAAAATCGGACGGCTCAGATCATACAGGGCAGATGGACACCCTTGTGAAACCGCGCCGCCCGCGCACGGAAAAGCCCGCACTGACGATGGATCTGGAGAACCATCTGGCGTCGGTGTGCAAGGGTTTGGTCTGCGGTGTGGACGAGGCAGGGCGTGGTCCGTGGGCCGGTCCGGTCACGGCGGCGGCCGTCATCCTCAATCCGGACGACATCCCCGAGGGCTTGAACGACTCCAAAGCCCTGACGGAAAAGCGCCGTGAAGCCCTGATGCCGGTCATCAAGGAAAAGGCTCTGGCCTGGGGCATCGGCCATGCGTCGGTCGAGGAAATCGACGAGCTGAATATTCTGAAGGCGACCCAGCTGGCCATGCAGCGGGCGGTGGCAGCGATGGCGATCGCGCCTGTGGGCGCACTGATCGACGGGAACTACAAGTTTGATTTGCCGTGCAAGGTCGATACGGCCGTCGGCGGCGACGGGCTTTCGCTCTCGATCGCTGCGGCGTCCATTCTGGCCAAGACGACCCGCGACCACCTGATGGTCGAACTGGACGGCCAGTTTCCCGGTTACGGGCTGGCAAGCCACAAGGGCTATGGTTCGGCCAAACATCGCGAAGCCTTGGCGCGGCTTGGCCCCTGCGACATCCATCGCAGGTCTTATGCCCCGATCAGGGCCTTGCTCGAAGCGGCTTAAATCAGCAGCAGACTGCCTGCGATCAGGCTGAAGGTGCCCACGGCCACTGCGCTTAGAAGGTAAAGCGCCCGCGTCATATAGGCGTTGTCGTTATCCGGCCTGATCTGCTCCACAACGGCATCTTCGATGTCGTCTTCCGTGCGCAGGAACTCCGGAAAGGCGTGGAAGGAACGGCGGGTGTAATCAGCGCTACAAATGCGACGCCACTCGGACTCCATCATCCCCGAGCGGCCCAGCCGTTCGGCGATGCGGTACGCTTCGGTGGCCCGACGGGCTTTCGCCTCGGACACTGAAGGTAATCTTGGAACAGGTACTGACATGTCAGCATAACGACCATACCCGAACCCTGTTCCAAATGGTCACGCTAAGCAATTAGTCGATAGTATTACATTGAATTTTGTAAATAGCGTCAGAGATCGAATTTCACCGGCTTGGCCGTAGATATGAACAATCTCTCAACGTTATTTAAACGCCCCACAGCACCCACCTTCTCGCCCTTGAGATTGTGAATACCGATGCGTGCGCCGACATAACGCGGGCGCGGTATTTCCAATACAGTAACGTTACCGCGCGACCTCAGCAGATCTTCCATATCTTCCTTGGAAAGATAGCCCTCATCATTGAAGCTGATGACAAGGTTCGGTGCCTTCAGATTGTCGATGACCGAGCCCAGAGCGGCCTTGATGCGAGGCTTTGAGTTAAAGTCGCTTTTGCGGCTGCGAACATCGATGCGCTTGCGGGCAACGCCATAGGTTTCCGGCTTGTCCCACAGCACCAGGCTTTCCCAGCAGTGATAGTTGGCCAGATAGGAATGCTGGTTATAGGGCGGGTCCAGATAGACTAGATCGGCCTCGATCTCGGGCGCGATCTCGATGGCGTCGGCGCGCGTCGCCACACAGGGTCCACCGGGTACCGCAGGCAACAGGTCGGGCAGTCGCAGTTGCAGCGGCTTTAGCGCGCGCGGGGCCCACTTCTTCATATAGGCCATCTGCAGACCCGCCGTGGAATCCACGCGGTCCGCCGCCTCCATCAGCGAGACAAGGATCACGGCCTTGAGTTCAGGCTCCAGCCCCATCTGCTCGATGCGCTCGCGCATGGCGTCGATACGCGCGCCATTGTCGGGATGGAAGAAGCGGGCCTCCTCGCAGAAGTTGCGGGTGAACCAGCCGGGCGCGGGCGCAAGCTGGCCCAGCTCGGCCAGAATGGCCCCGGCCTTCTCGGCCCAGACCTCGCGGTCCGCCTGAACATAGCCGGTGGCAAGCGTATGGGCATAGGCGTTGTGGTCATTCGACCAGACCTGATAGCCCAGCTTCTTAAGCGAATGCCCGACACGGGCCGAGCCGGAAAACAGGTCACAAACCCGACCGCCGTCCGGCAGGATGGTCTGGATCACAGACCCGACCTGCCCAAGCAATGCGCGCTTGGATCCGATGTATTTGATCATGCGCGGCCCCGACTCATGGGGGCAATCTAGCCTGTCCGCCCCCATGCCGGTCAATTGAGTTTAGTCGCCCCTACCCCGAACCTCAGGAAGGTGTGCGGGCAAGCCGCAGCAGGTTGGCGGCCCCCGGCGCGCCGAAGGGGGTGCCCGCAAGGATCAGGATACGCTGTCCGGGTTCTGCCAGCCTGTAGTGCATGGCGGCCTGAACGGCGTCCTCGGTCAGGCTTTCCAGAGATTCCGGCTGTCGGCCCAGACGCGGCTCCAGCCCCCAGACCAGTGCCAGACGACGCGCCGTGTTCGGATCGGGGGTCAGGGCCATGATGGGTTGCAGCGGGCGCTCGCGGGACATGCGGCGGGCCGTGCCGCCCGTGGTGGTGAACACCACCATACAGGCCGTGGCGGTGGCCTCGGACGCCTTGCGGGCGGCGGCGACAAGGGCGTCCACGTCCTCGATCTCCATCCCTGCGTGCTCGGCGTCCATCAGGCCCGGCCACAGGGGGTCGCGCTCTACCCGCTCGGCGATGCGGTTCATGATGCCGACGGCCTCCAGCGGATAGAGGCCCGCCGCCGTCTCTGCCGACAGCATCAGGGCATCGGCCCCTTCATAGACCGCATTGGCGACATCGGACGCCTCGGCCCGCGTCGGGGCGGGCGCGGTGGTCATACTTTCCAACATCTGGGTGGCGACAATGGCGGGAACGCCGCGTTGGCGAGCGGCGCGAAGAATGGTCTTTTGCGCGACGGGCACATCCTCGGGATGCATTTCGACGCCCAGATCACCACGCGCCACCATCACCCCGTCACAGTAATCAAGGATGGCGTCCAGCGACTGCAGGGCCTGCGGCTTTTCGATCTTGGCCAGACAGGCGGCACGACCGGCCACGATGCGGCGCAGCTCGGCCATGTCCTCGGCCTTTTGCACGAAGCTGAGGGCCACCCAGTCCACGCCGATCCGCAGGGCGAAATTCAGATCATCGCGATCCTTGGGCGTCAGAGCCGAGACCGGAACGATGGCATCGGGAACCGCGACGCCTTTCCTGTTCGACAGGCCCGTTCCGCTTTCGACCTCGACATCGGCCCATTGGTCGGTCGCGGCCAGAACCCGCAGCCGCACCCGCCCGTCATCGATCAACAGCGCCATCCCTGCACGCAGAGCCTTGAAGATTTCCGGATGGGGCATTTGTACGCGCGTCGCGTCACCGGGCGTCGGGTCCAGATCGAACCGCATACGGTGGCCGCGCTCGACGGCGATCGAACCCTCTTCAAACGTGCCGAGCCGCAGCTTGGGCCCCTGCAGGTCCGCCAGCACCCCCAGCGGGCGCTGTACCGCCATCTCGGCCCCGCGCACCGCTTTCACAGCTGCAGCATGGTCTTCATGGCTGCCGTGGCTGAAGTTCAGGCGGAAGACGTCCACGCCCGCCTCGGCCAGCGCCCGCACCATGGAGGGCGTGTTACTGGCAGGTCCAAGGGTGGCGACAATGCGGGTGCGACGGGCGCGGTTCATAAATGCTGTTTCCTCATCCGGCCTTGGGGCCATGGCCGATCTGACGCGGCCTTGAACCGTTTGTGCCAATGAAAAGCCGGAGACGTAAGACGCCTCCGGCTTCAAGAAACACGAGTTTATGTCGATTTCGCTTATTCGACCGGACAGGCCTGCGTCTCGCCGAGGTTCAGGTCGATGCAGCGGCCATCAACCGCCGGTGCCTTGACCTCGATGATGTTGGCCAGAGTCGGGGCGATGTCGATGGTGCGGATCGGCATGAAACGCTCCTGACCGGCAGCGCCCGGCGTCCAGAAGATGATCGGCACCTTGCGATCATAGTTCCACGGCTGGCCGTGGGCCGACATATTGCCGCCCAGACGACCGCCCGTAGCGACACCCGGCTTCAGCGCCGTCATCAGGTCCGCCGAAACGCCCGCCACAGCCGACAGACGCATACGCTCGCGCACCGTCAGTTCTTCGGGCTGGATGGTATCCACGATCGGATCCTGCAGCAGCTCGTCACGGAAGACGACCATGGCGAAGTCACCCTTGCCGTCCAGCATGGGGACGGCCGCGCGGGCGATCTGGCTGCGCAGCGGCTCCGGCAGGACGCGCTTTTCGGTGTCGACGATGCGCAGACCCGAGGAGCCGCGTTGCAGCGGATCGAAGTCGAGGTTGAACTGCTGGCGCAGGGCCGCATTGGCCTGATCCACGACTTCAAAGCTGGCGCGGTGCGCATAGGGGAAACCGCGGGCGTGGGTGCGCTCGATCACGTCGGCACCGCCGTGGTCCGCCGTCAGGGCCAGAACCACACCGCCATCGACCTTGTCCAGCTCGCTCAGGAAGTCGCCCAGCGCGGCGTCCAGACGCATCAGCTGTTCGCACATTTCCGGACCCTGGGTGCCGTAGGTGTGGCCAATCTTGTCGGTGCCCGACAGCGACACGCCCAGCATGTCGACGGCCTCGCCCTGCCCCAGACGCTGGGTTTGCAGCAGATAGGTGGCGGCCTTCAGGGTTTCCTCGTCCAGCGACGGCGAGCCGGAGAAGCCGGTGTTGCTGGGCGGAACGACAGACTTGAAGGTGCCGTCGACGACTTCAATGTCCTCGGCCAGAGACTGGCAATACGGAATATTGCCCTTCCAGTTCTGGCCGCGCTCGGCAGCGGGGAAGCGGGTGTTGAAATCCGCCACCGGAGCCAGACGCTCTGCCGCCGTCTCGCCCGGACGCAGATAGGTGGTCAGGCCGAAACCTTCAGTGAACCAGAAGGCGCGGCCATTGTGGCCAGCCAGGTTCATCGCGCCGCGATCCTTGCCCGAAACGGCATAGACGCGGCTTTCCGGACGCTGGACCTGCAGCCAGTCACCGAGGGTATCGACCTTCAGCAGCTCGGTGCCGACATTGCCGTTATCGGTGACCTTGCCATGCGCCAGAGTGTTGACCTCCGAGGCGAGGCAGTAACGGCCCTCGCCCGTCGCGTCATTGACGCTGAAGTTCACGCCGATGCCGGTGTGGGTCGGGTGCATGCCCGTCAGCACCGTCGAGTGGCCCGGGCAGGTTTCCGTCACGCCATGGGTCTGGAAGCCGTTGGCGTGGACCAGGCCTTCATCGATCAGGCGCTTGAAGCCGCCGGTGAAACGGCTGCGGTACTGGTTGAACAGGTTGGCGCTGAACTGGTCGACCACGACCGTCACCACCAGATGCGGACCGCCATAGGCCTCGGCTTCGCTCTGCGACACAGATGCCGCCGCCGGAGCGGCGCTTGCAACCATAGGGGCCAGCGCCACAGTGGCGGAGAGGGCGGACAGAAGAAGACGTTTAAACAGCATCACTCACCTTGCCGGAGACGGCAAATCCATAGGTGCCAAGGGGCATACCCCCTGGGCGTGAAGGATGCACGACAAAGCGACAGGGCATGCCCCGCGCAAAGCCATTTTAACCGGGAGTGGTGTCAGGATGCACCATGGTGCGAGCGGCGGGACTCGAACCCGCAAGACCGAAGCCAACAGATTTTAAGTCTGTCGCGTCTACCAATTTCGCCACGCTCGCAGCCACTGCGCCCGCGATTCACTCTTCGCGGGCAGACTCCGTCTGTGCCTTAGCAATGGCCCGGAAGTCCACATCCGAATCCGCAATTAGTTTCACCAATGCGGTCCATGCGGCCACATTCTGCGCCATCTGGGCCGGATCGATCTTGTCGAAGGTGTCGTTTGCGGTGTGGTGCAGGGCAAAATAGCGGGTCGCGTTCTGGGACAGACCGAAGACCGGCACGCCCCCGCGGGCCAGCGGGCCGACATCGGCACCGCCGAACTGTTCCTCGCCACCCGGCTCGATCCCCAGAGGGGCCAGCACGCGATAGGCGATTTTGGCGAAGTCGCTGTTCAGCGAGCCGACCGGCAGGTCGACCGCATAGACGTTGTCCGCACCTAGATCGCTCTCGGCGGCGATGATGTGGGTTTCGATGGCATTGCCGATGCCGCGCACATAGGCCCCGCCGCCATTGCCGTGATTGATCGGCTGGTTCACCTCTTCGGAACCATACAGGATCACGCGGATGGTGCGGGCCGGACGACCGGCCTCGGCGATCAGCTTGGCTGCGCCGATGGTGATGCCGCCGCCAGCGGCGTCATCGAACGCGCCCGTGCCCAGATCCCAGCTGTCGAAGTGCGAGCCGAGTACGATGACTTCTTCCGGACGGGTCGCGCCGGTGATGTCGCCGATGATGTTCTGGCTGTGGGTCTGATAGGTGCGCGCGCTGGAGAAGAGCTTCAGCTTCACCGGCTCGCCAAGGGCCAGCAGGCGGTTCAGCTGATCGGCATCCGGAGCCGCCAGCGAGAAGCCCGGCAGCGGCACGGCACCGTCGTGATAACCGGTGGTGCCAGTGTGCGGCATGCGGTCATAGTCCGAACCGACCGAGCGGATCACAAAGGCGACGGCACCCTTTTCAGCGGCGAATTTCGGCCCTTGGGTGCGCACGCGCGAACGCGGGCCATAGCCTGAACCGCTGCGCTCGGCCTGCATTTGGCCGAAGTCGATGAAGACGATCTTGCCGCGCACGGTATCGGCGGATGCGGCTTGCAGGGCTTCAAGGCTGTCAAAGAAAACAACCTCCGCCTCGATGCCCTCTGCGGGGGTGGCGATGGAGTGGCCCAGGGCGGCACCGACCAGCTTTTGAGCGTGGCTGCCGACGATCTCGACGCTTTCCTCGCCGCGTTCCCAGCCCACCAGCGGGAACTCCTCGATGCGGACATTCTCGAAACCGTTGGCGCGCATCCAGTCGGCGGCCCATGCGGCGGCTTCCTGCTCGGACTTCGAGCCCGCCGGACGGGCACCGAAACGCGTCGTCACCTCACGCGTGAAATCCAGTGCGATGGTACTGGTCAGCGCCTTGTCGCGCAGCGCCTCGGCAGCGGCAACAGTAGCCGCATCCTGCGCCACGGCAGGAAGCGCGAGGCCCAGTGCAAAAACACCTGCCAGCAGTCCGGATTTCAACGACATGGATACCCCCTTCAAATGATACGGGGGCAGGTTAGCGGGCGCAGGACATGACCGAAAGTCACAAATCCTGCACCCGCCAGCAGAATTACTCGCCCTTGAAGAAGGGTTCGACTTCGCCCTGAAGCTTGATGGTCAGGGCCTTGCCGCGGCGGTCGACGCGGTTGCCGACGGCCAGGCGGACCCAGCCTTCCGAGACGCAGTATTCTTCGACGTTGGTCTTTTCTTCGCCCTTGAAGCGAATGCCGATGCCTTTCATCAGCAGTTCGGCGTTGTGGTACGGGCTGTCAGGGTCAACCGACAGGCGGTCGGGCAGAGCGTCAGACATGACGGGCATCCTTGGAAAAATCGATGGCGCTGAATAGCCGCTGTCGCGGCCATTGCCAACCAAGTCGATTTGCGATCAGGCCGCCGGTGCCGTCGGGGCTGCTGCTGCCGGAGCCGCAGGGGCGACCGGTTCGCCAGCCGCCGCCGAGGCGCGGTCGGCGATCGGCTTGGTCTCGTACTTCTTGGCCATCTTCTCGGTCAGTTCGCGGGCCTGTGCGGGCGTCATCTGGGCCATGATGGCGGCCAGTGTGCGCGGGCGCATGGCCTGTGCGACCGGAAGGCGGACCTCGTCCTTCAGGGTGGCGAAGACCGCCGCCGCCTCACGAGGACGCATGGCGGAATAGACGGCGACCAGACGGTCGTTCTCGGCCTTCTCGCGCTCGTCCATCTGGCCCAGCAGGCCGCTGATCTCGCCCTTGATGTCCTCCAGCGCCTTGAGCTTGGCGTCCAGCTTCTGCTCGGCGGCGACCATCAGCGGCAGGGTCGTCGCAAAGTCGGCATCGCGGGCGTCCAGCTGTTCGCGGCGCTTGGACAGGGACTGGATGATGCGCAGCTCGGCAGGCGAAATCCCTGCCTGTTGCGCCAGCTGTTCCGGCGTCAGGGCGCAGACGGCGGGCGGGGCCGCCTTGGTTTCGGTCGCGGCCTTTTCGCCGTCAGCCGCCGCGCCTTCCTGAGCCCAAGCCACTGCGCCCGAGAACAGGTCCGGTGCCACACCCGCCGCACGCACAGCCACAACGCCACCAATGGCGACGGCGATCAGGGGCAACAGACGGGGCAGCTTGCTCATCGAAGAACACTCGGGCGGCGGACTTTCGGATAATCCCTAGCCGACCCGCCAGTCCGGCCAGAGATGCAGATCATTTACGCCAAAGCTTGAAAAGATACAGCACTTGCATCGCCCTAGCCGATCAGGCGGCGAATAGATCCTCGTCCAGACTACGGCGAGCACGGTTGAGGCTTTGTTGAGCAGCTTGGTTAGCGGCAATGGCTTGCAGCATGCCCGACAGACGGTCCTGAGCCGGTTTTTGCGGGGCGGGCTTGGGCTCCAGCGGCGGCACGGCGGCGTTGGCCTGTTCGATGCGTTGCATCAGGCTGGCCATGCGACGGGCGCGCTCGGTCTCGTCGTTGATCAGGGCCATGGTGGACACCAGTTCCAGCGGCTCTTCCTCGGTCGGCTGGGCCAGAGGCTTGGCCGCGACGGGGGTCTGCTTGGCGGCGCGGGCCATCAGAGTTTCCAGCTCCTGCTTGACCTGTCGGGCCTTGATGATGCGGTCGTGCAGCAGATCGGTTTCCGCCCCCGATGCGCGCAGGGTCGCCAGCGCCTGCTCGGCACGGCCTGCGGCATTGTTCAGTTCCTTGACCGCACCGGCAAAGGCCAGCTGGCCCTCACGCAGCGCCTTGAGCTTGCGCTCCAGCTTGATGCCATAGCCGATGGCTGCGACCAGCAGCATCATCAGCAGGGAGTCCAGAATGATCCCCGTCATATCCCCTGCCTCCCGGCCACGCGCATGGCCGCCTCTGTTGTAATCGGTGCTTCGACGCGAACGGCCACGTGCTGGCCACGACGCCCCATCTTGCCCACGGTCAGGTTGACCGATCCGGCCTTGACGGTGACGTCGCTGTCGGGTGTGGCATTCAGCATCAGGGTATCGCCGACCTTCAGGTCCAGCACCTTGGACAGCGGCATCTGCTGTTCATCCAGAACGCAGCGCACCTCGGTGTCCGTGGTCCAAAGCTCGGTGGCCAAGTGGCCTTCCCAGATGTTGTCGCGGCCGAACTTCTCGCCCATGAACTGCTGCAGCAGCATTTTGCGGATCGGCTCCAGCGTCGAATAGGGCAGCAGCAGCTCGACGCGGCCACCGCGGTCTTCCATGTCGATACGCAGCTTCACCAGAATGGCGGCGTTGGCCGGACGGGCGATGGCGGCAAAGCGCGGATTGGTTTCCAGACGGTCCAGATTGAAATGCACCGGCGTCAGCGGCTCGAAGGCGGCGCGGGCATCGTTCAGGATCACCTCGACCATCCGCTGCACAAGGGCGCGTTCGATAGTGGTGTAGGGACGGCCCTCGATCCGCAGGGCCGCCGTGCCGCGACGGCCACCCAGCAGCACGTCCACGATCGAATAGATCAGGTTGGAATCGACCGTCAGCAGGCCGTAGTTGTCCAGCTCCTCGGCGCGGAACACCGCCAGAATGGCCGGAAGCGGGATGGAGTTCAGATAGTCCCCGAAACGGATCGAGGAGATGGTGTCCAGCGACACTTCGACGTTGTCGGAGGTGAAGTTGCGCAGGCTGGTCGTCATCAGACGCACAAGGCGGTCGAAGACGATTTCGAGCATCGGCAGACGCTCGTACGACACCAGGGCCGAGTTGATGATCGCACGGATGCCGCTGCGGTCCCCGTCGGAACCGTCATCCATGTCAAAGCCCAGCAGGCTGTCGATCTCGTCCTGATTGAGGACGCGCTCGGACACACCGCCTTCGCCGTTCGGTGCGCCGAACGGGTTTTGATCATCCATGCCGCCCAAGGTGTCGGTCATTGCCTTATTGCACCAGCATTTCTTCGATCAGCACGGCGTCCACCTTGCCCGGTGCCGCCACAAGATTCACGCGACGCAACAGTTCGGCCCGCAGCTGGTAGGAACCCGCCGAGCCAGCCAGATCATCCGGACGCAATTCACGCAGGAAGCTCTGCAGCATATCATTCAAACGCGGGGCCTGCTCCTGAAGACGCGAGGCGACCGCAGCGTCCTTCATCTCCAGCGTCAGCTTGAGCTTGAGATAGGTCGTGCGGCCTTCCGCCGACTGGATGTTCACGATCAGGTCCGGCAGGGTGTAGAAGGTCACGCCATCGGGACCGGCGGCAATCGTACCTGCGCCGCCCTCGCCCGCCGCGGCTTCACCGCCGCCGCCATGGCCGTCGTCCTTCTTCTTTTCTTCCTTCGGAGCCTCATGGGCGGCCTCGGCACCTTCGGCTGCCGGTTCCTTGGGCTTCATCAGGAAGAAGGCCGCACCACCACCGATAGCCGCCACCAGAACGGCGGCTGCAATGATGATGATCAGCATCGGGGGCTTCTTCTTGCCCTCACCGGCCTCGGCACCCGTCACATCCTGTGCGGTTTCGCCTTCGACCACGGCCGGAACGGCGTTTTCGCCCTTCTTCTTGCCCAGCTTCAATTTCAGCATACGAATGACCCCGACCGTACAGCACAGCTAAGTGGGGCCAGTTTGGTTAACAGGGCGTTAACCATGAGGCAAAACCTGCCGGGCGCAAACTCCCGATTTTCGCTAAGTGCTTGAAAAATATAAGCACGAAAACTTGGCATGACAGTTGCGAAAAGATCGGGTGAAGGAGCCCGTGCTTTGGAAAATGCAGCCTATATCGGACTGTCCCGCCAGATGACCCTGCGCCGCGAACTGGATATCGTGGCCAACAACATCGCCAATGCGGACACGACCGGATTCAAAGTCGAGCAAATGCTGGTCGGGACCGAGATCGGTCCGCGCGCCCGCAACCATGCCATCCGCCCCTCGGCCAGCTTCGTGCTGGACAAGGGTGTGGGCCGCGACTTCGGTCAGGCCGCACTGAAGCAAACCGGACGCGATCTGGATTTCGGCATTGAGGGCGAAGGCGCCTTCTTCACCGTCCAAACCCCGACCGGCCCCGCCTATACCCGCGACGGCTCGTTCACCATGGACGCGACCGGTCGCCTGACCACGCAGGACGGCCATCCGGTCCAAACCGATGCGGGCGAGCTGATCGTCAATCCGGAACTGGGTCCGATCTCGGTCGGACAGGACGGCACCATCACGCAGGACGGCGAGATTATCGGCCGTCTGTCCGTCTCGCGTTTCGACAATCTGGCGGTGTTGGAAAAGGGCGGTGACAATCTGTACCGCAACACCTCCAACGCCCAGCCCATCGAGGCTGCCGATGCCCGTATCCGTCAGGGCATGCTGGAAGGCTCCAACGTCAACACCCTGATCGAGATCACCAATCTGGTCGAGATCAACCGCGCCTATGAGCGCGTCACCCGAATGATCGAAAACACCAATGACCTCAGCCGCCGCGCCGTCGAGCGCCTCGGCAAGGTCTAAGGAAAGGACTGAGGAATGCGCGCACTCCGCACCGCCGCCTCGGGCATGGCTGCCCAGCAGCTGAACGTCGAGGTCATCTCGAACAACATCGCCAACATGAACACCGTTGGCTACAAACGCCAACGCGCCGAGTTCCAGGACCTGCTGTACCAGAACGTCGAGCGTATGGGGGCCCAGTCCTCGACGCAGGGTACGGTTGTGCCGACCGGTATACAGATCGGTATGGGTGTGAAAGCCGGTGCCGTTTATCGCATCACCGCACAGGGCACGCCCAGCCAGACCGGCAACACCTATGACATTGCCATCAACGGCAAGGGCTATTTCCAGATCACCATGCCCTCGGGCGAGACGGCCTATACCCGCGCTGGCAATTTCGCCCTGAACGCCGAAGGCCAGCTGGTGACCAAGGACGGCTATCTGATCGAGCCGGCCATCACCATTCCGCAAAATGCCGTGGACGTCTCGGTCTCGCGCGCCGGTCAGGTGCAGGTGGTTCTGGACGGCGAAACCGAGCCGCAGGTCGTGGGCCAACTGGAAATCGCCACCTTCATCAACGAGGCCGGTCTGGAAGCTGTCGGCGACAACCTGCTGCTGGAAACCGCGGCGTCGGGCGCACCGAATGTGGGCGTTCCGGACGAGGTCGGCTTTGGCCACCTGCTGCAAGGCTATACCGAGGCCTCCAACGTGGATTCCGTCTCTGAAATCACCGCCCTGATCGTGGCCCAGCGCGCCTATGAGATGAACTCCAAGGTCATCACCACCGCCGACGAAATGCTGTCGGTCACGGCCCAGCTGAAGAACTAAGGGGCGCATGACCATGAAGCGCATCCTGACCACCGCCACCGCCCTGATGGGACTGGCTGCACTGGCTGCCTCGGCGATGGCGGGCGAGGCCCACGCCAGCAGCGTCACTCTGCGCGCCCAACCGATGGACGACGATGGCCGCATCACCCTGGGCGAGTTGTTCGAGGGCGCAGGTGCCGCCGCCAATGTCGTGGTGGCCCAGCGCGCCGGTGCCAGCGTGGTTCTGGATGCCGGACAGGTTCAGGTCGCCGCCCGCCGCGCCGGTTTGAACTGGGCCAATGCCGAGGGCCTGCGCCGCATTATCGTGCGCGAGGGCGGCTCCGCTCCGGTCACCTCTGCCAACGCCGCCACCGCTACCCGCGCAGGCGCGACGGTCGAGGCCTTGACCCTGACCCGCAGCCTGTCCGCTGGCGATATCATCCAGCCCGAGGACCTGATGTGGACCGCCGTTCAGGCCCACCTCGCCCCCGCGGGTGCCCCACAGGACGCCGCCGAAATCATCGGTCTGGCCGCGCGTCGCCCGCTGCGGGCCGGACAGACCATCATGGCCCGCGATGTCGCCGCCCCGCAGGTCATCGCCCGCAACGACATGGTCGAGGTCCTTTATCAGGATCAGGGCATCGAGCTGACCATCACCGGCCGCGCCCAGCGTCAGGCCGCCCTCGGTGAGCCGGTTTCCATCCTCAATCTTCAATCTAACCGCACGATCGAGGCCATCGCTATTGGCCCGGGCCGTGCCCTCGCCGGTCCCGCTGCCCAAAGCCAGCGGACCAACACCCGTTCACTCCAGTTCGCCGCTCGCTGAGCCAGAAAGACCGTCCCATGCGCAAGCTTCTGATCATCGCCGCCGCCTGCATTCCCCTCGCCGCCTGCACGACCGCTACCGAGGCCCTGAAGGGGCCGGAGCTGGCTCCGGTCATGTATCCGGCCCAGCTGCATCCGGTTGAACAGGCCTATCTGCCGGAACCGACGCCCGCCAGCGCCAACAGCCTGTGGCGCACCGGTGCCCGCAGCTTCTTTGGCGACCAGCGCGCCCGCCGCGTCGGCGACATCCTGACGGTCAACATCGACATCAACGACCGCGCCCAGACCCAGAACAGCACCAACCGCCAGCGCACCAACAGCGCCCAAGGCGGCGTGAACAACTTCTTCGGGCTGGAATCCAGCATCGGCAAGCTGTTCCCCGGCGGCTTCGATCCGGCCAATATGGTCAATACCGAAGGCTCGGTGAACGCCAACGGCTCGGGCAGCGTCAACCGCTCGGAGCGTGTGAACCTGACGGTTGCGGCCATCATCACCGCCGTCATGCCCAACGGCAATCTGGTTATCCAAGGTCGGCAGGAAGTGCGCACCAACCGCGAGGTCCGCGAACTGACCGTGGCCGGTATCGTCCGTCCGGAAGATATTTCCAGCGCCAACACCATCAACCACACCCAGATCGCCGAGGCGCGCATCTCCTATGGCGGTCGCGGCGATATCAGCCGCATGCAATCGACGCCGGCGGCCCAGTCGCTGGTGGAGCGTTTCAGCCCCTTCTAAGCGGCTGATTTCAACGGCTTTACGCCCCAAATCCGAGCGATATCCCATTCGCGCAAAGCGTGTCGGGATATCGCAGGAACGGGTTTGGGGTTGCGCCCGTGCGCCACGGCGGTCAGATTCGCCTACCAAGCAGACGAAGGACCCGCCATGCGAGACCTGAGCCGATTATTTCGCGGGATGCCCCGCCACGCCGCCCTTGTCGGCATGGTTTGGCTGGCTGCATCCCCCACCCTTTCCCACGCCCAATCCACGCAATGGACGTGGACGCTATATCGGGACAGCGGCCCGATGGTTCTGGCCCGCGAGATCCCCGACACCCCCCGCCTCGATGCCACGCTGGAATGCGATGCGGGCTCCGGTCAGGTCGAGCTTAAGCTCTATAAGGCCCCCAATCTCAGCAGCGGTCCGGGATCGGTGCGCGCCCTGCGCCAGAGCGCCAATACGATCGTGACCAAGCGGCGCGATCACACTTCCGCCACTGTGTCTTCGGACCATCCGGTATTTCAGGCCTTTATGGCTAGCGGCCAGCTGGAAATCACCCAGCCTACTGGCTCGGCCACGCTTACGGTCGAGGCCCCGCACCTGAACAAGCTGCGCCAATTTGGCGAAGCGTGCAGCCGCTAGGTCGCGGCCTTCCCCCTTACGGAGAGATGACGATGGCCCCCAACATCCTCAGCCCCCTGCGTACAGTTTCGGCGCTTGTCGCCACATCGGCCCTGCTGGCGGCCTGCGCCACGGGTGGCACGCCGCTGGTTGCACCGGACGTGGCGCCGCCTTCGGCTGAACCTGCGCCCTTGAACGGCGATTACAGTTGGTTCTTCGGGCAGGAAGGCGATCAGCTTCAACTGCTGTACGGCGTGGCCAATTCGGACGATGTGCCGCTGTCCATGGCGTGCCGCAGCCGCTCGGGCCAGATCGAGGTGAGCATGGCCTCGGCCACAGCCGCCCCCGCCATCATCCATCTGGCCAGCGCAACCCAGTCCCGCGCTTATGCCGCCAAGGCCGAAGAGGCGGGCGTGTTCGACGGCTATATCCTGAGCGCCAAGACCACGCCGGATGATCCAGTGCTTCAGGACCTTGTCGCCCATGGCTGGCTGGCCATGCTGGACGGGAACCGCTGGGTCGGCCTGCGCGGCGACAGCGAGTTGCGGGACCACACCACCCGCTTCCTCGCGGGCTGTAAACGATAAGGAAAAAGGGCGGCCCAATGGACCGCCCTTTTGACGTTTAAAGCCCCAGTTCCTGCCGCTGTTTTCGGGTCAGGCCCTTGGCCACAAGGTGGTGGGAGTTTTGCAGCAAGTCGCTCAACTCCTCCTCTTCCCAATCCTCGGGCGAGGCGATCTTCAGCCAGCCCCCGCGCGGCAGATAGGGTGCCCGCTGGGCCCTGCCCTGCTCGCGCAACAGCTCATAGGCAATCTCGGACGCCTTGAAACACAGGCCGCCGTCATCACCCAGCATGGCGAAGATCTTTCCACCAACCTTGAAGGTCTGGAGGTTAGGCCCAAAGGGGCGCTCGACCGTGGCCGCCGTGCGCGACAGACAAAAGGCTTCGACCGCGCTGACCTTCATCGCCGCCCCCCCTGAAAATCAGGCGTTCACGCCAAGGCCGATCGGGCAAACCACGCCCGTACCGCCAATGCCGCAATAGCCTTCAGGGTTCTTGGCCAGATAGCCCTGATGATAGCCCTCGGCGTAATAGAACTCGCCCGCAGGCAGGATTTCGGTGGTGATCTCACCACGACCCGCTGCGCTCAGGGCCTGCTGATAGGCCGCCTTGGACACCAGCGCCGCATCGCGTTGCGCCTCATCATTATAATAGATGGCCGAGCGGTACTGGGTGCCGATGTCATTGCCCTGACGCATGCCCTGCGTCGGGTCATGGTTTTCCCAGAACACCTTCAACAGGTCTTCGTACGACAGCTTGTTCGGATCAAACACGACCTGAACCACCTCGGTGTGGCCGGTACGGCCCGAGCAGACCTCTTCATAGGTCGGGTTCGGCGTCAAACCGCCCGCATAACCCGCCGCAGAGGAATAGACGCCTTCCTGTTGCCAGAAGACGCGCTCCACACCCCAGAAACAGCCCATACCGAACACCGCGACCTCCAGACCTTGCGGCCAAGGCCCCTTCAGCGGGGTTCCCAGAACGAAATGCGTCTCGTCCGTCGCCAGAGGCTGTTCACGGCCCGGCAGGGCTTCGTTCGCCGTCGGCAAGGTATCGGCTTTTTTCAACAACATGGCGGAACTCCAGATTCTTTGTGAGAATATCATATGGGGGCTTCAACGGCGCTTGCCCATCCGTCACGTTTGATTTAATCAGCGCCCTCTCGCCGGACCGCTCCCGGCGAATCCTCTCCGGACGCATCCGGACACACAGTGGATTAGGACAGGTGGCCGAGTGGTTGAAGGCGCACGCCTGGAACGCGTGTATAGGGGCAACTCTATCGAGGGTTCGAATCCCTCTCTGTCCGCCACACTGCTCCAAGCTCTCGATCTCTAAAGGTTTACGGCTTAGCCAATAACTTACAGGCTCTGCGGGCATAATGTCTGCTGCACTCGATACGTAGAATGTTGGCTTGATGACCTGCATGGTCGGGCGCGAAGGCGGATGGCATTCGAGGCATCGCGTTGTCCCTCTCGATTGCGAGGCAAGTGACGGCGACTAGGAGAAATCGTCATAGCGTTGGGCATTGCCGGCCTTCATGCCCAAACGCCGTCGTGCCTGGAAAGGGATTAATTTTAAACAATATGCCCGCCGTTTCCTGATCCCTCGCTTGATCAAGGCAATAACCGCTCGCTAAGACGAACGACGATAGGAAGTGTACTTCACGATCCACGGGATAGATTTCTGCGAGTTGGGTCTTGTCGTCTTCCAACCGTCCCTACATCAATCTCGGTATTGTCGAACTTGAGAAACTCTTCGAGGGCAATCGGGACAACACTGGGGTACTCCAGAAACTTGAAGTCGAGCTGGCGCACCGCAAAACCCAGCGCGCCCTTAAGCTACGTCAGCGCGTTCAGTCCCAGCTCCGCGCATCGGCGGCTTCGACTTCGACGCGAACGAAGCCGCCCGTAAAGACGGCGGCGCGACGGGCGGCAACAGCTGCCCGATCAGCACCCGCGTCGCAGCCCAACCAAACGCCGGCAAAAACCGTCCAAAGCGCGCCGAAGCAACAGGTTGCCGAGCCGCCCGAGCCAGTGACCAATCCTGTTCGCCCGACCGAACCCAACACGCCGCAGGGCATATTGGGGGCATGGATTGCGCTGGAAGCCCTGTCGCCGCAGACCTACCGCGCCCCACGGGATTTAGCGGTGGGGCAATATGGCAATGTAGCGGAACTGGGTGACGGCCCACTGCCTTGGGAGCGTGCAGAAAAATCCCGCCCCGGCCACCAGCTCTACTATCAGATCATATTGGGCTCTGTGCCGATGGAACGGGCAACAGATGACCTGATAACGGCCTTCGGGACCACGGAGGAGCAACCGAGCCGATCGCGTGAGAAGGCCGCACTCGCGGCCGTCATGATAGATCGTAACGGGTGCCTACTGGAAAACGAGGCAATTGCCGTATCCAGCTTCGGCTGGGCCTTACCGCTCGCCTTGCAGCTTAAACTGGAGGCTCTGTCCGCATGGCCGACTGTTGAGCGCGAAGTCGTCGAAAAGCTCCGCAATATTTTGGGCCGCAAGGATGATGACGACAACGCCCTCCCCGTCACTCAGACAGATCTGACGGAGGCGTTTGAATATCTTGTTGGGCGCTTTAGCCTTCCGGCCCATCTGGCAGATGCCCCGCATTTCGCACTGCGGGTCTTCCATAATTTCAAGGCCAAGAATCCGCCCGAGCCAGCCCTGCTGAACTCCTTCTTCATGCATGATCTGGCGCAGGCTCGTACGCTCGACAGCACGCAGTCCCTGCCAAAAACGATGCGGCAATATCTTGGACTGGAGCCGCCCGCGCAGTCCTTTGATCTGCTTCACAACAAGAGCGCCGTCGAGCGAGCGGTTGCCCCGGTTCGCATTCCCGCCTCGCGTTGGCCCAGTCCCGGTGGGCACCCCCTCGTTTTGTTGCAACAGACCGCAGTCAATCTGGCCCGCGACGAATTGCTCAAGGATGGCGGTGTCATCGCCGTGAACGGTCCGCCAGGTACCGGCAAGACCACCTTGTTGCGCGACATCGTGGCCGCGACTGTTCTGGACCGAGCCCTCGCCATGGCCGAGTTCGATACGCCAGCAGACGCCTTTAAGCCTTCCGGCCAAAAGTGGAGCGTAGGCGGTCAAGCCTTCTTCACGATGTACAAACTCGATCCCACCTTGCGTGGGCACGAAATCGTGGTGGCCAGTAGCAACAACAAGGCCGTCGAGAACATCAGCCGCGAGCTACCGGACGTCCATGCCGTCGGGCGGGCTGACAGCCTTTGCTACTTCCGCTCGATCAGCGACAATATCTCACAGGCCTCCCAAAAGTCGCAGGACGATAATCAGGCCAAGGAGAACCTCGCGCCTCTGCAAACCTGGGGGATGATCGCGGCGGTTCTGGGCAACGCAAAGAACCGTGGGCTCTTCTCGGAAGCCTTCTGGTGGGACGACGACAACGGCTTCAGAACCTATCTGAAGGCAGCCAAAGGTGATGACGTCACCAAAGAAGTTGTCGATCCAGATACAAAAAAGGTCATCAAACGGACCACGCCTTCGGTGATCGCAAAAGAGTCTCCACCGGTGCCCAAGCAAGCCGCCCAACAATGGTCGGCGGCCCGAGGAAAGCTTGTCCGCCTGCATAGAGAGATACTGGACGACCTGTCCGCCTTAGAAGGCGTCAGGCAGAAGTGTCTTGAACTTGCAAAAGCCAAGGATGCGGTGGCGCAGCGGCTGCAAGACCGTGACGTATCAGCGCGAGACCTTGCTCGCGCTCAAAGTCAGCAGCACATCCTTGAAGCGAACACAGGTTTGGCCCAGATGGCCAGCGAACGGGCGGAACAGGATCTACGTCAGCATCGCAAAGCCCGACCGAACCTGTGGCGCTGGCTGTTCAACGCCGAGGCTCGAAAGAGCTGGCGAACCCAGAATAAAGCAAAGCTAGATGCCAAGGCGCAGACTGATGCGGCGCTCCATCAGGCTAGACAGGCCGAACATGCCAATACGCGCACCATTGACCAGCTGCGTCTGGAACTCACGCGCCTAGACCGCGACGTTCTTATTTTGAACAACCAGGTCGCAGAACTCGACAAGGCGCTTGATCCGTACCGCGCCCAGTTGGGTCATCACTTGGTCGACGGGCATTTCTTCGAGCGAAGCCATGAGGCGATAAACCTGCAATCGCCTTGGTTGCCCGCCGCTTTGCAACGCAAACGCGAGGACCTGTTCATCGCGGCGATGGAAACCCACAAGGCCTTCATCGACGCGGCGGCGCAGAAGGTCCTTCATAATCTTTCCGTGCTGATGAACCTCTTCGGCAAGGCTGCGCCAGAGGATCCCGAGAAGCGGGCCCTGCTGCCAGACCTATGGGCGACCCTTTTTATGGTCGTGCCTGTTGTTTCGACCACGTTTGCCTCGATGGAGAGAATGTTCGGAGCCCTGCCGGCCGAGAGCCTTGGATGGCTACTGGTCGATGAGGCTGGACAGGCCCTGCCGCAGGCTGCGGTCGGTGGGCTACTGAGGGCCAAACGCGCTCTGATCGTCGGCGACCCGTTGCAGATTCCCCCTGTCGTCAGCCTGCCCGAACGGCTGAACGACCAGATTGCCGACTACTTTAAAATTGATAGCCGGCTCTGGACAGCACCCGAAGCCTCCGCCCAGACATTGGCCGACCGAGTGTCGCCGTATCAGGCCGCCTTCCGCACAGACACCGGCCCGCGCCGCGTCGGAATACCGCTATTGGTACATCGTCGTTGTCAGGAGCCGATGTTCGGGATCTCCAACCGCATCGCCTACGACGGTCAAATGGTTCATGCGGCGAGCGGCAAACAAGGTCTTGTCAGCGCAGCGTTAGGGCCGTCGGCTTGGTTCGATGTGGATGGCGACGCGGATACGAAATGGTGCCCGGCTGAGGGCGAGTATGTCATCGGCCTTCTGCACCGGATCGCAGCCGCAGGCATCCGCAATCCCGATATCTTTATCATTACGCCTTTCCGCATTGTCGCCCAGCAGCTGCGCGCGCGCCTGCAAAAGGAGAGCGACCTGTTCGCGCGACTGGGAGAGCAGCCCAAGAGCTGGCTTGAGGACCGCGTCGGGACCATTCACACCGTTCAGGGCCGCGAAGCCGAAGCCGTGATCATGGTGCTCGGCGCTCCGAAGTCCTCGCAGAACGGCGCGCGCGTCTGGGCTTCCAGCACACCCAACATCCTCAATGTCGCCGTGTCGCGAGCCAAGCAGAACTTCTACGTGGTCGGCTCACACGGCGCTTGGTCCGGCATAGGCCACAGCAAAGCCCTAGCCGACGCGTTGCCCATTCGTTGACCTCGGGGCGTTTGGCAGGGTGGCCAGACAGTAGGCAATCGCGTCATCTTCAAAAAAAGACATATATTACAAATGTATAAGCCTATAACTTGGCTATGATTTCCCTTCCTTGACTCTTTCGCCTGACGGGTGCGTATATGAGAACAAATGCGGAACATGCAATCACAATCCGGCACCCTTGCGGCGCTGCGGCTTCGGCTTGCGGCGTTGGAGAGGGCTGCGCCTGAGAGGGAGGCCGGACGGGTTCAGAAGGAATCCGAACATCCCTATCCTTGGCCAAGGATGGAGGTGGGGACCCTGCACGACCTCTATGCCGAGACCGCAGAGGACGGTGCGGCGGTGTGCGGATTTGGCTTGGGGCTGGCGATAACGGCGGCCAAGGGGCGTCCGGTCCTGTGGTGTCTTCAGGACATGGTTCGCTTTGAGGCCGGACAGCCGCATGGCGCGGGTCTGTTCGAGATGGGCCTTGCGCCACGCGATCTGATTTTTGTGCGCGTGCGCGATGCCCAAGCCATGCTGGCGGTCGGGGAGGAGGCTTTGCGCAGCCCCGCGATCGGTGCGGTCTTGCTGAGCGCATGGGGGGAGGCCCGCGCCTTTACCCTGACGGCCAGCCGCCGTCTGTTGATGGCGGCGAACCAAGGTGGTCGCACGGTTTTCCTGACCCGCACCTCGGCGCTGCCCTCGCCCAGCGCCGCCCAGACCCGATGGTCCGTCGCGGCCTGTCCGTCGGTTCCACTGGAAGGAGGCGCACCGGGGCGGCCTTCTTTTACGGCAACCCTGCTGCGGCATCGCGGCAGTGGGGTGACCGGACAATGGACCATGGAGTGGGATCGTGAGCAGCGCCTCTATCGCCCGCCCGCGCCGGTATCTGGCGCTCTGGTTCCCGTGGCTGCCCAGCGACCGGCTGCGACGCCAGCACGCGGCATCGTCAAACCCTTGCGAGAAGGAAACACGCAAGGACGCGGGCGCACCGCCGCCTGAACCCACCGTCTTTGTGGAGAAGGCCGGCGGGGCTTTGCGGCTGGCCGCTGTTGATCCAGCCGCAGCCGCACTGGGATTGGCACCGGGGATGACGCTGGCCGATGCACAGGCCCGCTGCCCTTCCCTGCGCTCGGTGCCGAGCCAGCCGCATCTGGATGCCGAATGGCTGGACGCTGTGCTGGAGGATTTCACGCGCTTCACCCCCATGATCGCGCTGGATGCGCCGCATGGACTGATGCTGGACATCACCGGCTGCGCCCATCTGTTTGGCGGCGAGGAGGGCCTGTCAAAGGCGGTCGTACAGCGCGCCCATCGTGGCGGGCTTCGCTTGCGCTGGGCCTTGGCCAGCACGGCACAGGCGGCCCGCGCCTTGTCGCGTTTCGGCTCTGGCGGCCTGTTTACCGAACAGACCCAGAGGGCGGCTTTGCGACTGCTTCCGGTGGCTGCGCTGGAACTGCCCGCCAGAGAGGAGGAAGCCCTGCGCCGTGCAGGCCTGAAACGGCTGGCCGATCTGGATGACCGTCCGCGCGCGCCCTTGGCCGCCCGCTTTGGCAAGGACTTCCCCGCCCGTCTGGCGCGGCTGTTGGGTGACGAGGACATCCGCATCACGCCCCACCGCGCGCCTGCGCCGGTCTATTTCGACCGCATCTTCTTCGAGCTCATCGCCAATCCCGAGGACATAGAGGCGGTACTGGCCGAGTTGGTGGACCAGACGGCGGCGCACCTGACCCTGTCACGCGAGGGCGGGCGACAGTTTGTGGCCAGCTTCTATCGCGTGGACGGCCATGTGCGGCACATCGGCGTCCAGACCGGACACCCCAGCCGCGACCGCGACAGCATCCTGCGCCTGTTCAGGGAAAAGATGGCGGCCCTGTCCCATCCGCTCGATCCCGGTTTCGGCTTTGATCAGGTGCGTCTGGCCGTGCCGTGGACCGAGGAACTGGCCGACCGACAGACCCGCCTGTCCGGTCCCGACGACCTGGACGAGGCACTGGACCAGTTGATCGACCGGCTGACGGCGCGGCTGGGTCCGGACGCGGTCCTGCGCTTCGAAGCCTGTGGCTCGCACATGCCCGAACGCAGCGCGCGTATGCGCCCCGCCATCCTGCCCCCGCGCGAGGGACAGAACGACTGGCCCGCGCTTGATCCCGACAGCCCGCCCCTGCGCCCGTTGCAGATGTTCGATCCGCCCCAGCCCGTGGAAACACTGGCCGAGGTGCCCGATGGCTATCCGCTGCGGTTTCGCTGGCGGCGCGTCCTGCACGAGGTCAAGCGCGCCGAGGGGCCAGAGCGTATCGGCGGCGAATGGTGGCGCGCGCCCGATCAGCGCACCCGCGACTATTACCGTATCGAGGACCAGAACGGCCGCCGCTTCTGGATCTTCCGTCAGGGGCTTTACGGCGAAACGCCCGAGCCGCGCTGGTACATCCATGGACTGTTCGCATGAGCGCCCTGCCCCCCGTTGGCCGCTATGCCGAGCTGGCCACCCACAGCAATTTCTCTTTCCTGCGCGGGGCCAGCCATCCCAAGGATTTGCTGCTGACGGCCCTGTTGTCGGGTCACTGTGGCATGGGGCTGGCGGACCGCAACACGGTCTCGGGTGTGGTGCGGGCGTGGAGTGCGCTGAAGGCCCTGCGGCGGGAAGGACTGACACCACCCGAGCAAGTCCGCGATGGCGGCTCTCCGGGAGAGGTACAGTTCATTGAAAACCCGCTGGATGATCCGGCCCTGTCCGAGGCGGTGAAGGCGCGGGCCCAGGGGTTCAAACTGCTGACGGGGGCACGACTGGCCTTCAATGACGGCACGCCCGACATCATCGCCTATCCCACCAACCGCGCGGGATGGGGGCGGCTGACGCGGCTGCTGACACTGGGCAACCGCCGCGCGCGAAAGGGCGAGTACGAACTGGCCCTGCCCGATCTTTTGCACGCCTGTCAGGATCTGTTGCTGGTGGTGACCGCGCCGGACAGTTTGGGCGCGCTGGAGCCTGTGCTGGAGCGGCTGAACCGCGTGGCGGGGGGAAGGCTGTGGCTGGGCGTATCCATGCCCCGTCGCGGCGATGACCGTCGGCGTCTGGCCCGTCTTTCGGCCATGGCGGCGCGTCAGAACATCCCGCTTCTGGCGCACAATGACGTGCTTTATCACACCCCGTCCGAGCGTGATCTTCAGGATGTCATGACCTGTATCCGCGAGGGGGTGACCATCACCGAGGCAGGCCGCCGCCTGATGGCCAATGCCGAGCGCTGGCTGAAACCCGCCCCCGAGATGGAGCGGCTGTTCCGCGATGCCCCTGACGCCATTGCCCAGATCGGCGCACTGATGGCGCGCGCAAACTTCGATCTGGGCGATCTGGTCTATGAGTATCCCGAAGAGCCTGTTCCGTCCGGCTGGGAGCCGCAGTCGTGGCTGGAAGAACTGGTCCGCCGCCACAGCCAAATCCGCTATCCGCAAGGGACGCCCGCCAAGGTCGAGGCCATATTGGAGCGCGAGCTGGCCTTTATCGGCGAGCGTAAACTGGCCCCCTATTTCCTGACGATCCACGACATCGTCAGCACCGCCAACGCCATGGGCATATTGTGTCAGGGACGCGGTTCGGCGGCCAATTCGGCGGTCTGCTATGTGCTGGGCATCACCAGTGTCGATCCCGCCAGCCACGACCTGTTGTTCGAGCGTTTCCTGTCGTCCAGCCGTGACGAGCCGCCCGATATCGACGTCGATTTCGAGCACGAGCGGCGCGAGGAGATCATCCAGTACATCTATGAACGCTATGGCCGCGACCGTGCGGGCATTGCCGCCACCGTCATCCGCTATCGGCCCAAGAGCGCGATCCGCGATGTGGGGAAGGTGCTGGGCCTGACCGAGGACATCACTGCCCGACTGGCCTCCAGCCAGTGGGGCAGTTTCGGCAATGAGATCGGCGACAAACACGTCCTTCAGGCCGGACTGGACCCCGCCAATCCGGCCATAAGGCGCGCGGTCCAGATGGCCAGCCGCCTGCTGGGCATGCCGCGCCACCTGTCACAGCATGTGGGGGGCTTTATCCTGACGCGCGGGCGGCTGGATGAAACCGTGCCCATCGGCAATGCCGCCATGGCCGACCGCACCTTCATCGAATGGGACAAGGACGACATCGACGATCTGGGCCTGATGAAGGTCGATATTCTGGCGCTGGGGATGCTGACCTGTATCCGCAAGGCGCTGGATCTGGTGCGGCGGCACGAAGGCATTTCCCACGATCTGGCCTCGGTTCCGGCGGAACGGCCCGAAGTCTATGAGATGCTGCGTCGCGGCCATTCCATCGGCGTGTTTCAGGTGGAAAGCCGCGCCCAGATCAACATGTTGCCGCGCCTGAAACCGCGCCAGTTCTATGATCTGGTCATTCAGGTCGCCATTGTCCGGCCCGGCCCCATTCAGGGCGACATGGTCCATCCCTATCTGCGGCGCCGTAACGGCACAGAAGAGGTCCTCTATGCCTCGCCCGCGCCCGAACATGGCGCGCCCGACGAACTGCAACAGGTTCTGGGACGCACCCTTGGTGTGCCGCTGTTTCAGGAACAGGCGATGAAGATCGCCATGGTCGCCGCAAAGTTCAGCGACGCCGAGGCCAACGGCCTTCGCAAGGCCATGGGCACCTTCAGGGGCGACGGCACCCTGCACACCTATGAGGGCAAGTTCGTGGGCCGGATGATCGAGCGCGGCTATGATCCGGCCTTTGCCCAGCGGTGCTTTGACCAGATCAAGGGCTTTGGCTCCTATGGCTTTCCGGAAAGCCACGCGGCCAGTTTCGCGCGGCTGGTCTATGTCTCGTCATGGCTGAAATGTTTCCATCCGGCCGCCTTTGCCTGCGCGCTTCTGAACAGCCAGCCCATGGGGTTTTATGCCCCCGCCCAGATCGTCCGCGAGGCGATGGAGGTCGGCAAGGTGCGTATCCTGCCCATCGATGTGGCGCACAGTGATTGGGACAACACGCTGGAAGGCCCCAAGGGCGATCTGGCCATCCGTCTGGGCCTGCGCCAGATCGACGGCTTCCACAGGGAATGGGCCGACAGGCTGGTGGCGGCCCGCACACAGGGCTGGCGCGATATCGAACAGCTGGCACGAAGAGCGGGCCTGCCGTCTGCGGCCATGCGAAAACTGGCCGATGCCGATGCCTTCCGCTCCATGGGACAGGATCGCCGCGAGGCGCTGTGGGCGGTGCGCCGCCTGCCCGATGACGATGCCCTGCCTTTGTTTGCCGCCGCCAATGCCCGCGAATTGGGCGATGAGGCCGACGCCAACCTGCCCGCCATGCCGCTGGGCGAGCATGTGGCCACCGACTATCAGACCACCCGCCTGTCATTGAAGGCCCACCCCATGTCCATCCTGCGCCCTGTCTTTGCCCGTGAGGGGGTGCGGACCTGTGCGGCGGCGGAAAGCCTGCGCGGGGGCAGCCGGATACGGGTGGCGGGCGTGGTTCTGGTGCGCCAGCGACCGGGCAAGGGCAATGCCATCTTCGTCACGCTGGAGGACGAGACGGGCGTGACCAATGTGGTGCTGTGGGCGCGGCTGTTCGAGGAATACCGGCGCGAGGTCATGGGATCGCGCCTGATGGAGGTCGAGGGCGTAGTGGAAAAGAGCGCCGAGGGCGTGGTCCACGTCATGGCCAAGCGCATCATCGACCGCAGCGCCGAGCTGTCGCGCCTGTCAGAGGATTACGAGACGCGCGTCCAGCTGTCCCGCGCCGATGTGACCATCAGCCCCCTGCCCGAGAAAATGCCGCGCCACGGCCATCCGCGCGATGCCCGCATCCTGCCCTCGTCGCGCGACTTCCACTGACCGCCCCCCATAACTATGGCGCTAGGATCAGAGCCGCCTTTCCCGAAAATAACCGCGGGCCATGGAAGGCCCTTTGTCATTATGGGAGGGCTGTCCCTTGAAAATCTCCACTGGTCTTGTCGCCGTCGCTACCGTCCTGTCTCTGGCCGCCTGCAAGCCGGCCGACACCACCGAAGCCCCTGCTGCCGAAGCCGCTGCGCCTGCCGAAGAGACCGCAGAACAGGTCGCCGCCCGCATCAAGGCCGAGCTGTCGCCGCAGGACTATGCCCTGCGCCTGCTGAAATGCGATCAGGCCATCACCACCGCCAAACGTGCCCGCGAAGGCTCGTTCGATCCGGAACTGACCGCCAAGGTCAATGACGCGCCCAAACTGGACTTCTTCACCCTGGTGCGCGAGGCCCGCGAACTGGGTGCCGACTCCACGACCATCAACACCCACCAGCACTCGGGCCTGCCGCTGCCGCAGCGCGTCGAGGACACCACGCCGGAATACGTCGCCCAGACCCGCGAATGTCTGGCACTGGTCACCGCCGAAGCCCCGACCAAGGGCAAGAAGCAAAGCTAAGCCCATGAAACGCGTCCTGCTGACAACCTGCGTGGTGCTGGCCCTTGCAGGCTGTGACCGGAACGGCCCGTCGCAGGACGCGCCGTCCGCCCCGCCCGCTACCGCACCTGCAACGGGTGATACACCTGTCGCCGCGCCCGCTACGGAAACCGTGCAGGCGGTGGCAGATAAGCCCGCCGCCCCTGCTACGGCTGCGGCGGGGGCCATCCACACCCCCGCTGCGGGCTCGCCCGAGCGGACGGCCTTGATGGATGCCCTGCGGACCAAGGTGCGTGGCGACCTGGGCGGCGATGCCGTGTTTGTCGTCAAAACCCTAAAGTCCGACGGACAATGGGCCTTTGCCGAACTGGAGCCGCAGTGGCGGGACGGTCGCAAGATCGATCCGCACAGCACGCCGCTCTACCAACAGGACCCCGACTGGCCGTTCGACGGCCTGCACACCGAAGCCATCTGGCGCAAGGTGGACGGGCGCTGGACCGTTTTCGCCCATTCCATCGGCTCGACCGATGTGTGGTGGACCGAGCACTGCAACACGGTGCCAAGAGGCATCATGACCGGATGCTAAAAGTGAAAGGGGCGGCCCGTCGCGGTCGCCCCTTTTTCATGTCCGCAACCGCGCTGCCTGCGCCGCGTTAGCTTTGCATGAACACCACCGCCGAGGCCCGACGCTTTGCCGCCGTGCTGCATCCGACCCCGCAGGGGCTGTGGTGTCCGGAGGGGCAGTTCTATATCGACCCTCCGCGACCCGTGGATCGCGCCGTCATCACCCACGGACATGCCGACCATGCGCGCTGGGGCCACGGCCATGTGCTGGCCACGCCCGAGACGCTGGCCATCATGGCGGTGCGCTATGGCGCGGACTTTGCCGGATCGACCCAGAGCCTGGAGTACGGCGAGCGGGTCAAGGTGGGCGGTGTCGAGGTGTCGCTGCATCCGGCGGGGCATGTTCTGGGCTCGGCGCAGGCGGCCATCCGGCACGGCGGCATCACCATCACCGCTTCGGGCGATTATAAGCGCCGCCGCGACCCGACCTGTGCGGGGTTCGAGCCGGTGCCGAGCGATGTCTTCATCACCGAGGCGACCTTTGGCCTGCCTGTCTTCCGCCACCCGCCCGACAGCCACGAGATCGGCAAGCTGATCCACTCGTTGCAGCAGTTCCCCGAGCGGGCGCATCTGGTCGGGGCATACGCCTTGGGCAAGGCGCAGCGGGTGATGAAGCTGCTGCGCGAGGCGGGCTATGACGAGACGATCTATGTGCATGGCGCATTGGAAAAGCTGAACCGGCTGTATGAAGCGTTCGGCGTTGATCTCGGCCCGTGGCAGACGGTGGCGGGGGTAAAGGCCGACTTTGCGGGCAAGATCATCATCGCCCCGCCCTCGGCCATCGCCGACCGCTGGAGCCGCCGCTTTCCCGATCCGGTCGCGGCCTTTGCCTCGGGCTGGATGAGCGTGCGGGCGCGGGCGCGTCAGAGGGGCGTGGAGCTGCCCATCATCCTGTCCGACCACGCCGACTGGGACGAGCTGACCGATACCTTGACCGAGCTTTCCCCCACCGAAGTCTGGATCACCCACGGGCGCGACGATGCCCTGTCGCGCTGGGCCGAGATCAACGGCATGACGGCGCGGGCGCTGCACCTCGTCGGCTATGAGGACGAGGACGACGAGCCAGTAGAAGAGGCCGTCGAATGAGGGCCTTTGCCGAACTGCTGGACCGGCTGTCGCTGACAGCATCGCGCAATGCCAAGCTGCGGCTGATCGCGGACCATCTGCGGACGGTGCCCGACCCTGATCGCGGCTGGGCGCTGGCGGCCCTGACGGGCGGCCTGTCGTTCAAGGAGGCCAAGTCCAACACCATTCGCAAGGTGGTCGAGGGCCGCGTTGATGCGGAGCTGTTCCGCCTGTCTTACGACTATGTCGGTGACCTTGCCGAGACGGTGGCCCTGATCTGGCCCACGCGGCATGGGGCCAACCGCGAGCCGGAAGTCTCCGAGGTGATCGAGGCCCTGAACACGGCCAAGCGCGGCGAGGTGCCGGGCCTGCTCGAAAACTGGCTGGACGCGCTGGATGCGGAAGGGCGCTGGGCGCTGCTGAAACTGGTGACGGGCAGTTTGCGCGTGGGCGTTTCGGCGCGGCTGGCGTGGCAGGCGGCGGCGGATTACGGCGGCGTGGACGTGGCCGACATTCAAGAGGTCTGGCACGGACAGGAGCCGCCCTATCTCGATCTTCTGGCGTGGCTGGATGGCAAGGGCGAGCGTCCGCAAGTTGAGGCCTATGGTCGGTTCCGTCCCGTCATG
Organism: uncultured Brevundimonas sp.; assembly: GCF_947305955.1. Taxonomy (GTDB): domain Bacteria; phylum Pseudomonadota; class Alphaproteobacteria; order Caulobacterales; family Caulobacteraceae; genus Brevundimonas. The sequence continues at coordinate 61,323 of NZ_CAMZFB010000010.1, forward strand.
CTGGCCCATCCGATCGACGAGGCGACGGAGATGCCGCGCCTGAACCCCGCCGACTTCGTGGCCGAATGGAAATGGGACGGCATCCGCGTTCAGGCGGTGAGCGAGGGCGGCATCAAACGCCTCTATTCCCGCACGGGCGAGGATATCGGCCACGCCTTTCCCGATGTGATCGAGGCGATGGATTTCGAGGGCGTTCTGGACGGCGAACTCATCGTCATCCGCGATCGCGTGATGGGCAGTTTCTCGGACCTGCAACAGAGGCTGAACCGCAAGAGCGTCGATGCCAAACGCATGGCGGCCTATCCTGCGGGTATCCGGGCCTATGACCTGCTGGCCGACGGGGATGAGGACACCCGCGCACTGCCTTTTTCCGAGCGGCGCGAACGGCTGGAGGCCTTCGTCGCCGCCATCGCCTCACCGCGTATAGACATCTCGCCGCTGGTCGATATCGAAAGCTGGGATCAGCTTGCCGAGCTTCGTGCCAATCCGCCCGAGGGGGATGCGCGGCTGGCCGAGGGCTTCATGCTGAAACGCCGCGACAGCGTCTATGAGGCGGGCCGCCCCAAGGGGCCGTGGTTCAAGTGGAAGCGCGACCCCATGCTGGTCGATGCCGTGCTGATGTACGCCCAGCGCGGGCACGGCAAACGCTCCAGCTTCTATTCCGACTTCACCTTCGGTGTCTGGACCACGGATGATGCGGGGCAATACGTCCTGACCCCCGTCGGCAAGGCCTATTTCGGCTTTACGGATGAAGAACTGAAACAGCTCGACAAATTCGTGCGCGACAACACCACCGACCGCTTCGGCCCCGTCCGCGCGGTCAAGGCCACGCGGCAATTCGGACTGGTCGTCGAAGTCGCCTTCGAGGGCCTGCAACGCTCCACCCGCCACAAGTCCGGCATCGCCATGCGCTTCCCCCGTATCAACCGGATACGGTGGGACAAGCCTGCGGGTGAGGCGGATGAGTTGGGGGTGTTGGAGGGGATGTTGTCGGCAAGCGAAAACTAGTCCTCAAATGCCCACATACCACGCTTATTCACCTTGGCATCATCTTCTGCTGCCAGCCATTCACTATCCGGTGCAGCTCTCACCAAGCCTTGTTTAATCAACATAGCGTCGAGGTGTAGAGGCGCATAGATGTGGTCATCATCTGCCCAAACAACGCAATGAGCACGTGTGGCAGCATTTTCAACGAACCTGCACTGTACAGGCCCATATCTTAAAGCAGCATCCAACTCTAAGCGTCCCGCCACTCGACAGTTTGTCTGCTGGCCACTTGCAAGGCACATCGCATCAGCTGACGGCAGTTCAATACGGTCCAACTGTACAACTGCATCACCGATCTGAATGGACCGAGCGTCAATAGCAGTGCCGCGCCCCTCGATCTTCGGCCCCACAGCTTCGACAGGAAAGATCGATTGGAGAGCGCACACCATCAGATAGATCATCATTGCCCCCTCCTTCCGCCAGAGAATCTGCAACCTTCAACCTTCAACCTTCAACCTTTAAAGAGTTCACCCCACTACGGGACCATTAGCAATCTGGAGCATTCTCGTTAGGTGCAGAAACTCACTCCTACCCCATATAGATCAGCGTGATCCCATCGCCTGACGTCCTCCTCCCCGCCCGCTTCACCGACTGGTTCGCCAGTCGGGGCTGGTCGGTGCGTCCGCATCAGTTGGCGATGGTGGAGAAGGGGCTGGCGGGTGAGGATGCCTTGCTGGTGGCACCGACGGGCGGGGGCAAGACACTGGCGGGGTTTCTGCCCAGCCTGATCGAGCTGTCGCAGCGGGAGAAGGCCCCGGGCGAACTGCCTTCGGTGCACACCCTCTACATCTCGCCGCTGAAGGCGCTGGCGGTGGATGTGGAGCGCAACCTGCTGACGCCCGTGCGCGAGATGGGACTGGATATCGCCATTGAGAGCCGAACGGGCGACACCAATCAGGCCAAGCGCGCGCGCCAGAGGCTGGCCCCGCCCGATATCCTTTTGACCACGCCCGAGCAGTTGGCCCTGTTCTGCGCGTGGGAGGGGGCGCGGGAATACTTCAAGGACCTGCGCTGTGTCGTGATCGACGAGATCCACGCCATCCACGGGTCAAAACGCGGGGACCTGTTGTCGCTGGGGCTGGCGCGGTTGCGGGCCTTTGCGCCGAGGATGCGCAGTGTCGGACTGTCGGCCACGGTGAATGACCCCAAGGCCATCCGTGGCTGGTTGTCGGACAAGGGCGACGACATCGTTTTTGGTCAGGCAGGTGCGCCGCCGGAACTGGATGTGCTGCTCAGCGAAAACCGCGTGCCGTGGGCGGGCCACACCGCCAAACACGCCATGCAGGAGGTGTATGACACCATCAAGAGCGCTGAGACGGCGCTGGTCTTCGTCAACACGCGCTGGCAGGCGGAATATGCGTTTCAGGAGTTGTGGCGGCTGAACGACGACAGCCTGCCGATTGCGCTCCACCACGGCAGCCTGTCCGCCGAGCAACGCCGCAAGGTCGAAGCCATGATGACCAAGGGCCTGCTGAAGGCCGTGGTCTGTACCTCCACCCTCGATCTGGGCATTGACTGGGGCAATGTCGATCTGGTGATCCAGCTGGCCGCGCCCAAGGGATCGTCGCGTCTGGTGCAACGGATCGGGCGGGCCAACCACCGTCTGGACGAGCCATCGCGGGCGGTGCTGGTCCCCGCCAGCCGGTTCGAGATGCTGGAATGCCAAGCCGCCGTCGAGGCCGTTATGGAGGCCGCCCACGATGGCGAGCCGATCCGCAACGGGGCCAAGGATGTTCTGGCCCAACACGTCATGGGCGTGGCCTGTGCGGAAGCCTTCGACCTTGAGGAGTTGTACGACGAGGTCCGTACGGCCGCCCCTTACCGCGACCTGACGTGGGAGGATTGGGAACAGGTGGTCGATTTCGTCTCGACTGGCGGATATGCGCTGAAATCCTATGACAAATACCGCCGCATCGTGCGCGGGCGCGACGGGCTATGGAAGGCGCGAACGAAAGAGATCATCGCCCGCCACCGGATGAATGTGGGAGCCATTGTCGCGGCTCAGACCCTGAGCGTCCGCACTCGGGGGCGGCGTGGCACGGGCCGCAAGATCGGCGACGCCGAAGAGACCCTGTTCGAGCAGATGAGCATCGGCGACAGCTTTGTCTTCGCGGGCGAGATCTGGCGGTTCGAAGGCGTGGAAGGCACCAATGCCATCGTCAGCGCCACCAGCGATGACGACCCGATGGTGCCCAGCTGGGGCGGATCGCGCATCCCCATTTCCTCGCACCTCGCCTATCGCGTGCGGCGGTTGATGGCCGAGCGCGACACATGGGCTCGCCTGCCCGCCGATGTTCAGGAATGGCTGGAGGCGCAGGATGACCATTCCGGCATCCCCGCCATGGACGACCTGCTGGTCGAGACGTTCCAGCGCGGCAAGCGCCACTTCATGATCGTCTATCCGTTCGAGGGCGTTCTCGCGCACACCACCTTGGCCATGCTGCTGACACGTCGGCTGGACCGCGCGGGTGTGGGGCCGATCGGCTATGTCGCCAATGACTTTTCGCTGTGCATCTGGTCGATGCGGTCGATGGCCGATCTCGATTTCGACGCCCTGTTCGAACAGGACATGCTGGGCGACGATCTGGAAAGCTGGCTGGACGAGAGCTTCATGATGAAGAAGTCGTTCAAGGAATGCGCCCAGATCGCGGGCCTGATCGAGCGGCGCATGCCCGGCCATGAAAAGACGGGCCGTCAGGTGACCTTCTCCGCTGACCTGATCTACGACACGCTGAGACGCCATGATCCGCAGCATCTGCTGCTGCGGTGCGCGCGCGAGGATGCGGCGCGGGGTTTGCTGGATGTGGCGCGTCTGGGTGAATTATTGTCGCGTATCCGTGGGCGGATCAGGGTCTATAATCTGCCGAAAGTCTCGCCCTTTGCCGTGCCCATGCTGATGGAGATCGGCAAGGAACGCGCCCCCGGAACCTCTGCTGCCGATATGATGCTGGAAGACGCCGCCCTGATCGATGAGGCCATGAGTTGAGCCACCAGATTGTCGTGGCGGGCGAACCGTGCGTGCTGCGGGCGGCGGGGACGCTGTGGCTGCCACAGCATGGCACGCTGGTGGTGTCGGACCTGCACCTTGAGAAAGGCTCGGCCTATGCGGCCAAGGGCCAGCTTCTGCCACCCTATGACACGCGCGAGACACTGGACCGCCTGCTGGCCGAGGTGGCCGATACTGAAGCCAAGACGCTGGTTCTGCTGGGTGACAGCCTGCACGACATGGGGGCCGTCAGCCGCATTCCCGTGGCCGAGCGCGAAGCGGTGATCGATCTGGCCCGCTCGCTCGATCTGGTCTGGATCAGCGGCAACCACGACCCCGACGGCGGCGCGGCCTTTGGCGGGCGCTCGACCGACGAGATGCAGCTTGGAAATCTGACCCTGCGCCACGAACCGCAAGCCGGATCGCAGACGGGCGAGGTCGCGGGCCACCTTCACCCCTGCGCCAAGGTCAAGGGCGCGGGCGGGGCCGTGCGCCGCCGCTGTTTCCTCAGTGACGGCAACCGCCTGATCCTGCCCGCCTTCGGGGCCTATACGGGCGGGCTGAACGTGCTGGACGCCGCCTATGAAGGGATGTTCGCGCCCAAGGTTTGCGCCTATGTTCTGGGGCGCAAGGTCATTCCGGTCGGTACAACGAACCTGATACCCGACGGACGACGCCTCAGGGCCTGAGCCCTGCCTGTACGATTGCCAGTTGTGCGATTGCCAGTTCTACGATTGCGAGTGGCGAAACTCGCGCTTATTTTATTGTCATTGCTGTAAGCAACAACGGTCACCTTTGGCCGTTATGCCCATCAGCAATCCGGGGCATGTTCATGATCTTAAAAAACGCAGCAGGCGCGGCACTTGTGGCAGGACTGCTGATGGCAGCGGGAGACGGGGTGGCGCAAAGCACAGAGCCTGATGCCGCCACCGCACCCAGCGCCGCACCCGTCATGACGTTCGAACAGGCCCGCGCGCGTCTGGACAGCACCTCGTCCCTCACCCGCGCGGCCGATTACGGGGTTCAGGCCGCACAGGCGCACGCCAATGTCGCGGCGGGGCTCCACCGACCCACGGTGTCGCTGGATGCCATGCTGATCCGCTATCGCAAGACCTTCAATCTGGACCTGTCCGAGGGGCTGGACCGCGCCCAGCAGGATATCGGCGCGGCCATTCCGGGGCTGGTATCCAACCTGCCCGGCGTGACGCCCGATCTGGCGTCGCTGGTCGAGCAACGCCTGCAACAGGCCCTGCCCGAGATCTTCGCGGCCCTGCCCTCCGACCTACGACTGCGGATGGAGGAAACCTCGTTCCGGCCCACGGTCACGGCGATCCAGCCCATCTATAGCGGCGGGGCGATCCCCGCCCTGCAACGCGCGGCACAGGCCAATGTCGCGCTGGCCGAGGCGCGCCGCGCCGAAGCCGGAGAGCTGGAAAGCGTCAATCTGGTGCGGGCCTATTTCGGGCAGGTGCTGGCTGCCGAGGCGCTGAAGGTGGCCATCGACACCCGCGACGGGTTCGACCTGCACTTACGCAATGCCCGCCGGATGGAGGCCGAGGGCGTTCTGGCCCACGCGCAGGTGCTTCAGGTCGAGGTCGCCCGCGACACGGCCCAGCGTCAGGTGAACCGCGCCGAGGTCGAATACGAAAACGCCAAGTCCACGCTGGCCCGCGCGGTCGGCACCGATGCCCCGGTCACCCCGTCCAGCCCGCTGTTCGTGAACCGCGAGAGCGCAGGCGCGATCCATGCCTTCACCGACCCCAGCAGCCCTCCGACCGCCCGTGTGGCTCAGGCCGAGGCGGGGCGCAATCTGGCCGAGGCAGGGGCCGACCTTGCCGCCTCGCAGTTCAAGCCCAAGGTCTATGCCTTCGGCACCTACAACATGAACCCCGACGACGCGCTGGCGACCGAGCCGGACTGGGCCTTTGGCGTCGGCATGCGGTACACGCTGATGTCCTCGGTCAACCGCCGCGAAATGGTGGGTGCGGCGCGGGCGCAGGCCTCCGCCGCCTCCGCGCTGGAACGACAGGCGCGGGACGACAGCCGCCTGTTGATTACCCGGGCCTACAACCAGACCGATCTGGCGCGCCGACAGTTCCTGTCCCTGCAATCCAGCCTGAACGCCGCCGAGGAAAACCTGCGGGTTCAGGAAATCGCCTTCCGCGAAGGGGAAACCACCGCCTCGGTCGTGATCGAGGCGCGCAACATGCTGTCCAACGCCCGCCTGCAAAGGGCTCTGACGGCCTATGAATACACCCTCAGTCTGGCGGCACTTCTGGCCGCCAGCGGACAGGGCGACAGCTTTACCGACTATCTGCAACGCCCGGACCGGATCGTGGCCCAATGACCGATACCCCTATCGAGACAGCACCGGAAACCCGCCGTCCGCGCCCCAAGAAAAAGCCGCCCCTGCGGGCCGTGCTGATCGCCCTTGTGGCGCTGGCGGTGGTGGGGTTTGTCGTGGTGGGCCTGTTCCTCGCCGCCAAGCCCGCGCCCGTGCAGATACAGGGCATGGTCGAGGCCGAAACCTTTGTCGTCTCCACCAAGGTGCCCAGCCGCGTCGAACAGTTCCTTGCCGAAGAGGGCCAGACGGTCGCCGCCGGTACCGAACTGGCCGTCATGTCCAGCCCCGAGGTCGAGGCCAAGGACATGCAGGCCCGCGCCCTGCTGAAATCCGCCGAGGCCATCCAGTCGCTGAGCCTCGAGGGCGCGCGCGGTGAGGATGTGAATACCGTCTATTCGATCTGGCAGGCGGCGGTGTCCGCCGCGCAGCTGGCCGACCAGACCGCCCGCCGTGCCGAGAACCTGTTCGCCGAAGGCGTGATCAGCGCCCAGCGCCGTGACGAGGCCGTGGCCGCCCGCCGTGCCACTGCCGCCCATGCCGAAGCCTCGCGCCAGCAATACCTCAAGGCCCGCGCCGGAACCCGCCCTCAGGAAAAAGCCGTCGCCGACGCGCAGGTCCAGGGCGCACAGGCCGCCATCGCCGAGACCGAAAGCCTTCAGGCCGAGACGCGGCTGGTGGCCCCGCATGCAGGCGAGATTTCCGAGCGTTTCGCCAATGTGGGCGAGCTGGTCCTGACGGGTGTTCCGGTCTTCACCATCGTCGATACGGCCAATCCGTGGGTCACTCTCACCGTGCGCGAGGACCAGTATGCCGACCTGAAGATTGGTTCGGTCATCCGTGGCGACATCCCCGCGCTGGACCTGAAGGACGTGCCGTTCAACGTCACCGCCATCAGCCCGCAGGGCAGCTATGCCACCGCCCGCTCTACAAGACAGTCACGCGGATATGACATCCGCAGCTTCGAGGTGAAAGCCAAGCCCGCCCAGCCCGTCGAGCGCCTTCGTCCCGGCATGAGCGTGCTGTTCAACTGGTCCGCGCGGTGACCACCGGCCTTTCGGTCTTTGTCACCCATCTCCGCAGCGAGGTTCGGCGGCTGCTGACCCGACGCTGGGATGCGGTGGTGGCCTTCATCCTGCCGCTGGTCATTCTGGTCGGGGTGGCGGCCATGCTGGGACCGGGGGTGGCCAAGAACATCCCCGTCGCCGTGGTCGATCAGGCGGACACCGCCTTTACCCGCGCCGCCATCCGCGAAATGCAGGCCAGCCCGTCGCTCGACCTCGCCTATCGCCCCGCCACGGTGGACGAGGCCGTGGCCCTGATGCGGCGCGGGAAAATCTATTCGGTCGCCCACTTCCCGTCCGAGATGAAGCACGGCCTGTACCGCCGTCCCACCACCGTCAGCGTCTATTTCAACGGGGCCTTCCAGACCATCGGCTCCATGGGGGCCATGCAGCAGTCCGCCGCCATCGGCGTGGCCGCCGCTCCCCTGCTGGAGGAGCGCGCCCGACAGATGGGAGTGCCCGCGACACAGCTGTCACCGCCCGCCGTCCAAGTGTCGATCATCGGCAATCCGCAGCTGAGTTTCGAGCTGTTCCTCGGGGCCTTGCTGGGCATTGGCATGCTGCACCTGCTGGCGGCGTGTTCGGCCCTGATGGCGGCAGGGCGTCTGCTGTGGCGCGGCAGTTTTCACCGTGCGGGCCGCAGCACGGATGGCCACCTGCTGCCCGCCCTGATGGGGCGGCTGTTGCCGCATTTCGTCATCTATGTCCTGTGGGGGACGGCATGGATCGTCTGGCTGGCAGGGTTCAGGGGGTGGGAGGTGACAGGCTCCATGCCGCTGATGCTGCTGGGGCTGGCGGGTCTTATGGCGGTCAGCGTCGCGCTGTCGGCGCTGTTCGTGGCGGTGACGGCGGACCTTGATCTGTCGATGTCCCTGACGGCGGTTTATGCGGGGGCGGCCATCGCCTTTTCCAACGCCACCCTGCCGCTGGACCACGGGCCGCTGTTTTCGCGGGTCTGGAGCCAGATCCTGCCGCTGACCCACTATGTCCGATTGCAGACCGCGCAGTGGATCGCCGGATCGCCGCTTGCGTCGGCGTGGAGCGATCTGGCGCTGTTGTGGGGCGTGGCGCTTGTCGCAGTGCTGTTGGCAGGGGCAGCCATGAGTTTGCGAGCCCGACGGCGCAAGGCGTGGACGCCCCTGTCCTACACCCTGCCCCCAAACAGCATCGTGGGGTCTTTTGCGGACACGTTTGCCAACCTGCCACGCACCCGTCCGGTGAGCAGCCTGCTGCTGCTGGCCGTGGTGCTGTACGGCTTTTATTATCCGGCAGCCTATAAGGGTCAGGTGGCACAGGGCCTGCCCGTCGCCATCGTGGCCCCTTCCAACTCATCCTTCACGCGCTCGCTCATCACCCACATAGACGCGACCAGCGGGCTAGAAGTCGCCGCCGTCAGCCCCTCGCCCGACGATGCCAAGCGGCTGTTGCAGGACGGTGTGGTGGACGGGGTCATAATCCTTCCCGACGGTCTGGGACGCAGTGTCGCCCAGCGTGCGCCCGACGGCATCGCCATCTGGCTAAACGGCGGCTATCTGGTCCGTGTCGCCTCGGTGGGCAAGGCGGCTGCCGCGGCAGCGGCGGCCACGCTGGAAGCCCGCGCCAAGGGCCTGCCCGAACTGGCCCGCGTGGCGGAACTGGCCCCCAAAATACGGCAGGAATCCTTGTTCAACCTGACGGAAGGCTATGGCGACTATGCCGTTCCGGCGGTCGTTCTGGTGATCCTGCAACAGACGCTGTTGATGGGGGCAGGCGTGATCGTGGCCCTGCGCCGCGAGAGCATGGCCGCGCCCCTGCGCTGGCGGGGACGGCTGGGGCTATGGCTGGCGCTGATTGCCATCGGCACTCTCAGCAGCCTGTTCTATTTCGGCTTCATCTTCTGGGTTCAGGACTATCCGCGCGCGGGCGATCTATGGGGCGTGATCGCCCTGTCGCCCGTATTTGCGGCGGCCAGTTCGGCGCTGGGGCTTTGTTTCGGCTGTCTGTTCAACCGGCGCGAACGGGTGGTGCAGGTCTGGGTCGGATCTTCGGCCCTGCTGTTCTTTCTGGGCGGCGCGGCATGGCCCCACTTCATGATGCCCAAGTTGATGGTGGCGCTGGCCTATCTGTTTCCGTCCACGGCGGCAGTTCAGGGCTTTGTGCGCATGAACGCCATGGGGGCCAGCCTGTCCGAAATCGCGCCGCAAGCGCTGACGCTTTGCGCGCTGGCTTTGGTTTGGGGCAGCCTTTGGCTCAGTGGCCTTCCACAGGGAAAGAATACTTCCTCTTGACTAAGTGGACACCAGTGTCCACTTACGCACCATGGAACGTCCCCTGCGTAAAGATGCCGCAGACCGCCGCGCCCACCTGTTGGTGGCAGCGCGCGAGGTTTTTCGTGAGGAAGGCATCGACGCCCCGCTGGATCGCATCGCCATCCGCGCCGGTGTGGGACGGGCGACCCTCTATCGCAACTTTCCCGGCCGGACCGAGATCGCCCTTGCAGTCCTGATCGACGAGATCGAGTTGCTGGTCGAAGCCTTCGCCCAGCCGGACGGTGCGGATGCCTTTTTCGACTTCCTGACCGATCTACAGACCCTGCTGATCCGCAACTCGGCGCTGGGTGATGTGGTGCGCGCCGCCCCCTCGCCCGAGCTTCTGGCCCCCCTGCGCGAGGCCATGGTGCGGGCCGCAACCCCGCCTCTGTGCCGCTCGCAAGCCGAGGGCCGTGTCCGGAACGACCTTTGTCCCAAGGACGTTCGCATCCTGTTGTCCATGCTGGTGGCAGGTCTGCACAATGCGACGCCAGACGAAAAAGACGCACTGGCCGCGCGGGCCCGCCAACTCACTTTTGATGCCGTGAGGCCGCGCCCATGAGCCGTCACACCTGGGACCTGCCATGGCATGAGTATCTCGCGACCCTGAAGGAACACGAGCGTCCGGTTATGCCCGGATCGCCCGCAACGCCCGACCACACCCTGCCCTACCGCTTGGCCTATCTTTTGGTCGGTGTACTGGTGGCGGTGACCGGCAGCCTCGGCTCGGCCATGGTCATGGCCAATACCCAGCTTCTGGCCGGCGGTCTGGGGGTCAGTCTGGCCGAAGCCTCATGGCTTCCGGTCGCCTTCATGATGACCAACGCCTGTATGAACCTGCTGCTGGTCAAATTCCGCATGCAGTATGGCTTGCGGCTGTTCGCCCAGATCTTCCTGATCGCCTTTGTCGGCATCAGCCTGATCAGCATCTTCTATTCCGACTACCAGACCACCCTGATCCTTCGCGGCGTGGCGGGAATGGTGTCGGCGGCCATGTCATCGCTGGGCATCCTCTATCTGGTGCAGGCCTTTCCGGCCAAACACCGCCTGAAGGGGCTGGTGCTGGGCATGGGCCTGACCTCGCTGGGCATTCCGTTCACGCGGGTCTTTACGTCCCGCCTGCTGGAAATCTCCGAATGGCAGGGATTCCACACCATGGAACTGGGGCTGGCGATCCTGTCGCTGGTGGCGGTGTTCTCGCTTCGCACCCCGCCGTCCGAACGGATGAAGGTCTATGAGAAGCTGGACTTCCTGACCTTTGCCCTGTTCGCGCCGGGCATCGCCCTGTTGTGTGCGGTGCTGGCTATCGGGCGCAGCGTCTGGTGGTTCGATACCGCTTGGGTCGGCTGGGCGCTGATCGGCTCGATCGTACTTTTGGCGACGGCCCTGACCATCGAGTACAACCGCAAACGCCCCCTCATCAATCTGCACTTCCTGAGTGGAAGCGCGCTGATCCGGCTGTTCCTGTCGGTGCTTCTGGTCCGCATCGTCATGGCCGAACAGACCGCAGGCATCACCGGTGCCATGCAACAACTCGGTATCGGGCTGGACATGATGCACACAATGTTCGTGGTCATCCT